>JBMFIE010000300.1:0-502 GCA_049976465.1 Thiomonas sp. | reverse complement strand
AGCGGCCTTCCCACAACTTGTAATCGTCGTAGGTGTAATGCGGCGGGTCGAAGGCATAGGCTCTTGACATGGTTTGCTCCCCAAAAGCGAGTCTGATCTTAGCGCTGCGCCATGCGGTGCGGCTCAAGCCGGCTGCACGCGGTAGATCTTTGCCGACGCGCCGTCCGAAATCAGGTAAAGCGCCCCGTCCGGCCCCTGGCGCACGTCGCGGATGCGCTCGCCCAGCTCGGCGAACAGCGCCTCGCGCGCCACCACCTTATTGCCGTCGAGCTGCAGCCGCCACAGCGCCTGCCCGGCCAGCGCGCCGAGGAACAGGCTGCCGCGCCACTGCGGAAATAGGCTGGCGGTGTAGAACGCCATGCCGCACGGCGCGATCGAGGTCGGCACCCAGTAAGTGATCGGCTGCTCCATGCCCGGCGCGCTGGTCGCCCCGCCCACCGGGGTGCAGCGGCCGACGGGGGCGCCGTACTCGCAGCCGTAGGAAATCCTCGGCCAGCCGTAG
>JBMFIE010000299.1:0-508 GCA_049976465.1 Thiomonas sp. | reverse complement strand
GGCTATGCCGCGGGCGTGCCTGCGGTGACCACCGATGTGGGCTCGTGTCGCCAGCTGATCTATGGTCTGGGCGAAGAGGACGAAGCGCTTGGACCGTCTGGCGCCGTGGTCGGTATTGCCGATGCGCAGGCGCTGGGCGAGGCCTGCGCCGAGCTGCTGGGCGATCCAGCACGCTGGCAGGCCGCCAGCCAGGCGGCCATCACCCGGGTCGAGCGCTATTACACCCAGCCCATCATGTTCGACAAATACCGCGCGGTGTACCAAGACGCGCTGCAACGCAGCGCGGCACGTGCCGCGGGCTTTGCCGACACGGTCGGTGCCGTGGCCACCTGGCTGCGAGGCGAGCCGCCGCTCGATGCAGACGGCGATGGACCAGACTCCCCCTCCCAACCTCCCCCACCCAGTGGGGGAGGAGACAGCACGATCACCGCGGCGCAGCAGGAACGCAACCCGAAGGTGGCGGCGCCCGCCGACGCCGCCGAGCCGCCTCAAGGCGGCGGCAGCCCCC
>JBMFIE010000298.1:0-511 GCA_049976465.1 Thiomonas sp. | reverse complement strand
CTGACCGTGGTGCTGGCCGACGGCCGCGTGGTGCGCACTGGCACGCGCGCGCGCAAGAGCAGCGCGGGGTACGACCTCACGCGGCTGTTCGTCGGCAGCGAGGGCACGCTGGGCATCGTCACCGAAGTCACCGTGCGGCTCTACCCACAGCCCGAGGCCGTGGCCGCGGCGGTGTGCTCCTTCCCCGGGGTGGCGCAGGCGGTGGACTGCACCATCGCCATCATCCAGTCCGGCATCCCCATCGCGCGCTGTGAGCTGATGGACGCCAATGCGGTGCGCGCGGTCAACGCCCACGACCATCTCGGCCTGCCCGGGCAGCCGCTGCTGCTGATGGAATTCCACGGCTCGCCCGCCGGGGTGCGCGAGCAGGCGCAGGCGGTGCAAGCCATCGCCGCAGAACACGAGGGCAGCGACTTCGCCTGGGCCGACACCCCCGAGGAGCGCACCCGGCTGTGGAAGGCGCGGCACCACGCGTATCTTTCCGCGCTGCAGACCAAGCCCGGCTGCCGCT
>JBMFIE010000297.1:0-511 GCA_049976465.1 Thiomonas sp. | reverse complement strand
TGAACGCGAACTCGGTGAACAGCGCGCCGGTCAAGCCCCCCATGAAGCCGATGGGCACATACACCGCGATCAGCACGATGGTCATCGCGATGATGGGGTTGGCCAGTTCGCGCGCGGCGCGCACCGCGGCGTCATGCCGGCTCATGCCTTCCTCGAGGTGGCGGCTGACGTTCTCGACCACGATGATCGCGTCATCGACCACCAGGCCGATGGCCAGCACGATGGCCAGCAGGGTCAGCAGATTGATCGAGTAGCCCAGCGCCAGCATGATGGTGAAGGTGCCGACGATGGACAGCGGAATCGCCACCAGCGGAATGATCAGCGAGCGCAAGGAACCCAGGAACAGGAACACCACCAGCGCGACGATGAACACCGCCTCGACCAGGGTCTTGATCACCTCGTCGATCGACGCGTTGACGAACTTGGTCGAGTCATAGACGATGGTGCCCTTCAGCCCTGAGGGCAGTTGTGCCTGGATCTCGGGGAACACCTTGCGCACGCGGGCGATGAC
>JBMFIE010000296.1:0-513 GCA_049976465.1 Thiomonas sp. | reverse complement strand
ACAGCGGCACCGGGATGCACAGCCGGTCTGCTGCGGTGAGCTTAATCGCCTCGCCGATGAAATAGCCGTTGTTGAGGATGTTGCTGTGGGTGAGCGTGGCGCCCTTGGGAAAGCCGGTGGTGCCGCTGGTGAACTGGATGTTGATCGGATCAGACGCGCTCAGTGCGGCCGCGGCCTGCGCCACCGCCGGGTCGTCTGCGCTGCCCTGCGCCATCCACTCGGCAAAGCGCAGCATCCCCGGCGCGTCGTGTTCGCCCAGGTGCACGACCAGCCGAAGCTCGGGCAGGCGCGCGGCGCGCAGCGCACCCGGCGTGCTGTGCGCCAGCTCTGGCGCGAGCTCGCGCAGCATCGCCAGATAGTCGCTGGTCTTGAACGACGGCATGGTCACCAGCGCCTTGCAGCCGACCTTGTTCAGCGCGTATTCGACCTCCGCGACACGGTACGCCGGGTTGATGTTGACCAGAATGATGCCGACCTTGGCAGTGGCCAGTTGCATCAGCACCCATTCCACGC
>JBMFIE010000295.1:0-519 GCA_049976465.1 Thiomonas sp. | reverse complement strand
GACCTGGGCATGAACGCCACGCCGATGCTGTACTACGCCTGCGCCACCACGCCGGTGATCAGCGGCATCCAGATCACCGGCAGCCACAACCCGCCCGAGTACAACGGCCTGAAAATGGTGCTCGGCGGCAATGCGCTGTTCGGCGAGCAGATCCAGGCGCTGCGCGAACTCACCCAGAGCGAGAACTACGCCGTTGGCGCGGGCACGCTGCGGCAGACGCGCATCGTGGCCGACTACATCGGCCGCATCCGCGGCGACGTCAAGCTCGCAAGACCGATGCACGTCGTGGTCGATTGCGGCAACGGCGTAGCGGGGGCGTTTGCGCCGCGGCTGCTGCGCGAGCTCGGCTGCACCGTCGAAGAACTCTACTGCGAGGTGGACGGCAACTTCCCCAACCACCACCCTGACCCCGCCGACCCGCACAACCTCGAAGAACTGATCCGCACCGTGCAGCGCACCGGCGCCGAACTCGGCCTGGCGTTCGACGGCGACGGCGACCGGCTCGGCGTGGTCACGCCC
>JBMFIE010000294.1:0-520 GCA_049976465.1 Thiomonas sp. | reverse complement strand
CCGCCACTGCGCAGCAGCGTTGGGACATGGTGAATCTGGCCATCGCCGGCCTGCCAGGGCTGCATGCCTGCGACATCGAAATCAAGCGCCAGGGGCCGAGCTACACCATCGACACCGTGCGCGCGCTGCGCGCCGCCTATCCCGACACCGCATTCACCTTCATTCTCGGCGCAGACCAGTTGCGCAACCTGCCCACCTGGAACGATTGGCGCGAGATCGTCGCGCAGGTCGATCTGGCCGCTGCGCGCCGTCCCGGCTACGACGACAGCGCCCCGCCCGAGCTGCTCGCCGCACTGGCCGCGCACGGCCACCGCCTGCACCGGCTGGCCATGCCCGAGATCGACTTGTCCGCCACCCGGGTGCGCGAGCGCATTGCGCGCGGCCAGCCGCTCGACGCCCTGGTGCCCGCGGCTGTGGCACACTACATCGCACGACACCGCCTCTACCAGCACTGACACCGCATGGATATCCGCAAACTGCAACGCACCATCGTCGACGCCCTCGAGGCCGTCAAGGCGCA
>JBMFIE010000293.1:0-522 GCA_049976465.1 Thiomonas sp. | reverse complement strand
GGCAGTCTGTGGCGCATGAGCGCTGCGCCGCGCCTGCGCATCGAGGTGAACTACCTCCCCCCCATCCAGGCCAACACCCGCCGCGCCCTCACCCAGCAAACCCGCGACGCCCTCGCCGCGCACCTCGATCAGCGCCTGCGCGACTGCCGCTGACCCCGCCCCGAGCCTCTACAATCCGCCAGCTCATCTCGCCGTAGTTCAATGGATAGAACGGCTGCCTCCTAAGCGGCAAATACAGGTTCGATTCCTGTCGGCGGGACCAGGGACTTAGTCGATTTGACCCGCGATTGGCGGCACGCTGAATTGCACGTCGCCGCATTGTGCGCGGTGGCGCAGGGCGTGGTCGATGAGGATGATGGCCACGAGCGCCTCGGCGATCGGGGCCGCGCGGATGCCCACGCAGGGATCGTGCCGGCCGTGGGTTTCCACCGTGGTGGGGGCGCCCTGCAGGTCGACCGATTGCCGCGGCAGGCGGATGCTCGACGTGGGCTTGATGGCGATGGAGGCCACCACGTCCTGCCC
>JBMFIE010000292.1:0-537 GCA_049976465.1 Thiomonas sp. | reverse complement strand
CAGCGTGTGTTCCAGCGGGGCGGCGACCGTGCTGGCCATGATGCTGGGCGAGGCGCCCGGTTCGGAGGCGAACACCACGATCGCCGGGATCGGAATGCTCGGCACCGCCGCCACCGGCAACTGAAAATACGCCAGCACCCCCGCGATCATGATGCCCAGCGCGAGCAGGCTGGTGCCGATCGGCCGGCGGATGAACGGGGCGGAGAAACTCACGTCGCCACGCCCGTCCATCTCCCGGCGCGCCCGGCCTGAAGCGTCCTCATATCGTCGCTTCCTGGCCGGCCTCCGGCGCCGTGCGCGCGGTCGGGCGCAGCCGTTCCATCGCCAGATAGATCACCGGCGTGGTGAACAGGGTGAGCAACTGGCTGACCAGCAACCCGCCGATGATGGTGATGCCGAGCGGCGCGCGCAATTCCGAACCCGCCCCGCCTTCGAGCACCAGCGGCACCGCGCCGAACAGCGCGGCCATCGTGGTCATCATGATCGGCCGGAACCGCAGGATCGCCGCCTCGGTGATCGCCGCCACCGACGACAATC
>JBMFIE010000291.1:0-541 GCA_049976465.1 Thiomonas sp. | reverse complement strand
CTCTCATCGAGCTTGGTCAGAATGACTGCGGCCACCGGCAGGCGGCGGTACAGCGCCCAGAGTTCGGCATACGCCGCCGGGGCCAGCCCGGCGCCGACCACCAGCAGCCGGGTGACGCGCTCGCCCAGCGCCTGCAGCCATTGCATCTGCTCGGCCATGCGCGCATCGCGCGGGCTCAGGCCGATGCTGTCGATCAGCACATAGCGCCTGTCGGCGAATTCGCGCAGATGCTGCTGCAGTTCCTCGCCGTCGCGCGCCACCGCCACCGGCACGCCGAGGATGCGGCCGTAGATCTTGAGCTGCTCGACCCCGCCGATGCGGTAGGTATCGGTGGTGATCAGCGCCACCGCCGCGGTGCCGTGGCGCAGCACCAGCCGGGCAGCGAGCTTGGCGATGGTCGTGGTCTTGCCCGCGCCGGTCGGCCCGACCAGGGCGTAGATGCCCGCAGCCGACACCGGGTCGGCCGCCACCTGCAAGCCTTTGCCAAGATACGCAGCCAGCGCCCCGCGCAGGTTCAGCGCCTCTTGGCCAAGTTGCCGCG
>JBMFIE010000290.1:0-554 GCA_049976465.1 Thiomonas sp. | reverse complement strand
CGCTCAAGTCCGTCCCCGGCACGCAGGACGTGCAGGTCGATCTGGCCAGCGGCCACGCCACCGTCCAAGGCAGCGCAGCACCCCAGGCGCTGGTCAAAGCGGTCGAGGAAGAAGGCTACGGGGCCGCGATCAAGGAATGAGGCGGCTCACACCCCCCGCGCCCGATCCGCATGGAACCGGGTGACGAAGGTTTCGAAGGTGCCGGCATCGAGCGCGGCGCGCATCTCGCGCATGAGTTGCAGGTAGTAGTGCAGGTTGTGCGTGGTGGCAAGCATGCCAAACAGCATTTCGCCGCAGCGGTCGAGGTGGTGCAGATACGCGCGCGAGAACTGGCGGCAGGTGGGGCAGGTGCAGGTGTCGTCGATCGGGCGTTCGTCGAACTTGAAGCGGGCGTTGCGGATGCGCAGGTCGCCAAAGCGGGTGAACAGATGGCCGTTGCGCGCATTGCGCGTGGGCATCACGCAGTCGAACAGATCGATGCCGGCGGCAACGCCCTCGACCAGATCCTCGGGCGTGCCCACGCCCATGAGGTAGCGCGGCTTGTGCGCGGGCAG
>JBMFIE010000289.1:0-555 GCA_049976465.1 Thiomonas sp. | reverse complement strand
GTCACGGTCGAAACCGCCAAGCACCGCACTTTCCAGTTCCTCGACGCCGCGATCCTGCCCGACAACATGCTGGTCGTCATTGCCAGCGACGACGCCTTCCACCTCGGCGTGCTCTCCAGCAGCGTGCATGTCGCCTGGGCGCTGGCGCAGGGCGGCACGCTCGAAGATCGGCCACGCTACAACAAAACCCGCTGCTTCGAAACCTTCCCCTTCCCCGACGCCGACACCGGCCTGACCCCCGAACTGCGCCAGCGCATCGCCGCCTGCGCCGAGGCCATCGACGCGCACCGCAAGCGCGTACTCGACCAACACCCCGACACCCTCACCCTCACCGGGCTGTACAACGTGCTGGCCGCGCTGCGCGCAGGCCGCGCGCTCAGCGCCAAGGAGCGCACCGTCCACGCGCACGGGCTGGTGGCCGTGCTGCGCGAACTGCACGACGAACTCGACGCCGCGGTGCTCGCCGCCTACGGCTGGGCCGATCTCGCCGCGCCGCAGCCCGGCGCTGCCGACGACCGCAACACCGCGCTGCTCGAACGCCTGCTTGCGCTCAAC
>JBMFIE010000288.1:0-563 GCA_049976465.1 Thiomonas sp. | reverse complement strand
CCGCGCAGGTGGACACCGGCCTGCAGCCGCTGGTGCTGCAGATCGAGTCCGCGCACACCAGCCTGCACGAACTCGCCCACGATCTGCATCGTCTGGCCGAACGGACCGAGGCCGATCCGCAGCGCCTGGCCGAACTTGACGCGCGGCTGGCCGACTGGATGCGTCTGGCGCGCAAGCACCGCGTGCCGCCGGCCGACCTGCCGCAGGCGCACGCCGCGCTGCGCGAGCGGCTGGCCCAGCTCGACCGCAGCGCCGATCTGCCGGCCCTGGAGCAGGCGGAACACGCCGCGCAGACCGTGTTGCAGCAGGCTGCGTCCCGGCTCACCGCGCTGCGGCGCAAGGCGGCGCTGCAACTTGCAGGGGCGGTGCAGGTGGCGATGCAAGACCTGGGCATGCCCGGCGGGCGGTTCGATGTGGCGCTCACCCCGCTCGACGCAGTGGGCGCGCGCGGCGCGGAAAGCGTGGAGCTGCGCGTGGCCGCGCACCCCGGCGCCGAGCTGCGCGCGCTGGGCAAGGTGGCCAGCGGCGGCGAACTGTCGCGCATCGCGCTGGCCGTGGCCGTG
>JBMFIE010000287.1:0-564 GCA_049976465.1 Thiomonas sp. | reverse complement strand
AACTTCGACATGCAGAGCTACGCCGAGCTGATCGGCGGCGACCGCATCCGCATCAGCCAGGCGCCGTATCGCTGCGTGTTCCTGCATCCGCCCGGGTGGAGCTACTTTTCCACCCTGCGCAAGAAGCTGCACTGGCACGAGATTCCCGATGAGACCTGATCTGCTGCGCGCTGCCTGAACCATGCTGCTCCACCTGCACTTGCGCGATGTTGTCATCGTCCCCGCGCTCGACATCGACTTTGGCCGGGGCTTTACCGTGCTCACTGGCGAGACCGGCGCGGGAAAATCCATTCTGATCGACGCGCTCAAGCTCGCATTGGGCGAGCGCGCCGACAGCGGCGTGGTGCGCAGCGGTGCGGCGCGCGCCGAGATCAGCGCCGAGTTCAGCGTGAACACGCCATTGGCCGCCTGGCTGGACGAACAGGGCTTTGCGGTCGAGGGCGACAGCGTGCTGCTGCGCCGCGTGATCGACGCACAGGGCAAGTCGCGCGGTTTCATCAACGGCAGCCCGGCGACTGCGGCGCAGCTCAAGCGTGCTGGCGAAATGCTGGTCGATATCCACGG
>JBMFIE010000286.1:0-571 GCA_049976465.1 Thiomonas sp. | reverse complement strand
CTGGCGGCCATTGACCTGCGCGCCGGCGTCGAGGGCCCAGTCGCCCGACAGCACGAGGGTGTTGCGTACCCTGGGCAGGGTGATGCCCGCCAGCGCCAGCAGCTCGGCGGTGTTCACGGCTTGCAGCTTGCCTTGCGTGCGCAGCTGGCCCGGGGCGATTTCCAGGTCGGCCAGGTCGATGCGCCCGGCCTGCAGCGCGAACGCCGCATGCTGCAGTTGCAGCCGCAGCGGGCGCAAACCCAGATCAAGCGTCGCAGGAGCCTGCAGATGCAACGCCGCGCTGCCGCGGTTGTCCAACGCGGTGATGCTGCCGCGCCAGCCCTGCTGCGCGCCCAGCCAGCCGCCCTCGGCGCGCAGCCGCAGGTCGATCGGCACGGCGGGCGCGCTTGCCGCGCCGCTGCGCTGCCACCGGCCTTGCGCGTCCAGCGCCAGGGTGTGCTGCGCGCGGGTGCCGTCGATCTGCAGTGTGGCATCAGTCAGATTCTGACCCTCCGCCTGCAGGTTCTGCAGCCGGGTGGAGAACTGCAACTGGCCGCTGAGTCCGGCGCTGGTGCGCGCCTGCGCCTGCAGC
>JBMFIE010000285.1:0-585 GCA_049976465.1 Thiomonas sp. | reverse complement strand
AGCAAAATCCTGTTCTCGGGCGATCTGGGCGTCTCTCTCCTCAGCGGCGCGCAGGCTGGCCATGTGATCACCAATCTGCAGCCGATGCCGCACGGCATGGAAGCGTTTCACCGCCGCTACATGGTCAGCAGCAAGATTCTCAAGCTCTGGGTCAACATGGTGCGCAAGCTCGACATCGCAATGATCGCCCCGCAGCATGGCGCGCCCCTTGCCGGGCCGGCGATCGGTCAGTTGCTCGACTGGCTCGACGGCCTGGCCTGCGGCATCGACCTCATGGGGCCAGGGCAATACCAGATTCCGCGCGATGACCTCGTTCTCTGAGCATCCACCGGCGCATGCTCTGCCACGGCTGCTGGGCATCAGCGCCAGCGCCGCGCCGACGCGCGCGCCGGTCGTGCACCCTCGGGGCAGCGTCGATGGAGCGGGCGTCATTGACTCCCGGCCCGCCGTGGTCGCGGCGCACAAACCGCTGATTCGTCAAACCTGGGGGAACGCGCACACATGACATATGCGGCGCATCTTCCTCCCACCCGGCAGCGCGTGCTGGTGATCGGCGGCGGGCGTGGCGGCACCGCGATGCTGGAG
>JBMFIE010000284.1:0-589 GCA_049976465.1 Thiomonas sp. | reverse complement strand
CACGCTTTGATGCAGCCAGAGACAAAGCGGCCCAGCAGGCGCCAGAGCTCGCAGAAGCCATTCGCGGCACCATCCTGCGCGACATGCGCAAACGCGCGGCGAACCTTGCAGCAGACACCGCTGCGGCATCCAAGCTGCTTGGCCACAGCACCCCAGCGCTAACCGTCAAACACTACCGCACTGAGGGCGAACGCATCCGCCCCGTGCGCTGAAAATCACTTCCGGGATTGGCCTGCAACCCGCATGAATGCTTGCTCACAAAAGTCGCCAAATCCCGGAAGCGATCGGGCTGTAACCCGCATGAATGCTTGATTTGTACAAGAGACTCAAAATCCACCGCCTTCAAAAGCGTGCGGGTTCGAGTCCCGCTCCCGGCACCAGAAAAATCGAGCACTTGGGCAACTGTGCGATGCTTAGCAGCCGTGCCGCTGCGCCTTGCCTGCGCCGATCACCAGATGCTGGTTTCGGCTTGTTCCCGGTCAAGCCTCCAGGTGATCGGGCTCACTCACTTTTTACGCATCGGGCAGGTGCGGATTCCGAGCAGGCTGTAAACCGGGCAGACGCCCACGGCACCAGCCACCAGCGGCAC
>JBMFIE010000283.1:0-593 GCA_049976465.1 Thiomonas sp. | reverse complement strand
GGTGCTGACCCGCGAATTCCTGCTCGGCGCAGTCAAGGGCGAGGCGCTCGAAGCCTTTGACCGCTCGATCGACGTGCACATCAGCCGCATCCGCGCCGCGATCGAGGACGACCCGCGCCACCCGCGCCGCATCCTCACCCTGCGCGGCGCCGGCTATGTGTTCGCCAAGTCGCAGGACGGGGTTTGAGCGTGGCCGCATCCGGTGGTGCGACCTCCCGGCTGTGGCAGCGGCTATGGCTGGCGCTGATCCTCGCGCTGCTGGTGCAGGCGCTGGTGTCGGCGCTGCTGTTTCACTGGCTGTTCTTCTCCGATCCGCAGCAGGCCGAGATCCGCCGCGCCATGTTCCGCGCCATGATGGCAGCGCAGGGCATCGCGCCCTCGCCGTGGCGACATCTGCTGCTCTCCCCTTTTACCGGCACGGTGCTCACCGCGCTGGTGGTCAGCGCCGTGACCCTGCCGCTGATGCGCCGCCTCACCCGTCGTCTGGAAACCCTGCAGCAAGGCGTGCAGGCGCTGGGCGAGGGCGACCTGTCCGCGCGCGTGGCGGTGCAGGGAAGCGACGAAGTGGCGCAACTCGCGCAGAGCTTCAACAC
>JBMFIE010000282.1:0-593 GCA_049976465.1 Thiomonas sp. | reverse complement strand
GCACCTGTCGCTGCGCAGCATGGTCATGTACGGCGGCGTCGGCATGCAGCCGCAGATCGACGCCCTGGCGCGCGGCATGGACATCGTCGTGGCCACACCGGGCCGCCTGCTCGACCATCAAGGTCAGCGCAATATCGACCTGTCCGCCGTGCAAATGCTGGTGCTCGACGAAGCCGACCGCATGCTCGACATGGGCTTCGTGCACGACATGCGCCGCATCGTCGCCCTGCTGCCCAAGCAGCGCCAGAACCTGCTGTTTTCCGCCACCTTCTCCGACGACATCAAGCGTCTGGCCGGCGACTTCCTGGTCAACCCGCAGCAGGTCTCGGTGGCGCGGCAAAACGCCACTGCCGATCTGGTCGAGCAGATCGTCTTCCCGGTGGACCGCGAGCGCAAGCGCGACATGCTGGTGCACCTGATCCGCGAGCGCAACTGGCCGCAGACCCTGGTGTTCACCCGCACCAAGCACGGCGCCAACCGCCTGGCCGAGCAGCTCGACAAAGACGGCATCAAAGCCACCGGCTTTCACGGCAACAAAACCCAGTCCGCCCGCCTGCGCGCGCTGGCCGACTTCAAAGCAGGCCGGCTGCAGG
>JBMFIE010000281.1:0-596 GCA_049976465.1 Thiomonas sp. | reverse complement strand
GGACGGCGAATTGCAGCGCGCTGGCGCTGATGCTTTGCCGCTGGCGTAGCTCGGCCATGAACGCGGGCAATTCCTGCCACGGGATCGCCTTGTGATGCTTCACCCGGCGGGATTTCGGAATGGCACTCAGCAGCTTGTCGAGATGTCCGCGCCAGCGCGCAGGGTTGTCCCGGCTGCGCAGCTTGCGTGCGGCGGCGGCGTCTAAAACGGCCTCGATGCGCTGGCGCACGCGGGTTGCAGTCTCGTGCTTGTCCTGCCAGATCGGGCGCAACACAGCCAGAACATGCTCGGTGTCGATGGTGGACACGTCGAGTTCACCGATCGTCGGATAGGCGAACGTCTCAAGCGTCGATCGCCACTGGCCTGCATGCTTGGCACTTTTCCAGCCGGGGCGCTTGGCCTCGATCACTTCGGCGGCAATGGCGCGGAATGTCGTCGCTCCGCTCGCCTTGGCCTGCTCGGCCCGCTTTGCCTCCAGCGGGTCGATCCCGTCGCGTTTGAGTAGCAGGCGCATCTGCCCGGCCTTAGAACTTATCCGTAAATAAGTAAAATGACGCTCCGAGCCGTGGCGAGTGCGGCGTGGGAGCGATACGGTG
>JBMFIE010000280.1:0-597 GCA_049976465.1 Thiomonas sp. | reverse complement strand
CGCGCTGCAGGACACCGACACCCTGATCTTCGACGAGGTGGACGCGGGCATCGGCGGCGCGGTGGCACAGACCGTCGGGCGCTTGCTGCGCAAGCTGGGCCGCGACCGCCAGGTGCTCGCGGTCACGCATCTGGCGCAGGTGGCGGCCTGCGCGCCGCAGCATGTGGCGGTGCGCAAGCAAAGCAGCGGCCGGCAGACTGCCAGCCTGCTCGACGTTCTGCAGCCGTCACAACGCCAGACGGAAATCGCCCGTATGCTGGGCGGCAATGCGCAGTCCAGCGCCGCGCTCGAACACGCGCGCGAACTGCTCGACGGCTGCGACGCCGCTTGACCCGCCCTCGACTCAGCCATGAACCCGTCTGAACCCTCCGCAGCACAGCCATCGGTCGATCCGCGTTCCACCCACCAACTGGTGCTGATTTCCGGGCTGTCGGGCTCGGGTAAATCGGTGGCGCTGGCCGCGCTCGAAGACTCGGGGTATTACTGCGTGGATAACCTGCCGCCGCAGCTCATCACCGCGCTGGTCGAGCAGACCAGGGCGTCCGGACAGATGCGCGTGGCGGTCGCGGTGGATGCGCGCAGCGCCGAGTCGCTGAC
>JBMFIE010000279.1:0-604 GCA_049976465.1 Thiomonas sp. | reverse complement strand
GGCCTCTGAAGCGGCCCGCGCGGCCATTGCGCGGCTTCAGGACAAGGGGTTTCTACGCTAAGACTTCCGTTCTGCTCGGGGCGCGTCTGATGAAACCTAGCCCCCGCGCCGCAGGCGCGGGGAAATCACGCCCCGTTGGGGCTTGCAGCCCCAACGCCCAAGGCCAGCACGAACTGGGGGGAGAGGACAAACTTTAGGCTTGGGGCGGTTCGGGCGTTTCGTTTGGTTCCGACGGTTGTTTCGGTTTGGGCGGCAGGGGCGGCAGGTCAAACAATGCGCGATCGTCATTCCGTGAAAGCGACTTATCGAGCAGCTCCTGCAGCTTCTCTTGCGGCCACTCTCCGCTTTCGATCGAGCGCAAAACGCATGCACCGACTAGCACCTTGCGCCGGGTGTCTTCCCTGCGTTTCTTCTTCCGTTCGATCGCGCGTTTTTGCGCTTCGAGTTTTTGCTTCAGAGCCCGCGCTTGCTTGAGCTTCGTTTCAAGCGCCGCGATGTGTTCGTCGATGTGTCGTGCCATGTTTAGCCGCCGTTGCGGTTTCGCGCTGTATTGTAGAGCCCGCAATGTGTTGTGTGCTGCATACAATTGGTCTTGCCCTAGTCC
>JBMFIE010000278.1:0-609 GCA_049976465.1 Thiomonas sp. | reverse complement strand
GTCGATCACCCAGTCGGACGCGGCGATCACGTCGAGGTTGTGCTCGATCACCAGCACGGTGTGCCCGGCGTCGAGCAGCTTGCGCAGCGCGCGCAGCAGCTTGGCGACGTCGTCGAAATGCAGCCCGGTGGTCGGCTCGTCGAACAGGAACAGCGTGCCCTTGCGCGCTAGACCATGCCGGGACTTGGCGGCTTCGGCCAGAAAGCCGGCGAGTTTGAGGCGCTGCGCCTCGCCGCCCGACAGCGTGGGCGTGGGCTGGCCCAGGCGCAGATAGTCCAGCCCCACGTCGACCAGCGCCTGCAGCGGCCGGGTGATCTCGGCCTGGCCGCGAAACCGCTGCAGCGCCTCGGCCACGGTGAGGTCGAGCACCTCGGCGATGTTCAGCGCAGCGAAGCTGCCGTGCTCGGGCAGGCGCAGTTCGAGCACCTCGGGCCGGTAGCGCTTGCCGTCGCAGTCCGGGCAGCGCAGGTAGACGTCCGAGAGAAACTGCATTTCCACATGCTCGAAGCCCGAGCCGCCGCAGGTGGGACAGCGACCGTCGCCGCTGTTGAAACTGAAGGTGCCCGCGGTGTAGCCGCGCTCGCGTGCCAACGGCAGGGTCGCGAACAG
>JBMFIE010000277.1:0-625 GCA_049976465.1 Thiomonas sp. | reverse complement strand
CGCTGAACACGCCCGACGGCGTGGAAGAAGAACGCCGCCTGATGTACGTGGCCATCACCCGCGCGCGCAAGCGTCTGTACCTCAGCCTGGCGCAGACCCGCATGCTGCACGGCCAGACCCGCTACAACCTGCGCAGCCGCTTTCTCGACGAGCTGCCGGCGCAGTCGCTCAAATGGCTCAGCGCCAGACAGCCCGGTTTCGGCGGCGGCTTTGGCGCCGACCCGCACAGCACCTGGAGCTACACCCCCAAGACCGTCGTGCCCGCGTTCAACCCGCCCACGGCCAAGCCCACGCACGGCCTACGCAGCGGGCAGGCGGTGTTTCACAACAAGTTCGGCGAAGGTGTGGTGCTCAGTCTGGAAGGCAGCGGCGACGACGCCCGCGCGCAGGTCAAGTTCCACCGCCACGGCACCAAGTGGCTCGCGCTGAACATCGCCAAGCTCACGCCGGTGTAGCGGCGCGGTGGTGCAGCGTCTCCCCCTCCCAGCCTCCCCCACGAGGTGGGGGAGGGGCTTCTCCCTCCCCACTGGTGGGCAGGGCGGGGTGGGGAGGGCGTCTGGCCCGTCAGCGTGAGGCCGCCCGGCTGCGCGATGCCTTGGGCGCGGGCAGCAGGCTGGTCAGCCGC
>JBMFIE010000276.1:0-629 GCA_049976465.1 Thiomonas sp. | reverse complement strand
CTCCCGGCCAGGGTGGAAAGAAACTGTCTGCGCGTGGTGGAGTGCATGGCGTTGCCTGTTTGTTCAGGGACGAAACGAGTCGCCAATGCTATTGCATCCGGCGCCCCTCCCAGCCTCCCCCACAGCGTAGGGGAGGTGAAACCACACGCGCCGCTTTACCGTCCCCCTCCCCGCCAGCGGGAGGGTTGGGGTGGGGTGGAGGTTGCCGCTGGCGCCGCGCTCCCACCCAGCCTCCCACATGGGGTGGGGGAGGAGCGATCGCGGCGTGCTTGCCGGATTTGCTCCCTCCCCGCTGGCGGGGAGGGTTGGGGTGTGGGGCTGTGGCGGCCGCGAGGCAGCCTCGCGCCGCGGTCAGAACGCGACGGTGCCGCGCAGATAGACGCTGCGGCCCGGGCCGGGCACGGCGATGCCCCAGGGCAGGCCGTTGATCGACATGGTCGTGCCCTGGCCGACATAGGCGCCGCCGGTGGGCAGGTCGTAGAGCTTGTTCAGCACGTTCTCCACGCCGAAGTCCACCCGCGCCTGCTTCCAGCCGTAGCTGGCGCGCAGGTTGAGCAGGCCGTAGCCGCCGGTGGGGATTTCGTTGCGCATGGCGTTGACCTGGGTCTTGGCCTTGACCAGCACCCACT
>JBMFIE010000275.1:0-636 GCA_049976465.1 Thiomonas sp. | reverse complement strand
CGCGGTGCTCGCCAGCATGTATGCGGTCTACCACGGGCCCGACGGGCTCAAGCGCATCGCGCAGCGAGTGCATGCCTACACTGTGCTGCTGGCGCAGGGCTTGCAGCAGGCCGGGCTGCCGGTGCTCAATCCCGAGTTTTTCGACACCCTCACGGTGCACACCGGCGAGCGCACCGACGCGGTGCATGCGGCGGCGGCGCAGCGCGGCATCAACTTCCGCCGCGTGGGCCCGCAGCACGTGGCCGTGTCGCTCGACGAAACCGTCACCCGGCAGGACCTGGCCGACATCCTGGCCTGCTTTGGCGTGGCGCAGTGCGATGCGCTGTTCGATGCCGCCGAAAAGGGCGTGACGCCGCGCTGGCCGCAACAGCTCGCGCGCAGCAGCAGCTACCTCACCCATCCGGTGTTCCATCGCCACCGCAGCGAAACCGAAATGCTGCGCTATCTGCGCCGTCTGGCCGACAAGGACATTGCGCTCGACCGGGCGATGATCCCGCTGGGCTCGTGCACCATGAAGCTCAACGCCACCAGCGAAATGCTGCCGATCACCTGGCCCGAGTTTGCCGCGATCCACCCCTTCGCTCCGCCCGAGCAGACCCGCGGCTACGCGCGGCTGGCGCAGCAGCTCGAACAGTG
>JBMFIE010000274.1:0-665 GCA_049976465.1 Thiomonas sp. | reverse complement strand
CAACTTCCGCGTGATCAGTGCTTATGCAGGGAACTGGTCTGTGTCCTATGGTGTTGGCGGTCAAAATCCGCTCTACACCGGGAGCTGTAATATTTCGATCAGCAATAGAGGTATCGTGAGTGGTTCTTGTAACGATCCCTTCCTGGGGACTTATGCCGTGACTGGACGGGATTATGGCGCGGGTAATGCCATGGGTGTGCAGTTTCAGGGTCAAAACGGGATTGTGAATTTCTTTCTCGGATCATCGCCCGTTGCCTCAAATCTGTTGCAAGGTAAAACCAATCTTTTCGTCACTGCAAGCAGTACCTCGACCAGCGGTACTACCGGTTCTACTTCCAATTCGGTAACGTCGATTTCGGCGCAGGATCCTATTGCTTGCAAGCTCGTGCCGGGGGCAACGTTTGTCCAAATCGCAGCGAATGCGACATGCACCAATTCAGTGCTTTTCGGAACAAACAGCGCTTCGAGTTCAACGCCGGCAACGCCTGCCTCTGGCCCCACTTCCTCGAATACCACTGGCCAGAATACCAACGCCTTTCCTGTGACCTGGACTGCAACGAAAGTCTCCTGATTGGCGGAAGCACGTATTTTCCTGATCGGCCTCATGGGCGCCGGCAAGACCACGGTGGGGCGGGCGCTGGCGCAGCGTTGTGGTTTGCGTTTCG
>JBMFIE010000273.1:0-676 GCA_049976465.1 Thiomonas sp. | reverse complement strand
CCATCTTTTCCGTGCTGCAGATCCCGCAGGACACGGCACAAGTCACCGAGCAGCACTTTCTGCAACCCGGCCGCCAGCAGGTCGCAGCGGGCTACTGCGTGTACGGCCCGCAAACCCAGCTCGTGCTCACATTGGGGCATGGCGTGGCCGTGTTCACCCTCGATCGCGAGCAAGGCACCTTCGTCCTGACCCAGCGCGACCTGCAGATTCCGCCGCGCACCAGCGAGTTCTCGATCAACATGTCCAACCTGCGCCATTGGGCAGCGCCGGTGCGGCGCTACATCGACGAGTGCCTGCAGGGTAAGGACGGCCCGCGCGGGCGCGACTTCAATATGCGCTGGGTCGGCAGCATGGTGGCCGACGTGCATCGCATCCTGATGCGCGGCGGCGTCTTCCTCTACCCCTGGGACCAGCGCGAACCGAACAAACCCGGCAAGCTGCGCCTGCTCTACGAAGCCAACCCCATGAGTTTTCTGGTCGAGCAGGCCGGCGGCGTGGCCATCAACGGCACCCAGCGCATTCTCGACATCGTCCCCACCGCGCTGCACGAGCGCTGCAGCGTCATGCTCGGCTCGCGCGAAGAAGTCGAGCTGCTGCGCAGCTACCATGCCGGGGCAGCCTGAAGCCCGGGCCAGACGTCCGCGTGATATAGAATCGCGGGCTTTGCCGGTGTAGC
>JBMFIE010000272.1:0-704 GCA_049976465.1 Thiomonas sp. | reverse complement strand
CCCGGGGATCACGATCTGCTCGGGCCCGCCCTGGGGGCGTTGCAGATGCAGCCACAGGGGCGCGGTCTGCGCATCCTCCCGGTCCGGCGGATCCATCCAGGCCTCCGTCAGATCAGAATCCCATTCCACGCGCTGCACCCGCTGCAACGTCTCGCGCAGTCGAGGGGGCAACTGCCGCACCACAGCGGTCTCCAGCAGAATCTGTCCCCCTTGGGCCGCAGCAGCCAGCGCATTGGCGTGCACCAGGGTCTGGCCTTCGTAGTCTGGAGGCTGTCCCAGCACCCGCCCAGAACTGATGCCGATGTCGACATGCACATCCACCTCCTGCGTGATGGGCTGCACCCAGTGCGCCAGATCGCGGCGCAGTGCGCGTGCGCAGGTCAGGGCCTGCTCGGCCTGCTCGAACAACGCCAGCAGACCGCTGTTGTCGGTACGCACCACG
The DNA here is from genome assembly GCA_049976465.1 of Thiomonas sp. GTDB lineage: Bacteria > Pseudomonadota > Gammaproteobacteria > Burkholderiales > Burkholderiaceae_C > Thiomonas. The sequence goes on along the minus strand of JBMFIE010000272.1, from coordinate 262 downwards.
ATCCCGCCCTGCGCAGCGGCCAGGTGCGCCAGGCGCTGGGCCGCGCGCTGCAGGAAGTCACGGGCTTTTCTTTCGCCAAGCGCGACGAACAAGGTGTGAATGGGCGGGATTTCGGCGCTGAGCGCCACCAGGATGGGGGCAGGCAGAGCGGGTTTTTTCCAGAAGGGGGTCACAGGAGATCTCCTTTCTTTGCTCCCTCCTGTACCCCGCCCTGCGGCGCTGTCATCCGCAGCGGGATGAGGGTGTTGACTCAGCAGCGCAC
>JBMFIE010000271.1:0-734 GCA_049976465.1 Thiomonas sp. | reverse complement strand
AACCACGCTTCGACCTGTCTTTCCTCCGCGACATCCCGCCCATGACCCCGCACGCCAACCCCGCCTCGCACCGCCCTGCTTCGACCCTGCACCGCTGGCTCTGGGGCGCGCTGGGCCTGGCGCTCCTGGCCGCTGGCGGCCTGGCCCTGGTGGACGGCGCCCACCCTGCGCAGGCACAGATGCCCGGTGGGAAGGGCGGCATGGAAAAAGGGCAGATGCCACCACAGCCGGTCACCGCCGCGGTAGCCCGTGCGCAGGCCGTGCCGGTGTGGCTGACCGCGCTGGGCACGGTCACGCCGCGCAGCTATGTGAACGTGATGCCACGCGTGGCCGGGCTGCTGCAGAGCGTGGATTACAGACAGGGCCAGATGGTCAAGGCGGGACAGCTGCTCGCGCAGATCGACCCGCGCCCGTTTCGCATCGCGGTCGAACAGGCCAGGGCGCAGGTGGAGCAGACGCAGGCGCTGCTCAGCGGTGCGCAAGCCGATCTGCAGCGCTATGAAACCCTGCTGCAGCAGGACTCGATCTCGGCGCAGCAGGTGTCCGATCAGCGCACCACCGTGGCGCAGCTCAAGGCCCAACTCGACGCCAACAAGGCCGCGCTGGCCAATGCCGAACTGCAACTGAGCTGGACGCGCATCACCGCGCCGGTCTCCGGCCTGGTCGGGCTGCGGCTGGTGGATGCCGGCAACATGGTCACCACTGCGGGGGCGGTCGGCAGCAACACCGGCACC
>JBMFIE010000270.1:0-735 GCA_049976465.1 Thiomonas sp. | reverse complement strand
CTCGCACGCCAAGGAAACCGATATGGCCAAGTTGGTGTCGCTGATCGTCAAGTTCGGCGCGCTGCTGTTCATCGTGTTCCTGCCGCTGACCTATGCGATTCAGCTGCAGCTGCTCGGCGGCATTCTGATTCTGCAGACCCTGCCGGCCATCGTCTCGGGCATCTACACCCGCTGGTTCGACGCCAAGGCGCTGCTGCTGGGCTGGGCGGTGGGTCTGGCCTGGGGCATCTGGGCAGCGTCCCTCACCGGGTTTCAGAAGTCAGGCTATGCGCTGCACATTGCGGGGATGGTGATTCCGGCCTACATCGGCTTGTACGCCCTGGTGCTCAATTTCGTGGTGGCCATTGTCGCCACCGTGGTCATCCGCATGGTGGGAGCGTCAAATGACGCTGACGCCACGGTTGCCGCAGATTACGCAGGATAAGCTTCTGCTCCCTGAAGATCAGGTTCCAACCTGACGCAGTTGCCGAGGGCCGACAGACGTCGGCCCTCGGCTTTTGTATCCTGTGCACTCTGCCGATCCAGGACACCTCATGCTGCTCACCGCTGTTTTGCTGCTCATCGCCTCGCAACTGCCCATCGTCGCCGCGGGCATGGCCAAGTCGGGCACGTTTCGTTCGACGGAAAACCGCTACGACAACCACGAGCCCCGGCTGTGGTTGGAGCGGCAGACCGATCCACGCCGCCGCCGGGCCAACGCGGCGCAGGCCAACAGCTTCGAGGCGTTGCCCTTCC
>JBMFIE010000269.1:0-744 GCA_049976465.1 Thiomonas sp. | reverse complement strand
CCTTCGGCTTCGACGCCGCGCTGTCGATCGACAGCCTCGACACCGAACTGCCCAAGCTGCTCGCCGACCAGCCCGCGGTGTGGTGGCCGTTTGCGGTGCAGCCCGGGTTCGAGGCGCAGATCGCGGGCTGGCTGGCCGCGGTGCGCGCGCAGGCCCGCGCCGGGGTCACTGCGCCACACACCCAGCACGATCTGTGCGCCGTGCTCGATGAGATGCGGCTGTTCAAGGATGCGTACGAGCTCGACACCATCCGCCGCGCCTGCGCGATTTCCGCCGCCGCGCACATTCGCGCGATGCAGGCCAGCAGCCGCGGCCTGCGCCAGCCGCCGCCGCAGGGCTTGCGCGAATACCACCTTGAAGCCGAGCTGCTGCACACCTTCCGCCACGGCGGATCCCAGGCCCCCGCCTATGGCTCCATCGTTGCCGCCGGTGCCAACGCCTGCGTGCTGCACTACCGCGCCAGCGACGCCCCGGTGCGCGCGGGCGAGCTGGTGCTGATCGACGCCGCGTGCGAACTCGACGGCTACGCCAGCGACATCACCCGCACCTTTCCCGCCGACGGCCGCTTCAGCGGCGCGCAGCGCGCGCTGTACGACGTGGTTCTGGCCGCGCAGCAGGCCGCGCTGGATGCGGCGGTCGAGGGCGCGCGCTTCACCGACCCGCACGACGCCGCGCTGCGTGTGCTCGCGCAGGGCCTGCTCGACCACGGCCTCATCGACCGCAGCAAGGCCAGCGATGTCGATG
>JBMFIE010000268.1:0-833 GCA_049976465.1 Thiomonas sp. | reverse complement strand
TGGCTGGCTGTGCGGCTGGCTTATCTGCGGGGATTGAAGGCGCCCAGTGATCAGCAGCGTCTGCTGTTGGTGCTGGCCGACAAGCCAGATCGCACCGCCGACGATGAGCGCAAACTGGCGGCGCTGGTGCGGGCGGAGAGGGCCGCCGAGCGCGCGCAGAAGGCCCGCGCCGCCGCTGCCCGCATCATCACCGCCGAGAAGGCGGCCGAGAGGAAGGCCCGCGACCATGCGCTGTATGAGTCGGCTGGCCTGATGATCCTGGCCGGGCTGGTCGATACCAAGACCGGCAAACCGACCCGCGACCGGGGCGAGCTGCTGGGCGCGCTGGCGTCGCTGGCCGAGGCGCACGTCGATGACGCCAAGAAGGCGGCTTGGAAGGCCAAAGGCGAGGCCTTGATGGCCGAGAGGGCGCGGCGGCCTTAAAAGGCCGCTGTGCGCCTTTTCGGGGGGGTATGTGAGTGAGTATTGCCTAACCCCAGAAAACCGCTCCTGAGCGGTTCTAGGGGCTCTGGCGGGCTTTGCGCTGTCCTCGATGCTGTAGGCGGAGATGATCTCCAGTCTCTCGATCTCCCGGCAGGCCCCGGCTTTAACGCAACAACCCCTTTTCCCTGAGGCGCGCAATGGCCGCGCGGGCCGCTTCAGAGGCCCGCTGCTGGCTTTGCGGGTCGTTGGCCAACAGTTCGGCAGCCGACGGCATGCGCTTGCCGCCAGGCGCCCATTGCAGCTTCTTGGCCACGTTCAGCGGATAGCCTTTCTTGGGCAGGCGGCGCAGCGTCTCTTCCAGCACCTCTTCGGGGTAGTTCGCCCGCAGCCACGCGAGCTGCAGTTCCCCG
>JBMFIE010000267.1:0-845 GCA_049976465.1 Thiomonas sp. | reverse complement strand
TCGATGACCACGTCGTCGCGCAGGCGCAGCGGCATGTCCTGCACGGCGGACAGCGGGTGCGCCAGCGGCGCAACGCCTGCGGTGTCCACTGCGCGCATTTGCTCGACCACGGCAAAGAACGCGTTGAGATCGGTCAGCATGTGTTCGCGCTCGCTGGCGGACAGATCCAGCCGGGCGAGCTGCGCCAGGCGGTCGATATCGGGAAGGGTGAGGGACATGGTGGGGCAGTGGCGATCGGGGGCGCGCAACACATGGCAGACCATGCCGCCCGGCAGGTGGGCGGATCGGGGAGCTTCCCCTGCAGAGACGCGCGGAAAACACCATTTTAAGCGCATGCATGGGTTATGATGCTTCGATTTGGCGCACGGGATTTGTCAGAAAAATCAAGCCCGTTTGTTGCTTATTTCACACACCATCAGAAACCACCTGAAAGCCCGGCGCGCAGTTGGCGCCCACTCATTCCATGTTCCGAACATTCCGGCAGTATTTTTCGACGGATCTGGCGATCGACCTTGGCACCGCCAACACCCTGATTTATGTGCGCGGCAAGGGCATCGTGCTCGACGAACCCTCGGTCGTTGCCATTCGCCACGAAGGCGGCCCCAGCGGCAAGAAAACCATCCAGGCCGTGGGCAAGGAAGCCAAGCAGATGCTGGGCAAGGTGCCCGGCAACATCGAAGCCATCCGCCCGATGAAGGACGGCGTGATCGCCGACTTCACCGTCACCGAGCAGATGCTCAAGCAGTTCATCAAGATGGCGCATGACACCCGGATGTTCCGGCCCAGTCCGCGCATCATCATCTGCGTGCCCTGCGGCAGCACGCAGGTCGAGCGCCGCGCCATCC
>JBMFIE010000266.1:0-1138 GCA_049976465.1 Thiomonas sp. | reverse complement strand
GTAGCTGGTGTCGGGCAGCAGCAGGTCGGCAAACGCGGTCATTTCGCTGTGAAACGCATCGCACACCACCAGAAAGGGAATGCGGTAGCTGCCGTCCTCGCGCTTGTCGCGCAGCATCTGCCGCACGTCCATGGTGTTCATCGCCGAGTTCCACGCCATGTTGGACATGAAAATCAGCAGGGTGTCGATCGGGTACGGATCGCCGCGCCAAGCGTTGGTGATGACGTTGTGCATCAACCCGTGCACCGCCAGCGGGTGTTCCCACGAAAACGCCTTGTCGATGCGCAGCGGGCTGCCGTCGTCCATCAGCGCCAGATCGTCGGGCGAGGTCGGCCAGCCCAGCGGCGCGCCGTGCAGCGGTGCGTCGGGCCGCACGTCCTGCGGGCCGCGCGGGTTGCGCACCTCGGGCGGAACGTCTTTGGGGTACGGCGCCTTGTGGCGAAAGCCGCCGGGGGCGTCGATGGTGCCCAGCAGGCTCATCAGGATGGACAGCGCGCGGATGGTCTGAAAGCCGTTGGAATGCGCCGCCAGCCCGCGCATGGCGTGAAACGCCAGCGGCCGGGTCTGCAGTGTGGCGTGGGTGCGGCCGCGCCAGTCGGTCCAGGCGATCGGCAGGTCTTCGCTCTGATCGAGCGCGGCCTGCGCCATCTCCTGCGCGAGCAGCCGGATGCGCTCGGCGGGAACGCCGGTGATGTCTTGCGCCCACTGCGGGGTGCAGTGGGCCACCTGCTCGCGCAGCAATTGCAGCGCCGGGGCCACCGGGGTGCCGTCGGGCAGGCGGTAGTGGCCGGCGAGCGCAGGCTGCGCGCCTTCGCTCCAGGCGGGCACCGCGCGTTGCGTAACAACATCCCACCACAAGCGGTGCAGTGCAGGATCGGTCTCGTTGCCATCCGCGCCGGGGGCTGGGACGAACAGCCCGTCCTCGGCATGGCCCGGCTGCACCCGCACGAGCTGCGCGGCGTTGGTGCATTCGGCGGTGAACGCGGCGTCGATACGGCCGGTGCGCAGCAGTTCGTGCACCAGCGCCAGCAGCAGCGCGCCGTCGGTGCCTGGGCGGATCGGGATCCACTCGTCGGCAATGGCCGAATAGCCGGTGCGAATGGGGTTGATCGAAATGAACCGTCCACCCGCCCGCTTG
>JBMFIE010000265.1:0-1176 GCA_049976465.1 Thiomonas sp. | reverse complement strand
CGGCTGCTGGCCGCTGGCGGAGAACAGCTCGCAGCACAACTCGCCCCAAGGGCTGTCGAAGGTGAAGGCGCGCGGCGGCAGCGCGCCGGTGGTGAAGCCGTCGCACGCGGACCAGGGATCGGCGGTCTGCGCGGCGCGTTCATCCTCGAGCACCGCGCCGACCGCTGCGGCGCAGGCCAGATGCGGCGCGATCGCAGGCGGCGCAAGCAGCGCGTCCTGCTGGCGGGCGATCAGCCCGGTATCGACCACCCCGGCGGCAAACGCCTGCTGCCCAAGCAGGCGGTGGAGGAACTGCACATTGGTCTGCACCCCGGCGATGTGCGTGGCGGCCAGCGCCTGCCGCAGCCGCAGCCGCGCCTGCTCGCGCGTCGGCGCCCAGGCGATGAGCTTGGCGATCATCGGGTCGTAGTACGGGGTGATCGCGTCGCCCTCGCGCACCCCGCTGTCGATGCGGATGCCCTGTGCGTCCACCGGGCCGAACGCGGTGTGCGGCGGCAGCGCCAGCCGCTGCAGCACCCCGGTGGACGGCAGAAAACCCGCCTCGGGATGTTCGGCGTAGATTCGCGCCTCGATCGCATGGCCGGTGCAACGCAGCTGCTGCTGCGCCAGCGGCAGCGGCTCGCCTGCGGCCACCCGCAGCTGCCACTCGACCAGATCCAGCCCGGTGATCAGCTCGGTCACCGGATGCTCGACCTGCAGCCGGGTGTTCATTTCCATGAAGTAGAACTGCTGCGGCTCTGCAGCCTCGGTGCATTCGACGATGAACTCCACCGTGCCCGCGCCGACATAGCCCACCGCCTGCGCCGCGGCCACGGCGGCAGCGCCCATGGCTTCGCGCATGGTCTGCGGCAAGCCCGGCGCCGGCGCTTCCTCGACCACTTTCTGATGGCGGCGCTGCATCGAGCAGTCGCGCTCGAACAGCCACAGGCAATGGCCGTGGCGGTCGGCGAACACCTGGATTTCGATATGCCGCGGCCGCAGCACCAGGCGCTCGATCAGCACCGCATCGTTGCCGAAGCTGCTGCGCGCCTCGCGGCGGCAGGAGGCCAGCGCGGCAGCGAAGTCTGCCGCCGTATGCACCTCGCGCATGCCCTTGCCACCGCCACCGGCGCTAGCCTTGATCAGCAGCGGGTAGCCGATGCGCTCGGCCTCGGCTGCCAGCCGCGCGTCGTCCTG
>JBMFIE010000264.1:0-1273 GCA_049976465.1 Thiomonas sp. | reverse complement strand
CGCGCCGCCGCCGTGGTGCTGATAGGGTCGTTGCTCCTGGCTGGGTGCGACGACCCGTCCAAAGTCCAGCTCGAAAAGCAGGTGCAGGATCAGCAGCAGCAGATCGCAGACCTGACGTCCAAGCTCAATGCAGCCATCAGCGGCGAACAAAAAGAGATCGCGCAGGCCCAAACCATGGTCAACCTGGCGTTCGCCTATGAATGGTCGGGCCCGGCGCAAATCCTCCCTGTCTGGAACACGGAAGCGGTGGAGCAGGGAAGGATGCTGATGAAGACGCCGCCGAAACAGCAGAAGGGCAAGGACACGCTCATCACGCCGTCATTCCAGCCCGACTGGGCGGGGTACGGCCTGCTAACCGTGATTTGGGCGGGGATGATCGCCGTCCTGGGCGCTTTTGCCGCAGCGTTCTGGGTGGTGGCGCAACGCCTACAGCGCCTGCAGCAGTTGCGCCGCATCGAGGCCGAGATCATGAGCAAGCGAAGCGAGCGCCAGAGGCTCGCATCAATCCATCATGAACTGGAAGATGCCCGGCGCGCCCTCGAGGATGCGCTAGCCAGGGAAAAAGAGGCCCAAGCCAAGACCGAGGCCTTGCAGGCAAAGATCGCCGAGCTCAAGCAGCGCAAGGCCTCCCTGCAACAGGAAATCGAGCGAGAAAAAGCGAAGGTCCTGGAGGCCTTCCGTCACCAGATCCAAGAGCAACACGCGCGAAGCCAGCAGATCGCAAAAGACATAGACAAGGGCCTGGAAGACCTGTAACCAACAGGCGATCTAACGCAACAACCCCTTGTCCTGAAGCCGCGCAATGGCCGCACGGGCGGCTTCAGAGGCCCGCCGCTGGCTTTGCGGGTCGTTGGCCAACAGTTCGGCAGCCGACGGCATGCGCTTGCCGCCAGGCGCCCATTGCAGCTTCTTGGCCACGTTCAGCGGATAGCCTTTCTTGGGCAGGCGGCGCAGTGTCTCCGCCAACACCTCTTCAGGGTAGTTCGCCCGCAGCCACTCCAGTTGCAGTTCCCCGAGCCGCCCGGTGATTTCCCACTGTTTTGCCATGACACACCTCAACAACAAGTGCGGGCTACGCGCTGATGCGCTACGCCCGAGCAGCGCCCGCCCTGATGGGCGGTCGCACGGGGGCACGGCGGCTGATGCCGCCTCTGGCCGGTGATCCGGCCAGGCCCGGCCCTGAGAATTCCAGAAAAGCTCTGAGGACCGCCCGTACCCAAACCCCCACCAAGGAATCGCCGATTTTCAAAAGCCCCTCCCCCCGGGCGCTGTT
>JBMFIE010000263.1:0-1412 GCA_049976465.1 Thiomonas sp. | reverse complement strand
CCGGGTGCGCGCTGGCCACAGCCAGCGGCGAATTGACCTGCAGCTGCCCCGGCGACCACAGCGGTGTCCACTCCGGTGGCCGCGCGGTCGGAAACAGCTTGGGATCGGAGCTGGCGAACACTCGCCCCCCCGCGTCGACGATCACCGCCAGCGAGGCGCTGTGCGGCGGCGAGGCCAGCTGCTCGCCCGTGACCGCAGTCAGCGCCTCGTAGGCGCCCCAGACGTTGTCTTGCTGGATCATCGTCGGCAGACTCTTGTTCCATGCCGCCATGGCCTGGAAGGCGCCAGCGTCGACGTCCTCGATCAGGTATTGCCGTGTGAGCAAGCCCAGACCTGCGGCCATCAACAGCGCGGCGAGCGCAACCAGGGTGGCGGCAATCAGCGGCAGGCGCAGCACCAGGCCGTGCGGCCTGGCGCGGCGCGACGGCGTCTGCGGTTCTGCCGGTTGCAGCGCAGGCTCGGCGCGACCGGCAAGGTCTGGGAGCGCCGCGCTCATGTGGAAGCGTAAATCGCCGACAGAGGAATCGGCGGGCGCGTACCGTCGAGTATCGCCACCAGCTCGGCGATGCCCTCGAACCAGCTGTCCTGTGGCATCAGAAAGTCCTGCAAATCCAGGCTGCGCAGCAGCGCGCGGCCCGTCGCATCGCCTTTGGCAGACAGCAACGCATATTGCAGCCGGGTGTGCAGCGCCATGTCGAGGTTCTTGCGTGTGACGATGGGCGGAAATCCGTAACGCCGCGACTTGGCGACGATGCGCGTCTTGAGTGCCGCCTGCGATTGACGCTGAGTGAGGACCTCCCAGATGTAGCCATCGACCGTGCCAGAATCGGCCAGACCGCTGCCGACCGCCTCGACCACCTTGTGCAGCGAATAGGTATAAAACGTGCCGCGGAAAAAGCTCTGCGGCGTCTGGCCGAGCGCGCGCAGCGCGACCACCGGCACGAGATAGCCGGAATTGGACAGTGGATCGTCGAAGGCGAACACGTCACCGCGCAGATCGCTGATCGAGCGGGCCTGCGGGCGCCGCGCAGAGGTGATCAAGTAGCTCTGATACCACGGTTGCCCGTGCCAGCCCGGCTGCGCGCACAGCCGCACGAAACCCTTGGCGACCACGTAGGGAAAACCACAAATCCACGCCGCTTCCATCTCGTCGGAGCGCAGCGCCTCGAGGGATTCCTGGTAGCTCGACTTCTGAATGATCTGCACCGGCATGCCAAGCTGCGCCTGCAAGAACTGCTGCAGCAGATGAATCGCGCCATCGTGCAGGAACACATCGGTCACCCCGAAGCGAAAGGGCGCCTTGCCAGTTCGCGGCAGGTTTTGTGCGACTGCGTGTGAGCTGGCTCCGATTTTTTTGGACACGAATTTGGGGTTCAATCGTGTCTGAAGAAGGAGCTGTGAAATGCTGAATG
>JBMFIE010000262.1:0-1472 GCA_049976465.1 Thiomonas sp. | reverse complement strand
GTGGCCGTGGGCTTCTATCTGGCGGGACAAGTCATGGAAAGCACCTGGCTGCAACTCGAACTCGCCTTCGAGCATCGCAACTACCTTCCGGCGGGGCTGATGTTCCTGCCGCTGGCGGTTGGGTTGGTGGGGGTCAGGTCTGGCGATGTCACTGATGGGTTGAATCCGGCACGGAATCCGAGGCGCTGGGCCGTTTGGTTCGCCATCGCCCTGCTCGGCCTGTTTGCCGTGCAAACCGCACGCCGCGCCGATGTCTGGGGCAAGCCCTTTCAGCAGGCGCTGGTGTGGGCGCGTGAACATCCGGATTCACCCCGGGCGCAGAGCTACCTGGCCAATTTTTGGAGCGCTGTCGGCAACACGCCCGAGGCGGCGCGCCTGCTCGACGCCGCGCTGCGCAAGCATCCGCACAGCCTCATTCTGCTGATCAACCGCGCTGGTGTGGCCTGCGCGCAGGGCGAAGCGCCTCAGGGATTGCGCGCCAGCCTGCTGCGCGCAGCAGCCAGCGCGAATCTGGCGGACAACGTCATCCAATACCAGTTCGGCAAGCTGTTCGACGGCATGGGCAACTGCACCGCACTCGGCCCCGATTTCAGCCAGCAGCTGCTTGCCGCGGCGCTGCGCAATCCGCATGCAGTGCAGCCCGCCGTGCGCCGCGACCTGCTGCACCGCGAGGCGCTCGCTGCGCTGGCTGCTGGGCAAGTGCAAGCCGCCTATGCGCTCGATCTGCAGGCGCTGCGACTGCCCGATCTGCCGCCAGGGGCGCGGCTGCGATTTGCCGTGGAACTTGCCAGCGCCGGACATCAGCAACGGGCGCTCGACCTGCTCGACGCCGTGCCTTCGCCGCTGGAGCATATCCGCGGCTGGAGCATGGCCGCGCTGCACCAGCGCTGGCTGCGGCATGTGGGCTTCTACCAAGACAGCGAGACGCACTTGCGCAAAGTGCTGGCCGAGGAAATCGCGGCCCGAAACGCCAAAAATCCAGCAAAATGAACAAAATCGACACGCCTTCGACGAAGCAAGCGCAGCGGGTCAGGTCTCGCCTCGTGGCACATGCGACAAAGCCGGACCCGACTCCATCCCCCCTGTCCATCATCCTGCCGGCGCGCAACGAGGCTGGCGCTGTCGGCCAGACGGTGGCGCGTATCCGCGCGCTTTATCCCGACGCGCAGATCATCGTGGTTGACGACGGCTCGACCGATGCCACCGCCGAGCTGGCCGCGCAGGCCGGCGCGCAGGTCATCCGCAAGCCGTATGGCATGGGCAATGGCGCGGCAATCAAGACCGGGGCACGCGCGGCAAACGGCGCGGTGCTGGTGTTCATGGACGCCGACGGCCAGCACGACCCCCGCGACATACCCAGGCTCCTCGAGCCCCTTCAAGCAGGGAGGGCGGACCATGTCGTCGCCAGCAGGTTCCCCCTCACAAAGATGCCCCCCTTGAGGAAAGCCGGGTACAGGGCGCTCGCGCTCCTG
>JBMFIE010000261.1:0-1544 GCA_049976465.1 Thiomonas sp. | reverse complement strand
GGCGGCGCCTCGTCCTTGCCGCTGAAGGCACCGCCGGGTGAACCCGATCCGGTGATTCCGTACAAGCCCTCGGTGTTCACCCAGATCGAGGGCGGGATCAACGATGCGGCGATCACTCTGGCGCGCATCAGCCAGCGGGTGGACGCGTTGCTCAGCCCCGCCAATGTGCAATCGCTCAGCGACAGCCTGCGCAACCTGCAGGCGCTCACCGCCACACTGGCAGCCAACCAGAACAACATCGACCATATGTTCGCCAATGCCCGCCAGACCAGCGCCAACCTGGCGCAGATGAGCGCGCAGGGCGACACGCTGATGCGGCAGAGCCAGGCGCTGGTCGCGCGGCTCGATGCCGTGTCGGCGCAGCTTGGCAAGGTGATGCCGCAGATCGGCGCCGCCGCCAGCAGCGTGGCCCGCGCGGGCAACACCTCCTCGGCGTTCGCCACCGCGGGCGCGCAGACCATGACCCAGCTGCAGACCCGTACCCTGCCCGAGGTGGACGCGCTGATGCGCAATCTGCAGCAGTTCAGCAGTCAGCTTGGCGCGCTGACCGACAGCCTCAAGGCCAACCCCAGCCAGCTGCTCTATGGCGCGCCGCTGCCGCCTCCGGGGCCGGGAGAACAGAAGTGATCGTGTCCGCGAAGATTCCCTCTGCCCCCTCGCGCCGCGCGCTGCTCGCGCTGGTGCTCACCGGCAGCGCTGCGCTGCTGGGTGCCTGCGCGCTGCCGGTCAACCGCGCGCCGGTGCAGCAGACCTACCGCCTCACCGGGGCAGACATTGCCAGCGCGCCGCTGCCGCAGCCCGTGGTGGTGCAGCTGCTGCCGGTGCGCGCCGCGGCCGGGCTGCAGTCGGCGGCAATGCTCTACAGCCGCAGCCCCGACCTGCTCGCCCCCTACCGCGACAGTCGCTGGCTCGCGCCTCCGGCGCAGCTCATCGGGGACGCGATCGCGCAGACGCTCGCCCGCCAGCCCTGGGTCAGCGCGGTGCAGCAGCAAGCCGTGCTGGCGAATGCACCCTGGGCGCTGCACTGCAGCCTCTATCGGCTGGAGCACGATCTGCGCGGCAGCCGGGGCACGGTGCATGTGGAACTGGTGTGCGCGCTGGCAAACCCACGTTCGCGCCAGATCGCCGCGCACTGGCGCTTCGACGGCCACGAACCGCTGGCGGTCAACGACGCGGCGCACTTTGCGCAGGGCGCGCAGGCGCTGCTCGATCAGGCGCTGGCCGAGATGGTGCGGCGCGTGCACGACGCGGTGCAGGCGTCGCAGGCGGTTCAAGCCAAGGCTGAAACGCGCTGAGCCTTGGGATCAGCAGCTTTCGTGCTCGCTCCAGGCCACGGCCTCGAAATCGCCCAGGCTCATGTATTGCGGCACGTATTCGCCGCGATGCTGCTGCAGATGGCGATGGAACGCGCGCAGATGGTTGCGTGAGCCGCGCTCCAGATCGGCATAGACCGAGAGGATTTCCGGCTGGCGGGTGCGGCTTTTGGCCTGGGCCAGATCGAAAATGTCGAGCTCCTCGATCAGCAGCCCGACCTGGATCGCGTC
>JBMFIE010000260.1:0-1563 GCA_049976465.1 Thiomonas sp. | reverse complement strand
CCGCACCGAGCTGGAAACCGAGGGTCGCTGGACCGTGCTGCTGTTCAGCCTGCTGCTGTCGAGCGCGGTGTTCGCCGCGCTGTCGGTGGAATTGACCGCGGTGCGCGGCCACCCCGGCATGCTGGCGCTGGCTGGCAGCAGCATCGTGCTGTCGTGGCTGTTCTTTTCGGTGATGTTTGCGCTGCAGTATGCGCACAGCGATTACGCCGCGCGCCTCAAGGGAGAGCCGGCGCTGCTGTTTCCCAACAACCAGGTTCCCGATTACTGGGACTATCTGTATTTTTCCGTGGTGCTGAGCATGACCTTCCAGACCTCGGACGTGAACATTGCCGGGCGGCGGGTGCGCCGCCTGGTGCTGCTGCACAGCGTGGCAGCGTTCTTTTTCAATGTGGTGATCCTGGCGCTGACGGTCAATGCCCTGGCCGGCGCCTTCTGAGCCGTTTCATTCGGGAGATTCGAGACATGACGACCATCGGCACCCCGCTATCCCCTTCGGCCACGCGCGTGATGCTGCTCGGCGCCGGCGAACTGGGCAAGGAAGTGCTCATCGCGCTGCAGCGTCTGGGGGTGGAGACCATTGCGGTGGACCGCTACGACCACGCACCGGGGCAGCAGGTGGCGCACCATGCCCGCACCATCCAGATGAGCGACCCCGACGCGCTGCGCGCCCTCATCCTGCAGGAAAAGCCGCATCTGGTGGTGCCGGAAATCGAGGCCATCGCCACGCCGGTGCTCGAGGAACTCGAGGCCGCAGGCGTGGTGACCGTCATCCCCACTGCCCGCGCCGCGCGGCTGACCATGAACCGTGAAGGCATCCGCCGCCTGGCCGCCGAGGAACTGGGTCTGGCCACGTCGCCCTATGCCTTCGCCGACTCGCTGGAGCAACTGCAGGCTGCGATCGATGGCGGTATCGGCTATCCCTGCGTGGTCAAACCGGTGATGAGTTCGTCGGGCAAGGGGCAGAGCAAGCTCGACGGTCCGGCCGACGTGCGCCCAGCCTGGGAAGCGGCGATGTCCGGCGGGCGCGTGGCGCAGAGCCGCGTGATCGTCGAAGGCTTCATCGACTTCGACTATGAAATCACCCAGCTCACGGTGCGCAGCCTGGGAGCTGACGGTGCCGTGCGCACCGATTTTTGCGAACCCATCGGCCATGTGCAGGTGGCCGGGGACTATGTGGAGAGCTGGCAGCCGCATCCGATGCATCCGGTCGCGCTGCAGCGCAGCCGTGACATCGCCCGCCGCATCACCGACGCGCTGGGCGGGCGCGGCATCTTCGGTGTGGAGCTGTTCGTCAAGGGCGAGCAGGTGTGGTTCAGCGAAGTCAGCCCGCGCCCGCACGACACCGGGCTGGTCACACTGATCACGCAGTGGCAGAGCGAGTTCGAGCTGCACGCCCGCGCCATTCTCGGCCTGCCGGTGGACACGGCGCTCAAGACCGCCGGTGCCAGCGCGGTGATCTACGGCGGCATCGACGCGAAGGGCGTGCGCTTTGAAGGGGTGGACGCCGCGCTGGCCGTTCCCGGCACCGATCTGCGGCTGTTCGGCAAGCCCGAGAGTTTTGTC
>JBMFIE010000259.1:0-1685 GCA_049976465.1 Thiomonas sp. | reverse complement strand
CACCCGCAGGCTCTCGAGCGAGCGGATCAGCGCGGCCTTGCTGGCGCAGTAAGCCGCATGACAGGGCAGGCCGCGCACCCCGGCCACGCTGGCAATGCCCACCAGTGTGCCGCTGCCGCGCGCACGCATTGGCGCGATGAACGGCGAGAGCGTCGCCAGTGCCGCGGCCCAGTTGATGTCCATGATGTCGAGGGCCACGTCCAGATCGTCCGCCTGCGACAGATCCACGCCATGGCTGATGCCGGCATTGGCGATGACCACCTGCGGACAGCCCCAGTCGCGCAGCAGGCTGTGCGCCTCGGTATGCAGCCGGTCGGTGTCGCGCACGTCGAGCGCGATCAGCCGCAGGCGGTTGGTGTCGTCCGCTGCCAGCCCGCAATCGCGCGCGACCTGCTGCAGCAGTTCGGCGCGACGGGCGATGAGCACCAGCCTCCAGCCGCGCGCGGCATAGGCCGCGGCCAGCGCGGCACCGATGCCGCTTGAGGCGCCGGTGATCAGCACGGTCGGGGGGTGTGTCGCAGCGGTCATGGTCTGGCGGGCGGCGCGGCGCCGGGAGGGACGAGCACGGCGTTCACCCTGCCCTGCATCGACACCGTGCCCGCGATGCCGTTGAAGTCGAGGCTGTTGCCGGAAAACCGGGTCTGGCCCTGCTGCACCACGGTGGGACGGTTGGACTGCACGATCTGCTGATTGGGGAAAATGTTGAGAAAGTCGCTGCGCACGACCACGGGCGGCTGGTTTGCCGACCCGCTGCGCTCCACCACGGCGTTGCCCAGCAGTTGCACATTGCTGCCGTCCCTGTTCGCGAGGCCGCGCAAGGCGCTGGCGGTGGTGACCACGCCCAGCGGGTTGATCGCCCGCAGCTGCGGGGCGGTGATGTCGAAGGTGTCGGTGGCGGGCAGGTGCACCATCTGCACGCCACGCAGCACCGCGCGAAGCTGGCCCTGCGCGTCATAGCTGGCGGCGGAAAAATCGCGCAGCAGGTAGTCGGGCAGATCGGAATGCGCCGGGCCGATGCGCGCCGGCTGCTCGGTGCGCATCACCACCTGCGCCACCCACCAGCTGAACGCCGCGGCAACCGCCAGCAGCACGATCGGAATCCACGCGCTCAAGCGCAGCCAGAGCTGGCGCAGGTTGGGGCGCATCACGCAACGCCTCCGGCAGCGCGCGGCGGGGTATGCGGCTTGCCGTCGAGCGCGTCCTGCAGCAATGCGGCATACGCGCCGCGCGCGGTCAGCAGCAGATCGCAGACCTCGCGCACCGCGCCTAGGCCGGCGGGAGCGCGGGTGACATGGCGCACCCGGGCAAGCACCTCGGCATGGCTGCCCGGCGGCGCGGCGCTGAAGGCGGCACGGGCGATCAGCGGCAGATCGGGCCAGTCATCTCCGATGACCGCAACCTGCGACCAGCCCAGCTGCAGTTGCTCGAGCAGGGCCTGCACCGCGGGCAGCTTGGCGCCGCTGCCCAGAATGCTGTGCTGCAGGCCGAGTTCGGCAATGCGCGCCCGCAGCGCGGGACTGTCGCGGCCGGAGACGATGACCGGCTCGACCCCCGCGCTCATCAGCAGCTTCAAGCCGTGGCCGTCGATGGTGGAAAAGCGCTTGAGTTCCTCGCCCTGCGCGCCGTAGAGCAGATCGCCGGGAGTGAGCACGCCGTCCACGTCGAGCAGCAGCAGGCGCACGTCG
>JBMFIE010000258.1:0-1744 GCA_049976465.1 Thiomonas sp. | reverse complement strand
GATCACCCCCGCCTCGACCAAGCGCCGCACGCGGCGCAGGCAGGTCGGCGGGGTGAGATGCGCGCGCTGCGCCAGCTCCTGATTGCTCAGCGCGCAGTCTTGCTGCAGCAGATCGAGCAGGCGACGGTCGGCGTCGTCGAGAGCAATGATGTTCATCGCATTCCAATGATGGGTTGAATTTGAAATCTTATTTCACTTCGCACGCAGAGTGGAATTTCGTTTCATTTTCAGAGATAAATTGCCTGCTCATTTCGCGCACCTCTGCCTATCATCCCCGCATCGCAATTCGAGGGGAGTCTGTCCATGTGTGGCATCGTCGGCGCCGTAGCGCAACGCAACATCGTTCCCATCCTGATCGAGGGCCTGCGCCGCCTGGAGTACCGGGGCTACGACTCCTGCGGCATCGCGGTCTATGCCGACGGCGGCCTGTACCGTGCGCGCAGCGTGGCGCGCGTCGCCGAGCTCGACGCGCAGACGCGCGGGCTGACCGCGTTCACCGGCATCGCCCACACCCGCTGGGCCACGCACGGCCGTCCGACGGAGGAGAATGCTCACCCGCACACCGATTGCCGCGGCCAGGTCGTCGTCGTCCACAACGGCATCATCGAAAACTATGAAGCCCTGCGCGCGATGCTGCAGTCCGATGGCTACCAGTTCGAGAGCGAAACCGACACCGAAGTCATCGCCCACCTGATCGACCATCTCTACGCCGGCGATCTGTTCGAGGCGGTGCAGGCCGCCACGCGGCAACTGCACGGCGCCTACGCGATCGCGGTGTTCAGCCGCGAGGAGCCGCACCGCATCGTCGGCGCCCGCAACGGCTCGCCGCTGGTCATCGGGCTGGGTCAGGGCGAGAACTTTCTCGCCTCCGACGCGCTGGCGCTGGCCGGAACCACCGACCGCTTCATCTATCTGGAAGACGGCGACGTGGCCGACCTGCAGACCGGCAAGGTGTGGATCGTGGACCGCGACCACAGGCCGGTCGAGCGCGAGGTGCGCACCATCACCGCGCACACTGCCGCGGTCGAACTCGGCCCCTACCGCCACTTCATGCAGAAGGAAATTTTCGAGCAGCCGCGCGCCATTGCCGACACGCTCGACGGCGTCCAGGCCATCACCCCGGCGCTGTTCGGCGCGCAGGCGGCCGCCGTGTTTCCCGCCATCAGCGGCGTGCGCATCCTGGCCTGCGGCACCAGCTTCTATGCCGGGCTGACCGCCAAGTACTGGATCGAGTCGATCGCCCGCGTGCCGGTGGATGTGGAAGTGGCCAGCGAATACCGCTACCGCGACTCGGTGCCCGACCCGAACGCGCTGATCGTGGTCGTCTCGCAGTCCGGCGAGACCGCCGACACCCTGGCTGCGCTCAAGCACGCCCGGCAGCTCGGCCACACCCATACCCTGGCCGTGGTGAACGTGGCCACCAGCGCGATGGCGCGCGAAACCGCGATGCAGTTCTTCACCCGCGCCGGCACCGAAATCGGCGTGGCCTCGACCAAGGCGTTCACCACCCAGCTGGTTGCGCTCTACCTGCTCGCCGGTGCGCTGGCCCGCGCCAAGGGACGGCTGAGCGACGCGCAGGAAGCGCAGATGCTCACCGCGCTGCGCCACCTGCCCGCCGCGGTGCAGAGCGTGCTGGCGCTGGAGCCGCAGATCATCGCCTGGGCTGAAGCATTCGCCCGCCGCGAAAACGCGCTGTTCCTCGGCCGCGGCATGCACTATCCCATCGCCCTCGAAGGCGCGCTCA
>JBMFIE010000257.1:0-1777 GCA_049976465.1 Thiomonas sp. | reverse complement strand
GCTGCGGCTCTGCCCGCAGGCGCTGGCCTGCAGCACCAGCAGGCTGTGCGGCTCGGTGAAACCGGTGAGGTAATAGAAATAGCTGTCGTGCCGGTAGGGGTAGTCGGCGTCGCGGTTGCGCATCACCTCGGGCGCGGTGGGCAGGATGGCCACACCGCCGCCAGCCGCGGCAAGCTGGCGGACGACTTCGGCGCGGCGCGCGGCGCAACGGGCAAGCAGACTGGAATCGGGCATGGCGGAGCGGTGAAGGTGCGAAATCAGGTCAGAGCCTAGCTGGCGGCGGGCGAAGCGCGGGATGCGGGGTCTTGCGCGGCTTGGGTCAGCTCGGCGTCGAGCGCGGCCAGTTGTGCGGGAGTGCCGATGTTGTGCCAGACGCCGCAGAACAGTTCGCCGCTCACCCGGCCGGCGTCCACCGCAGCGTACAGCCAGGGAAACAGCTTCCACGCCTGCGCCCGCGGCTGCCCGGCGAACAGCGCCGGGTGGAACACGCCGATGTTGCCGTAGTTCAGCCGCGCGCCGTCGCGCCGGATGCGGCCTTGCGCGTCCAGCGCCATATCGCCATCGCGGTTGTGTTCGGGGTTGGGCGTGAGCACGAGGTGGGCTGCGGTGTGCTGCGGGTCGGTGGCGATCTGCCGGGCCACGGGCTGCAGCCGGGCGTAGTCGAAGGTGGTGTAGATGTCGCCGCTCGCCACGATGAACGGTTCGTCGCCGAGCAGCGGTAGCGCGGTGGCGATGCCGCCGCCGGTCTCATACGCATCGGCAGGCTCGGGCGAATAGCGCAGCCGCACGCCCAAGGCGCTGCCGTCGCCGAGCGCCGCCGGGATGTGCGCGCCCAGCCAGCCGGTGTTGATCACGATGTCGCGCCAGCCGCCTGCGGCCAGCCGTTCGATCTGCCACTGGATCAGCGGCTTGCCGCCGACCGCGAGCAGTGGCTTGGGGCAGGTGTCGGTGAGCGGGCGCATGCGCTGGCCGCGCCCGGCGGCGAGGATCATCGCGTGCATGGCGGGCCGCGGCGCGCTCAGAAGGTATAGCCCACCTGCGGGCTGCGCTGCTCGATCTGGTCGAGCAGTTGCAGCAGGGGCTTGAACGCGCCGTAGCGCGTCGCCACCAGCCGGGCGTGTTGCAGCACCACGGGCAGGTCGTCCAGGTATTGCGCCTTGCCGTCGCGGTGGTACAGACGGGCGAAAATGCCCAGCACCTTGAGCGCGCGCTGCAGGCCCATCCAGTCGAGGTCGCGGTAGAAATCGGCGGCATCGGCAGCCACCGGCAGGCCGGCCTTGCGCGCGCGCTCCCAGTAGCGGATCGCCCAGTCGATCTGCTGCTCTTCGGGCCAGGCGATATAGGCATCGCGCAGCAGCGAGACCAGGTCATAGGTGATCGGCCCGATCACCGCGTCCTGAAAGTCGAGCACCCCGGGGTTGCGCTCGGGCGTGACCATCAGATTGCGGCTGTGCCAGTCGCGGTGCACCAGCACCTGCGGCTGTGCCAGGTTGTTGGCGATCAGCGCATCGAACACGCGCTGCAGCGCACTGCGCTGCGCGTCGGTGAGCGCGTGGCCGTGGTGTTTGTGCACGAACCACTCGGGGAAGAGGTCGAGCTCGCGCTGCAGCAGCGCGCGGTCATAGGCGGGCACGACGCTCGCGCCGTCGATGCGCTGCAGCGCGACCAAAGCGGACAGCGCGTCGCGCATCAGCGCATCGGCGCGGTCGGGCTGTGCGCTGATGGCCTGCAGATACGTGGTCGAGCCCAGGTCGGACAGCAGCACGAAACCCTGCTG
>JBMFIE010000256.1:0-1780 GCA_049976465.1 Thiomonas sp. | reverse complement strand
CATACTGCCACCAACTCTACAAAAAGCTGCGTCCCTTTGTCGGCAAGGAGGATGTGCAGTTCCGCTGGATTCCGCTGGGCATGCTCACGCCCAGCAGCCTGCCCAAGGCCGCGGCCATCCTGCAGGCCAGTGATCCGCTGCAGGCGTTCTACAAGAACGAGGACGACTACGACTTTGCCGCCAACGGTCAGCCAGGTGGTGGCATCGAGCCGGCGCAGACCATCACCCCCAAGGTGCGCGACGAACTCGCGGCCAATCTGGCGCTGTACAACAGCCAGAAGCTGTTTGGCGTGCCGGTGGTGATCTGGCGCAAGGCCGACGGACGTGCCGACATGCTGATCGGCGTACCGTCGGATGCGCAGATCCAGCGCATGCTCAAAGTGGCGCGCTGATCAAAGGCTGAGCTGCAGCCCTGCGGCAATGCCGCGGCCGGGCAGCGGCGCGAGGTTGCGCAGGGTGTCGATCGAGCTGGCGTTGTAGGCGTTCTGATTCGTCAGGTTGTCGAGTTTGACGAACCACAGCCCGCCGTGCCCGCCAAGCGTGATGCGCCGGGTCAGGCTGGCGTTGACCCGCACATACCCCGGTGTGGGGCCGAGCAGATCGCTGCTGGGCACGCGGTTTTGCCGCGCGGCCATCTGCAGCTCGGCGCGCGCGCTCCACGCGCCGGTGGTGTAGATCAACGCTGGCGTGAAATGCAGCGGGGCGATGCGCGGCAGCGGCTGGTTGTTGCTCAGGTCGTCGGCGCGCACCCAGTCCAGCCGGGCGGCAAGGTCCAGGCGCTGTCCTTCCCGGTCGATCAGCGGCTGCAGCGCAGTGGCCTCGATGCCGACGAAGCGCGCGCGCACCCCGACGTAATTGAACTCCGGCAGCGCGT
Organism: Thiomonas sp.; assembly: GCA_049976465.1. GTDB lineage: Bacteria > Pseudomonadota > Gammaproteobacteria > Burkholderiales > Burkholderiaceae_C > Thiomonas. Next base: position 906 of record JBMFIE010000256.1, on the reverse strand, counting down.
CTGGCGTGTCTGCTGGGACGCTGTTGCCGTCGCCATCGACCGTGTTGCCGCTGCGGATCAGCGCGATGTAGTTGGCATAGCGGGTGAGAAATGCGGTGGCGGTGTAGCGGGTGCGGCCCTGCGCGACCTTGAACCCGGCCTCGATGCTGTTGCTGCGCTCCTTGGGCAGCGCTGGATTGCCGCGCTCGTAGGCGCCGGTGGCGTCGTGCGGGCCATCGGCGTAGAGCTCGTCGTAGCTCGGCGCGCGCTCGTTGTGCGACACCGTGCCGGTGAGCGCCAGCGTCGGTGTGAGCGCGTACTGGCCCTGCAGCGACAGGCTCAGCGGGGTGAAGCGCCGGGCGCTGGCGCTGCCAAAGCGGGCAATGCCGGTGGCGGCCTCGCCATCGGAGGCCACGCGCGCCTGCTCCACCCGCGCGCCCGCAGACCAGGCCCAGGGGCCGCCAGCGCCGCTGGCCAATGCGAACAGCGCGGTGTTGCGGGTGTGGGTCTGCGGCAGGAAGGCTTCGTCGCCGAGCGCGGAAAAATCAAAGCGCAAGGCCTGCAACCCGGTTTCCAGTCGCACCGAACCCAGCGTGTGGTGCGCGGTCAGCCGCAGGTTGTCTCCGGTGTTGACAAAGCGGGTTGCGGGCTGGCCGGAGTCGAGTTCGACATGGCGGTAATCGGTGTGGGTGTAGGACAGCCCCACGCTGTCGGCGCCGAGCACACGGCGCAGCGTGCCGCGCAGGCTGGTGCGCTCCGAGCGCATGTCGATCTGCACGTTGGGATCGACGATGGTGCCGTAGCGGTTGTCGTTGCGGCTGAACGCGGCGCCGAAAAAGCCCCAGTCGCCGGTCAGCCCCGCGCCGAGGCTGCCGCCGCTGCCGTGCGCCGCGGAGTTGAGCACCCGCCCATCGACAATCGACGGCC
>JBMFIE010000255.1:0-1807 GCA_049976465.1 Thiomonas sp. | reverse complement strand
GGTTTGCGCCCGCGTTGCAGGCGCACCCAACCTTCGGCGCCTTGCAAAATGCACTTGCGCTCCATCCACAGGTTCGACAGTGCGAACATCACCGGCGACACGCAATCCGCCTGAAATGCTCGACCAAGGGCAAACTGCGCTTGTGCAAGACCCCAAAAGCCCCATTGCCACAGCGATCAAACTGTCAATCAGCGGTCAATCTGAAAAAGCGACCCGCCATGATCAGATCTCAGGTCAGTGGATGATCTGAAATCACGGATTCAGGTTCTTATTTTTGAACTCCCACTCCAACGTCCTCGGGTGCTGCGTGAACCAACCGCGCTGTTCACCTGTTCACTCAAACGTCGCTCCCTGCAAGCACCTCCCACAACCGCACCATCGCATAGGTATCGAGCGCGCAATACGCGAGCAGCTGCTTCTCGAGCTCGGCTTTGCGCCGCGGATCGGTGTCTGGTGCGATCGCTTCCAGAAACGCCTCCTGCGCGCCGCTGCCGTCCTGCACGCCGTCGAGAGCGGCATACGACAGCTCCGGCACCGCCGCCGGCAGCACGGCCTTGATGCTCCAGCTACCCTGCTGCGCCGGATGGTAGTAGCGCTGCCGCGCAATCGGCAGCAAATCCACCACGCGGTCGGCGATCGCCTGCAGCGCACCCGCCAAATCCGGGAAGCGCTCGGCAAGTTCGCGCAGGCGGGTCTTCTCGAACGCGGCGTTGTAGACGAACACCGGCTCTTGCGTGCCGCAGTCGCGGATCAAGCGCTCGGCAAATGCGCGGGATGGGTCTTGCCCGGACAGGTCGAGGAATTCGCTGTGGGTGAGTTGCCTGTCGGTATCCAGCCGATGCACGCTGTATTGAAACGGGATCTGCTGGTAGGGACGCGTTCCCGCCCATATCGGCACGGCAAACTGGATGGTCTCGAAATCGAGAAAGACGGCCGGCAAGGGGTAGCGGGCGAGATCGGCGGCAGCGCCTTCGCGGTCAAAAAACACCTCGCCGCGCAAGGTGCAGTCGCGCACACGTTGCTGCAGCGGATTGAGCGCCTCGTCCGGCAGATCGCGCAGGTCGGCCACGCCCTGATCGACCCAGCGTTGCGCGGGGAATCGCGGCAGCCACTGGATGGGGTATTCCACCTTCGGCTCCAGGCTGTAGCAGTAGGCGTAAAAGCCACAGGGGTACGGGTCATTGCACTGCGCGCCCGTCTTGACGCAGGGCATTTGCGCTGCGTCAACCACGGCCTGTGCCTGATTGATCCACTGCGGCACCTCGCACATGCGCTCCCGCATCTCGTCGGTGAGGTCGACCTCGGTGAGCAAACCGGTATAGTCCCCGCCGCCTGGGTAGACCCAGGAGGCGTCGATGTGCGCGATTGCGGTGCCCGCCAACTGCACACCGGCTTGGCTGACGATGTACGACTGGACCGCCAAATCCTCGCGCTGCGGGTCTTTGACCGAAGTGGACGATTTGACCTCGATCATGCGCCATGCGCAGTCGCCAACCGGCAGCAGCACGTCGGCCAGCGCAAGGCCGCCGCCGGCGCTGAACGCGGCCTCGAAGATGGGCCACCGCTGGCGCATGGCCTGCGCCGTGGCGTCGAACACTGCCGGAAAGCCAAGGGTGTCCAGATCGATCAACGTCCCCTGCTGCTGCGGGTCGTAGAGCCGCCGGGCGATGTCGCCGACCGACAACCCCGCGCGGTAGCTGCTCTGCGTCTGCGCCGAGTCCTGCTTGCGCTCGGGGGCGTGCACTTCGAGCCACAGGCGACGCGGGCACTGGCGAAACGCCATGAGTTTGGATTTGGACAGGGTGCG
>JBMFIE010000254.1:0-1839 GCA_049976465.1 Thiomonas sp. | reverse complement strand
GCGCGAGGTCAAGCGCGCCGAGCGGTATCCGAGACCCTTCAGTTTGCTCATGATTGACTTGGACAACTTCAAAGAGGTCAACGACCGTTTCGGCCATGCCGGTGGCGACTGTGTGCTGCAGCGCTTCGCCCACATCATCCGCAGCGAAAAACGCAGTCGCGACTTTTTCGGGCGGCTCGGCGGTGAGGAATTCCTGCTGATTCTCGACGGCGCCGATGCCGCCGAGGCACTGCAGATCGCCGAGCGGCTGCGCACCAGCGTGAGCGCGCAGCCCATTGCCCTGCAAAACGAACAGGCCGTGGCGCTGACGGTGAGTATCGGTCTGACGCAGGCTGGCCCCGATGACAGCAGCGCCAGCGATGTGCTGCTGCGCGCCGACCGCGCGCTGTATCGCGCGAAACAACAGGGGCGCAACCGCGTGTGCTGCGGTTGAAGTGAGGGGCATCTGAGGAATGTGCGAAGCACTGTTCTCTCCTCCCCCGCGTGCGGGGGAGGTCGGGAGGGGGATCGGCGTCAGGCAGCCTGGCTGCTCATGAGAAACAAAACAGGTTGAGGGTCGTTTTCATGCGGATGCCGTGTTTGGCATGACGGCGAAGCCGAGAGCAGCGGCGCGGCGTTTGAGGGCGGCGATGCTGCGTTGGCGCTGCTGCTCCTCGTAGTGCTGCTGGCCCTGATCGACGTAGGCTTCACCTCGGGTCAGCATGAAGTACACCATGCGCGCCAGCTTGTGGGCGGTGGCGGTGTTGGCGCGTGGCTTGTCCATTCGCCCTGACAGCCGTCTGTAAAACGCCCCGAGCGCGGAGTCGCTGTGCGACAGGCTCATCGCCGCCATCTTCAGCGCCTGTCGCACCCGGTTACCCGAGCGCTTGGTCTTGCTCGACAGCACCTTGCCGCCACTGATCTTCGTGCCCGGGCACAAACCCAGCCACGAGCAGAAGTGCTTGACGTTGGCGAATCGGCTCAAGTCCGGGCCGACCTCCGAGAGAATCTTCATCACCGCAGCCAGCCCCAGGCCGTTGATGCGCGTGAGATCGACACCGGCCCAGTTGGCCAGAATCTGGCGCGTATCGAACTCAGCGCGCGTCTTGCTGCCCGCGCGCGGCGTCTTGCCCAGATCGACCTTGGATGCCCCAAGCTCGCTCAGCAGCCCCTGCAGCTTGGCATCACATTCGCCCAGGTGGCGGGCAATGTCGTCGTACATCGCCAGCGCCTGGCGCAGCACGAACAGGTGCTCGTCGCGCCAGTTGCCCGTCAGCGCCTTGGCAATGTCTTGCTCGCTGGCCTTGACGCGGCTGTGGCGATGCCGGGCCAGCACCTTCGGGTCGTACTCACCGGCCACGATGGCGCGGATGATGGCCTGGCCCGTCAGACCCATCACGTCGCTGAGCACCTCGGTGAGCTGGATGTTCATTTGCACCAGCGCCTTCTGCATGCGCTGCACCCAGCTCGCCTGCTCGGCCAAAAGCACATCGCGCTGACGCGCCACGGCACGCACCACGCAGACCTCATCGGTCGGGCGGAAGGCCGCGCGCAGGTAGCCCTGGCTCATCAGGCGCTGCAGCCACTGGCAGTCCTGCACGTCGCTCTTGCGCCCGGGCACGTACTTCATCTGCCGGGCATCGACCAGAAAAACCTTCAGGCCGTGCTGCTCGAGCACCTCGAACACCGCAATCCAGTACACGCCCGTGGACTCCAGCGCCACCGTATCGACCCCGCACGACAACAGCCAGTTGGCCATCGCGTTGAGGTCATCGGTCATTGCCCCGAACTCCCGCACCGGGTCATCACAGGTGTGCTTGGGCACCGGCACCCAGTGGCTGGAGCCACCCACGTCGATAC
>JBMFIE010000253.1:0-1843 GCA_049976465.1 Thiomonas sp. | reverse complement strand
TGGGTAATCTGGCGGCCATTGCGCAGACCAATCTCAAGCGCATGCTGGCCTATTCGACCATTGCGCAGGTCGGCTTCGTGCTGCTGGCGCTGCTGTCTGGCATGCTCAACGGGAATGGCCTGTCGGCCTCCACTGCCTACAGCGGTGCGATGTACTACATGATCATCTACGTGCTGACCACCCTGGGCACCTTTGGCGTCATTCTGCTGCTGGCGCGCGAGGGCTTCGAGGCCGAGGAAATGCGCGACTTTGCCGGCCTGGCCAAGACCGACCCCTGGATGGCAGGTGTCATGACCTTTCTTTTATTCTCCCTGGCGGGGATTCCGCCATTTGCTGGCTTTTACGCCAAGCTCGAGGTGCTGACCATTCTGTTCAACACGGGGCGCGTTTGGCTGGTGGTGTATGCGGTGATCCTGTCGGTGATCGGCGCCTACTATTACATCCGCATGGTCAAGGTCATGTATTTCGACGCGCCCACGGCCTTGTCGGCCAGCCGGGCAGTTGGAGTGGGCGGTGCGCGGGCCCTGCTGTCGCTCAACGGCCTGGCGGTTCTGCTGCTTGGACTGATGCCCGGCGGGCTCATGACCCTGTGCTATCAGGCCATGGCCAATACCCTGCACTGAAAAAGGATTCGACCGTGCAAACATCCGCTGTCTGGCTGGTCATCGTGCTGGCGTTCGTTGCTGCAAACCTGCCTTTCCTGTCCAACCGCTTTTTTCTGGTCTTTCCGCTCAAAAAGACGCCCAAGTCGATCTGGCTGCGGTTGGCCGAGTTGCTAATTCTGTTTTTTGTCGTCGGGTTCATCGGTCGCGCGCTCGAGGCGCGGATCGGGCAGAACTACCCGCAACATTGGGAGTTCTACGCGGTGTCGCTGTCCATGTTCCTGGTGCTTGCCTTTCCGGGCTATGTCCTGCGCTACATGGTCAAACGCCACCCTGGCGCTGGTCAGACATGAGCGGCGATCCGGCACGGGCGGCGCAGCCTGCGGCGCTGCGCGAGCACACCCTCCACAGCGAGATGGTGTTTCGCGGCCAGTTTCTCAACATCGCCCGCGATCTGGTGCGGTTGCCTAACGGTGCGCAGGTCACGCGCGAGTACGTGCGGCATTCCGGCGCGGTGATGATCATTCCTCTGCTGGACAACGGCCGCGTGCTGCTGGAGCGCCAGTTTCGCACACCGATGCAGCGGGTGATGATCGAGTTCCCTGCGGGCAAACTCGACGCAGGGGAGGGTTGGCTGGCCTGCGCTCAGCGCGAGCTGCGCGAAGAAACCGGCTACAGCGCCAGACAATGGGCCTATATCGGCCCGATCAACAACGCCATTTCCTACTCCGACGAAACCATCCATCTCGCCGTCGCGCGGGGTCTGGTCGCTGGAGTGCAATCGCTGGACGACAACGAACTGCTCGAGGTGTTCGAGGCCGGCCCGCAGGATGTCCTGGAATGGGTGCGCAAGGGTGAGATCACCGATGTCAAGACCGTGATCGGCGCCTTCTGGCTGGAAAAACTGCTGAGTGGCACCTGGAGCGTCGACTGGCAGGATGTGGGCTGACGCAGCGCTTCAAATGCGGCGCTGCACCAGCAGACGATAGGCCAGCAGATACAGCGTCACGAAGGCCGCGCTGCACAGCATCAAGATCGGCGTGCTGTTCCACCACAGCATCGCCGGCCCGACGCTGAACGCGGCGACCGCCCACAAATAGGGTGAAGTGGCCGCGTTGCGTCGCAGCCGTGGGTCGGGGTGGTCGTCATGGTCGAGCAGGCGGGTCAGCCGCCAGTACACCAGATGGTGCAGATGCAGGGTGTCGGGCGCGGTGCCCGCGCGCTGCCGGAACTTGCGTCGC
>JBMFIE010000252.1:0-1895 GCA_049976465.1 Thiomonas sp. | reverse complement strand
CCCGCAGCCTGCGGCGCAATCGCCCGCGGCGACCACCAGCTTGGGCTCGGGCATGGCGTCATAAGTGCGGCGCAGCGCCAGTTCCATGTGCCGCGACACCGGGCCGGTGACCAGCAGCAGATCGGCATGACGGGGACTCGCGACGAACTGGATGCCCAGCCCTTCGAGGTTGTAGTAGGGATTGGACAGGGCGTTGATTTCGAGCTCGCAGCCGTTGCACGACCCGGCATCGACTACGCGGATCGCCAGCGCGCGCCCGAGCAGCCGCAGCACCTCGGCCTGCAGGCGATCGACCGTCGCATCGGGCGTGTCGGCGGGGACGACGGTCGGCGGCTCGGTGATGCGGCCCACCCGGGCGATCTGGCGCAGGGTTTTCCACATGGCTTACAGGTCGTGCCCGGAGTACGACAGGTTGAACGATTTGTTGATCAGCGGAAAGTCGGCAACGATGTCGCCGATCACCGCCCACTCGATCGCCGGCCAGTTCTGCCACGACGGGTCGTGCGGATGGCAGCGGGCGATGCGCCCGTCTTCGCCCGCGTGTAGCACGATCAGCTGCGGCCCGCGCCAGCCTTCGACCAGGCCGATCGCCAGCCCCGGCGTGACGTTGTCCGGCGCATCGCTGCGCACCGCACCCGCGGGCAGCGATGCGAGCAGCGCATCGGCGAGCGCGAGGCTCGCGAACACTTCGGCAAAGCGCACTGCAACCCGCGCGGCGACGTCGCCCTCGTGCGCGAGTGCGACCTCGACCTGCAGCGCCGCATACGGCGCAAATCCCGGCGCGGTGCGCAAATCGAGCGCCTGACCGCTGGCACGCGCGGCCAGCCCGAGCATTCCCAGGCGCTGCGCCAGCTCTGGCCGCACCCGGCCGGTGGTGCGCAGCCGGTCCTGCAGGCCCTCGTGGTCGTCGAGGATGGCCTTGAGTTGCTGCACTTCGCGTTTGAGCGCGACGTGTTGATTGCGCAGCGTGGACGCGCCGCCCGCATCCAGATCGACCGCGACGCCGCCCACTTGCACCGCATCGAACGGATAGCGCGCGCCAAACACCGCGGCGTTGACGCGCAGCAGGTCTTCCTTGAGGCGGCCGAACTGCGCCAGCGCAAAGCCAAAGCCGCCGTCGTTGGCGATCGCGCCGAGGTCGCCGAGATGGTTGGCCAGCCGCTCGCGCTCGAGCAGCAGCGCGCGCAGGTGCAGCGCACGCGGCGGCGGGCTGATGCCGGCCAGGGCTTCTGCCGCCATGCAATACGCCCAGGCATTGGCCACCGCGCTGTCGCCCGACAGCCGCGCGGCCAGCCGCACGCCTTCGTTCACACGCATGTCCTCGAAGCGCTTTTCCACCCCTTTGTGGGTGAATCCCAGGCGTTCTTCGAGCCGCAGGATTTTTTCGCCGACCACGGAAAAGCGAAACTGCCCCGGCTCGATCACCCCGGCGTGCACCGGCCCGACCGGCACCTCGTGCACGCCCTCGCCATCGACCGCGACGAAGGCATAGGCATCGGGCGCGAGCGCGCCGCACGGCGGCACTTCGACGGCTGCATCGACCAGCGGATGCGCGTCTGCGGCCCAGGCGGTATGCCGCAGCCAGGGTCGCCCGTCCATGCCCAGCGCGTGCAGGCCGCTCAAATCGCGCACGGCACGCTGCAGCCGGTCGGCCACCGGGAACAGGTCGTGCAGGCCGGGATAGTGCACCGCGCCCGGCGGCAGATCGTGCTGCGCGAGCAGTAGCGCAGCGCCATCGAGCCACAGCGCGAACACCGCGCGCGCGCCCTCGCCCGCCCACAGCGCGAGCAGCCGCGCGCCGCGCTGGTGCAGATCCTGCGCCAGCGCCTGCCATTGCAGCGCATCGACGTGGTGGTGGGACAGCGGCAGGATGGGGCAGAGCGCGCGCATGACTA
>JBMFIE010000251.1:0-1934 GCA_049976465.1 Thiomonas sp. | reverse complement strand
GCAGATCGCGCGCCAGGCGCTTGGTGTCCACCGCACCCTGCAGCTGGTCGGCGTGGGCGATCACCATGGCGTGCTGCGCCCCGCCTGCGCTGAATTCCAGCCGCAGCAGCGTGCCCATTTCCACCGGATGGTCGATCAGCTCGGCATAGCTGAGCGCCTGCCGCGTGCCAAAGCCGTTGGCCTCGCAGTGCAGCGCGGGCAGGGTGGTGGCCAGCGTCCACTGCGGCGCGAAGTCGGGGCAGACGATATCCACGGTGTGCGCCTGCTCCTCCCGGCCGCTGGCGGCCAGCAGCAGGCTGCTGGGGTTGAAAAATCCCCGGCTGCGGTCGAGATACGCGGTGCGCACCGACAGGTCGAACGCGTACACCGTGTAGCGCAGCCGCAGCAAACCGCCGCACGGCGCGGCACGCCAGCGGTTTTTTGCGATCTTGCGCACCGCAACCGGCCGCTCCGCACACCAGGCCTGCACCTGCAGCACATGCCGCGAGAACTCGCGCACCAGATAGCTGCCGGGAATCCACACTGGCAGCCAGAATTCCTGCCCTTCGGGTGCAGGGTCGTGCAGCACCAGCTCGACCGCAAAACGATGCGCCTGCGCATCGTCGATCTCGACCCGGTAGTGCGGCCCGGCCGGGCTGGATGGATGGGCGCGCGCCTTGCGCAGCGTTACGGCGGTTCGGGACATGGTGCGATCGGACCAGGGGGCGGCGCGGGCGGTCGCCCAGCCGCGCGAAAATCATCGAGGCAAAATGCAAAAGCCATGCTAACCTGCGGCGAGCAAACGGATTCACCCACACAACCATCTTCAGCGGCAAAGACAACGTGGAACGTGACGTTTTTTCTGAAATCGCCGCACATGCGGGGGCGGGGGCCCCGGCACTGGTGTATCAACCGCAGGTCAGTTATCCGTCCGGACAGGTCGTCGGGCTGGAAGTGCTGTTCCGCTGGCGCGCGGACGACGCGCCCAAGCGCCATTCCCCGCTGATGTTTCTGCCGCAGCTCACGCCGGCGCAGACCAGTGAGCTGTTTTTCTGGGTGATGGAGGAGGCTATTTCCGAGGCGCGGGTGCTGTCGAACTGGACCGGCTGGAACGGCTATGTCTCGGTCAACGTCGAGGCCGACCAGGTGGGCGACCCGGCGCTGATCCAGCACATCGACGCTACGCTGCAGCGCTATGCCTGGGCGCCAGAGCGCCTGATGGTCGAGGTCACCGAGCGCCGCGCGATTCCCGCGTTTCCGAGCGTGGCGCGCAATGTGCATTCGCTGCGCCAAGGCGGGGTGCGCGTGGCGATGGACGACTTCGGCGAGGGCTATGCCTCGTTCGAATACCTCAAGATTCTCGACCCGAGCGACATCAAAATCCCCGCCAGTTTCACCTCGGACGTCACCCGCGACGTGCGCAACGCCGAAATCGTGCGCGCGCTGGTCGAGTTCTCCCGGCGGCTGTCGATCAATGTGGTGGCCGAGGGTGTGGAAACCCGCGAATGCGCCGCCGCGTTGCACAGCCTGGGGCTGCAGCACATGCAGGGCTATCTGTTCGGCGAGCCGCGCGAGCTCGAGGAATGGGCGCAGCTGCTGCGCCAGCCCGGCGCGGTCGTGCAGATGGGGTGAACCAGCGCTGACGCGCGATCTCAGGTCGATACAAACAGACACACCGTCTGTCGGGTTTTGGCGTCATGATGCACGCAAAACGACAAGGGCCTGTTCTTGAACAGGCCCTAGGAGACGCGCATGGATACATCGACTCCCGCGGCAGGCGCGCAGCCCCCTGCCGTGTCTCAGCCGGGGCAGGCCGGCGCGCCCACCATCGCCGCACGCATCGACCGGCTTCCGCCGTCGCGCACCGTGCGCAACATGGTCATCCTGCTGTCGCTGGGTGGCTGCTTCGAGTTCTACGACCTGTTCCTCACCGCCTATATCGCCCCGGGCCTGTT
>JBMFIE010000250.1:0-1968 GCA_049976465.1 Thiomonas sp. | reverse complement strand
CACCCCTGACCTGCAGCCGTTCTACATCGGCAGCTACTTCCCGCCGCAGGACACGCCGCAGCAGGTGGGATTTCCCACCCTGCTGGCCACGCTGCACCGCAACTGGACGCAGCACCCGGCCACGGTCAAACGCATCGCCGGACAAATCGCGCAGGCGATGCAGGCAGCCGCGGTCGCAGGCGATGCTGCGGTGCCGATCGACCCCGCCGCCTGGGCACAGACCGCGCAGGCCGAGGCGCTGCAGCGCTTCGACAGTCTCGATGGCGGCTTTGCTTCGGCCACCAGCGCGGCGCGCTTTGCGCAGCCGCCGCTGCTGGACTGGCTGCTGGCGCGCGGCGCGGCAGGACAGGCGCAGGCCGAGCACGCTGCGGTGTTCACCCTGCAGGCGATGGCGCAGGGCGGGCTGATGGATCAACTCGGCGGCGGGTTTCGCCGCTACACGGTCGATCCCGGCTGGTCGGTGCCGCATTTCGAGATGCTGCTGGCGGACAACGCCCAGCTGCTCGCGGTCTACTCCCGCGCCTATGAGCAGACCCGGCTGAGCGATCTGCGCTGGGTCGCGCAGCGCACCGCGGACTTTCTGCTGCGCCGCCTGCTTCTGCCGCAGGGCGCATTCGCCACCGCGCTGTCCGCAGACACCGACGGCGTCGAAGGCGGCACCGATCTGTGGACCCGCGCGCAGATCGACGCCGTGCTCGGCAAGCAGCAGGCCAGCGCCTGGTTCTCGCTTTACGCGCTCACGCCGCTTCACGCCGGGGACGATGCCGGGGTGCTGCGCCAGCGGCGCGACGTAGCCGAGGCGTTGTTGCGGCAGGGGCGGCTGACCGAGCGGTTGCAGCAACTCGCCCCGCAGCGCCACGCGCTGTTGGCTGCGCGCAACCGCCGCCCGCAACCTGCGCGGGACGACAAGATCGTCACCGCCGACAACGCCCTGGCCATCCGCGCGCTGGCGCTGGCCAGCAGGGCGCTAGACGATCCCGCGCTGCTCGCCGCGGCCCAGCGCGCGGCCGACTGGCAGTGGCGGCATGCCTGGGATGCCCGCAACGGCGCGCTCCTGCATCAATGGGTGGCGGGGCATGCGGGCAACCCCGGTTTCCTGGACGACTATGCCGAACTCGCCCGTGCCTTCCTGACCCTGGCTGCCGTGGAGCCTGACGCGCGCTGGCGCGAGCGCGCGAGCACGCTGGCACAGGCGATGCTCACCCGCTTTGCCGCGCCAGACGGCAGCCTGAAGTCCTCGCCCGCGTCCGATGCCTTGTCGTTTCCCGTGCCCTTGCAGGGCGATGTGCACCGGCCTGCCGGGCAGAGCGCGGCGATTGCGGTGTTGGCCGAGTTGGCGCAGCAGACCGCGCAGGCGCGCTGGGCCGAGGCGGCGCGCCGCGCGCTGCGGCCGATGGCGCAGCTGGTCTCTGTCCGCCCGCTGGACTGGCCCGACCTGCTGCAGACCCTCAGCAGCGCGGCGGGGCAGGCAGTGTTCGCGGCTGAGACGCCCACGGTCGGCGCACGGCCTGCGGATTGCAGCGGCTTGCCGCAGGGCGCGTGTTCTGCCGACCGGGTGCGCACGCAGCTGCGACGCGGTGCATCCGGCTGGATGCTGCAGATCGACATCGCCCCGGGGTTTCACATCAACGCCAACCCCGCGTCCGCGCCAAATCTGATTGCTACCACGGTGCTGACCAACGGCCAGCCGCTGCAGGGCGTGCGCTACCCGCCGCCACAGCCGTTTCGTCCGGCTTTTGCGCCACAAGGCATTGCGGTGTGGGAAGGACAGGTGCGGCTGGAACTGCCCGCGCTCACTCCCGCGCAGCAGACCACGCTGGCGCTAAAAGTCCAGGCGTGCGACGCCACCACCTGTCTTGCGCCCAGTGTGATGCGGCTTGGGGGGAGTGTTTCCCCACCCCGACCCTCCCCACAAGTGGGGAGGGAGTGAACTGCCCCGTCCGCAGCACGGACGGGGGCGGCAGGAGA
>JBMFIE010000249.1:0-2042 GCA_049976465.1 Thiomonas sp. | reverse complement strand
CCACGGCGCGGCCTGCGCCTCGCATTGCATCCGCCCAGACCCCCGGCGCGGGTGTACCAATAGCGTGAACAGGCCCTTGGCGCGGAGCCAGTTGCGGCGCGCCCGACGCGGGGTAGCGCAGCGCGTACAGCGCCGTGTCGAAGCCGCCGAAGTCGTGAATGGTCGGCGGCTGCGCACTGGTGCCGATGATGGGTTGGCGCGCCATCCAGTGCGGGGATAGCGCCACGATCGCCGTCGGGCGCGGCAACGACTGGCCCAGGCCGCGCAGCATCGGCCCGGCGGTGCCGGGCTCGAGCGCCAGCGTGGGCGCGCCGTGCGAGACGAACAGGGTGGGCAGGCCCGGTGCGCTCACGACGCCGCCTTCACACCCTCGATCTCCACCCGCACCTTGACCGCATGGCTCAGGCCGGCAGGGTAGGCGGTCATGCCGAAGTCCATGCGGTCGATGGTGGCGGTGGCGACGAAGCCGCTCAGATAGCCGCCCCAGGGCTTGGGCAGGTAGGGCACGTCGCCGGCGCCGACCAGCCGGACCTGGAACACCACGGGCCGGGTCACGCCGCGCAGCGTAAGGTTTCCGTACAGCGTGCCGCGATCCTTGCCATGCGGCACATACCGGGTGCTGACGAAATGGATGTCGGGATGGGCTTGTGCATCGAAAAACGGCGCGGCCAGCAGATCGGTGTCGCGCTGCGGCAAGAAGGTGTCCAGGCTCTTGACTGGAATGGTGATGTCGGCCTTGTCCCGCTTGGGATCGCTCGGATCGAAGGTATAGCTGCCGCTGATCTGCTTGAACACGCCGGTGAAGCGACCCACCCCGGCATGGCCGATGGTGAACTGCACGCCGGAATGGTCGGGGTCGATGCGGTAGCTGCCTGCCGGGTCGGCATGCAGATGCGCATAGGCCTGCGGCGCGGCACCGCCTGCAGCCCAGGCGGGCGCAGCGCAAAGCGCCGCAGTCAGGCAGGCGGTCTTGAGCCAGGCGGAAGAACGATGTTTGGACATGATGGATCTCTCAGGAAGTGGGTATGGTTGTCATTGGGGAGAAAGCACGAGATGCACCTGCACAGGGATGGCCGCAGCCACCACACTGGTGTCTGCCCACGGCCCGGTGCCCAGGCCGAAGGCGATGCGGTCGAGCGTGAAGCGCGCGTCCAGCACCATGTCGGGGCCCGCCGGGTGGGCGGTCACCAGCACCCGCAGCGGCTGGCTGTGGCCCTTCACACTGAAGGTGCCGCTGACCCAGTCGTGCCCGGGTCCGTCTGCGGTAAAGCGACTGGAGACGAAGCGCGCCTGCGGATCGGTTTGCGCGGCGAGCCAATCGGCGCCGGTGAGCAGCGCATTGGTCTGCGCGCTGCCCGCGTCCACGCTGGAGGTTTGCACCGCCACGGTGACTGTCGAGTGCGCCAGGTCGGTCGGCATGAAATCCGCTTGCACCGACAACACCTTGAATCGCCCATGGATCGGCACGCCCATCTGCGTGGCGCTGAAGGTCACACGACTCGTGGGCAGCACGCGGGTATAGGCCACCGGTTGCGCCACGACGGGGACTATGGCGGTTGCGCCCAGAGCAACGATGGCGGCGAGATGGCTGAACCAACGTGTCATCATTGAAACCTCCTTGTATGTTCAAACCAGACCAGCGCGGTACAGTCCAATCATCGCTGAGGTGACCAGACCGGACCGTGCAGCCTGTAGCCTCCTTGAGTCGACGAGCGTGCTCGCCAGCTCGTTTTTGAGTCGATTGCGCACGGACCCCGTGCTGGTCTTTCTGGTGCCCGAACGGTTAGCCGAGCAGCGTTTGGTCTGCTCGCATGCACAAGGAAGGGAGATGAAGACCATGTCTGGATCATCCGTGATGGTGGGGATCGACGTTGCCAGTGCGCACGTCGATGTGGCGTGCTTGGGAGCGGCTTTGCCAGTTGAGTTGGCCCATGTCCCCAACGATGCCGAGGGGCATTGTGCGCTGGCCGACGCCTTGGTCAAGCTGCAACCCGCGCTGGTACTCATGCAAGCCACTGGCGGCTACGAGGCGGCGCTGGCGT
>JBMFIE010000248.1:0-2093 GCA_049976465.1 Thiomonas sp. | reverse complement strand
ACCACTTCCACCTCATGGTCGACGACGACTTTGCGTATGACGGGGTGCTGTGGTTCCTCGCCGGGGCGCTGCAAATCGCGCTGGTCTATGCGGTGCTGCGGCCGCTCGAGGCGCTGCGGCCGCTGGAGCGCTGGGCAGATCGCCGCGCGGTGCGGGTCGATGTGATCTACACCCTGATCAACCGCCTGGGGCTGATCAATCTGGTGTTGTTTTTCACCCTGCAGCCGATGTTCGACAATGTGCAGGAATGGCTGCGGCTGCGCGGTATCGACAACATCAATCTCGACACCCTGTGGCCCGGGGTCACCGACCGGCCGCTGGTCGCCTTTCTCATCTACTTCGTCGTGCTCGACTTCGCCGGCTACTGGTACCACCGCGTACAGCACCAAGTGCAATGGTGGTGGGAGCTGCACGCAGTGCACCACAGCCAGCGCCAGCTCAGCCTCTGGGCCGATGATCGCAACCACCTGCTCGACGACGTGCTGCAGGCCGCCTACTTCGCCTTGCTCGCGCTGTTCATCGGCGTGCCGCCGTCGCAGTTCGTCGCGCTGTCGCTGGTGTCGGGCGCGCTGCAGAGCCTGCAGCATGCCAATGTGCGGCTGTCGTTCGGCTGGCTCGGCGAGCGGCTGCTGGTCAGCCCGCGGTTCCATCGCCTGCACCATGCCATCGGCTACGGCCATGAGCTCGGGCATCAGAACAACGCGCGGCTTTATGGCTGTAACTTCGGCGTGCTGCTGCCGTGGTGGGACATCCTGTTCGGCTCGGCAGACTTCAGCACCCCGCTGCAGCCGACCGGCATTCGCGCGCAACTGCCCCCGCCCGAAGGGCAGGGCGAAGACTACGGCGCGGGTTTCTGGGCGCAGCAATGGCTTGGTCTGCGGCGCATGATGCGCTGCTTCGCCACTCGCCTGGGCGCGCTCCGCAGCAGCGCTTCCTCCGGCGGCCACCCGGCCTGAGCGCGCAGCGCAGTTCCACCCTGCGCGCAGGCGCTGGGAGTGGCGATCAAACGCCCCAGACCACCGGCGTGTCGGCCTGCTGGCAACGCTTGAGCATCTGGATGAAGGGCCAGGCGCGCTGCTTCAGCCCGATGGGCTGCGCTGTCGAGACCACCTGCCCGTCGGCTGCCGCCGACTCCTGCGCCGCCTTGCGCGCCTGCTCCTCCTGTGCGATGGCGGCCTCGAGCGCGGCAATCGCCGCGGGCATTTCCGCCGGTTCGATGATGCCCTGCGGCCCGGGCTGCTTGCCGATGATGGACAGGATGCGTTCGGCCGGGCCGGCGTTCATGAACAGGTCGCTGTCGGCCTTGGATTGAAATTTGTAGATCATGGGTTGGCTCCGCTGTGACCGGCGCCGATGCGCCGACCGTGCACCGCATTGTGCCGATTCCTTCGGCTGCATGCGAGCAATCCGGCGGTCGGGCGCATCCTTTGTGTCTGCCGCCGCGCGGCTGCGACGATTTGTCGCAGCGGTTTTGGTTTCAGCGGGCCGAATTCGGTCTAGGGAATACCCCGATATTGCGCCAAATCAAAAAAACGAGATACGTCGGCGCCTATTCTTGCTGTGAAGTTCTTGCGCAAGGCGCGCCATCCTGCGTGGCCTGTCGTCGGGGACTGACGGATCGATACAACAGGAGCGCCAAAATGATCGACACCCTTGTCGTGGATTTATCGCGGTGGCAGTTCGCCGCCACCGCGCTGTACCACTTTCTCTTCGTTCCCCTCACCCTGGGCATCAGTTTCATGATCGCGGCCATGGAGACGGTCTATGTCACCACCGGCAAGACCATCTACCGCGACATGACCCAGTTCTGGGGCAAGCTGTTTCTCATCAACTTTGTCCTGGGCGTGGCCACCGGCCTGACCATGGAGTTCGAGTTCGGCACCAACTGGTCGTTCTACTCGGGTTTCGTTGGCGACATTTTCGGCGCGCCGCTGGCGATCGAAGGGCTGATGGCCTTCTTCATGGAGTCCACCTTCATCGGCATGATGGTCTTCGGCTGGAAACGCCTGACCAAGGGTCAGCATCTGCTGGTCACCTATCTGGTGGCGATCGGCTCGAACCTGTCCGCATTGTGGATTCTGGTGGCCAACGGC
>JBMFIE010000247.1:0-2098 GCA_049976465.1 Thiomonas sp. | reverse complement strand
GCGGTAACGCGGCCGGACAGGATGGCGCCGCGCAGCGACAGATACAGCCGCCTGTTCAATGGGGCTGCGGCGGCATCCGACGCATCGCGCTGCAGTTCGGTGAGCAAAAGTTCGGACAGGGCGTGAAGTCGCATCAGGATGTGTCAGACCATACTGGCCCTATGGCAAAACCCTGGAGTGGCACTTCCGAGAATACCAATCGGCAGCTAAATTGACACCATCAAACTCATCTAACCTATGGAAAACCCTAGTCTTTTTCAGCTTTGCGTGGCCGTCTTGAAAGTGTGCTGCAGTGTTGCGACGCACCAAAACCGGGCACAAGCCAAGTCGTGCCTGACCGGCCTGCCAGAACGCAGCTTGTGTTGCAATGCGTTGCTGCCGGCGGTTTGCGCCTGCCGGCATGTCCGCCTGTCCTGAATTCGTACCGCATCGACCATGCCCCTTTCCGCCCCGTTGCCGCGCGTTGCCGTCACCACTGACCTGAAATTGCTCGGTGGACATCCCACCTATACGGTCACGCAAAAATATGTCGACCCCCTGCTGCCGCTGTCGGGCGTGATGCCTTGGCTGCTGCCGTCGTTGGGCAGCAGTCTGCCGCTGGAGGCGGTGCTGGACGACCTGGACGGACTGGTGCTGACCGGCTCGCCGTCGAACATCGAGCCGCACCACTACGGCCAGGCGCTGAGCAACCCCGACTCTCCAGCCGACCCCGCGCGCGATGCCACGACCCTGCCGCTGATCCGCGCCGCCATTGCGCGCGGCATCCCAGTGTTCGGCATCTGCCGCGGGTTTCAGGAAATCAATGTCGCTCTGGGCGGCACCCTGCTGCAGGAAGTGCACAACACCGCAGGGTTTGCCGACCACCGTGAAGACGAAACGCAGGACGTGGCCAGCCAGTACGGCCCGGCGCACCGCGTGCAGGCGGTGCCCGGCGGGCGGCTTGCGGCCATCGTCGGCACCGACACCTGGGAGGTCAACAGCCTGCATGGCCAGGGCATCGCCACCCTGGCCCCCGATCTGGTGGCGCAGGCGCATGCGCCGGACGGGCTGATCGAAGCCTACACCTATGAACCCGCCCACCGCAGCGATGCCGGCTTCGTGCTGGCGGTGCAGTGGCATCCCGAATGGCAGGCCGCGCAAAACCCCGTCTCGCGCGCGCTCTATGCCGCATTCGGCAACGCCTGCCGGCAGTACGTCGCGCGCAAGCGCGGCGGTGTGATGGCGCGCGCTGCCTGAGCAACGACCCGTCCGCCCTTGGCGTTCAAAGCGGACGAGGCCATTGGCATCATCACAGAGACGCGCACTGGAATCTCACCATGAGCAGCACCAGCGACAACCGCAAGTACTGGACCTTCAACGACCTCGAAGGCTGGCTCAATAGCCAGCGGATCACCGAGATCGAATGCCTCGTGCCGGACCTCACCGGGGTGGCGCGCGGCAAGATCCTGCCTCGCAGCAAGTTCACCGAAGACCGCGGCATGCGCCTGCCCGAGAGCATCATCGGCCTGACGGTGACCGGCAACTGGCCCGAGGACGAACGCCTGCAGACCCTGATCGCCGATACCGACCGCGACATGAACCTGGTGCCCGATCCGTGCACCGCCCGCGTCGTGCCCTGGGCCACCGACCCCACTGCGCAGGTGATCCACGACTGCTACTTCAAGGACGGCGAGCCGGTCGACTATGCGCCGCGCACCGTGCTGAAAAACGTGCTCAAGCTGTACGCCGAAAGAGGCTGGCAGCCGGTGGTGGCACCCGAGCTCGAGTTCTACCTGGTCGACAAGAACACCGACCCAGACCAGCCGCTGCGCCCGCCCATCGGCCGCTCCGGTCGCGCCGAAACCTCGCGCCAGCACTACAGCATCGACGCGGTCAACGAGTTCGATCCGCTGTTCGAGGACATCTACGACTACTGCGAGGCGATGGACCTCGACGTGGACACGCTGATTCACGAAATCGGCGCCGGGCAGATGGAAATCAACTTCCTGCACGGCGACCCGCTCAACCTGGCCGACAAGGTGTTTTTTTTCAAGCGCACCTTGCGCGAGGCAGCGCTGCGGCACAACATGTTCGCCACTTTCATGGCCAAGCCCATGGC
>JBMFIE010000246.1:0-2107 GCA_049976465.1 Thiomonas sp. | reverse complement strand
GGCGCGGCCTGCGCCTCGCATTGCATCCGCCCAGACCCCCGGCGCGGGTGTACGAATCGCGTGAACAGGCCCTAGCCTGGCGCCAACGCCGTGTGAAACTGCATCCGGTGCAGCTGCGCATACAGCCCGCCTTTGTGCAGCAGTTCGGCCTGCGTGCCGAGTTCGACCAGCCGCCCTTGGTCGAGCACGGCGATACGGTGGCAATGCGCGATGGTCGCCAGGCGGTGGGCGATGACGATGGTGGTTCGCCCTTGCATCAGACGGTCAATCGCCTGCTGCACTAGGCGCTCGCTTTCGGCGTCGAGCGCGCTCGTGGCTTCGTCGAGGATGAGGATCGGGGCGTCGCGGTAGAGCGCGCGCGCGATCGACAGACGCTGGCGCTGCCCGCCTGAGAGTTGCGAACCGTTGTGCCCCACGCTGGCGTCGAGTCCATCGGGCAGGCTACGCACGAAGTCGCCGAGGGCAGCGGCGTCGAGCGCGGCCCAGGCGCGCGCGGGGTCGAGCGGCGCGCCGAAGCTGACATTGGCGCCGATGCTGTCGTTGAGCAGCACCACGTCCTGCCCAACATAAGCGATCTGCTCGCGCAGGCTATGCAGACTCCAGTCGCGCAGCGGCACACCGTCGAGCAGGATACGGCCGTGCGTCGGCTCGATCAGCCGCGGCACCAGCCGCATCAGCGTGGTCTTGCCGGCACCGGAGGGGCCGACCAACGCGAGGCTTTCACCGGCGCGCACTTGCAGGCTGATGCGGTCGAGCACCGGGCGATCCACCCCGTCGATGGTCACGCTGACGTCGTCGAACACCAGATCGCCGCGCGCCCGGTCGACCGCATGGGTACCGCTGTCCTGCTCCTGCGGCGCATTGACAATGGCCTGCAGCCGGTCGAGTGACGACAGCGCGCGCATCATCGGCTGCACGATGTCGGCCACGCGACGCAAGGGAGAGAGGGTCATCATCATCGCGGTGATGAACGCGACGAATCCGCCCACACTGTGCTGGCCCGACACATCGCTTTGCCACATCGCAAACACGATGACCACCGAGACCGCCAGCGCCGACAACCACTGCGACACCGGCGTGCTGGTCGAGCCCGACACCAGGGTCTTGACCGTGGTGCGACGCAAGCTCTGGTTGATGTGGTCGAATCGCTTGGAAAAACTATCCTGCGCGTTGTGCACACGAATCACCGGCGCCGCGAGCACGCCCTCCTCCAGCGCGTAGGCGGTTTCTTCGGCCGCCTTCTGCATCTGCGCGTTCAAGCGCTTGGCCCGCCGGCTGATGAGACGCATGGTCAGAATCAGCGGCAGCAGGATTGCCAGCGTCAGCGCCGTGAGACTCCAGTTCACCCAAAGCAAATAGCCGAACAGCGCAACCAGGGTGAAGCTATCGCGCACCAGGGTGAGCAGGCCCGGGAAAATCATCCCCAGCGCCAGCTGCGCCTCGTACACCGAGGCCCCGATCAGACTGCTGGCGCTTTCGCGCTGGAGTTGCGCCAGCTGTGCATGCACAATCTGCGCATAGACCAGCTCGCGCACCCGCGCCAGCACGTTCTGCGTCAGCCACTGCGTGAGAAACTGCGAGGCCAACCAAGCCAACCCTCGGACGGTGAACAGGCCCAAGAGCACTGCGGGCACCGCCCACAGCGGAAAGTCCCGCTTGGCCGTGAACCCCACGTCGAGCACATGCTTCATGAGCGCCGGCAACACCGGCTCGGTTGCCGCCACGATGGCGGCAAACAGCACGATGAGCAACGCTGCGGCGCGGTTGCGGGGGTTGGCTTTGAACAACCGCAGCAGCAGCGCCAGTCCGCTTTTGTCACGCGCAGCTAGCATGTAGTACCCAATCCTTCGGGCTCGAACATCATGAAGATTTCCCGCAATCTCCCCACGCATGTGGGCGTTGCACCGGCAGAACCAAAACCGCGATGCTAGCCGCTGTTCGTATGCGCCTGTCGCATCCCCGTATCGCGATCGACGGCCTGATCACCGCGCTGCTGGTCATCTACCCCATCCTGACCTTGATCGTTGCAGGCGCGGTCAACACGGTTTTTTTTCTGCTTTTCCTTTTGAGTGTGGGAATTCTGGTGGTCGGGAAAATCACCCGCTCT
>JBMFIE010000245.1:0-2217 GCA_049976465.1 Thiomonas sp. | reverse complement strand
TTGCGCAGATCGCGCAGCGCGCCCATCAGGAACGGCCAGCCGGAAAACAGCAGCGCTGGCAGGGTCAGCGCCAGGCTGCCCCACTGGAAAATGCTTTTCTCCGCGGTATTCATACCGTCGGGGTCGATGTAGCCCGGCCAGGCGAACATCATCACCTGCATCATCGCCAGCCAGGCCACCAAGGTGCGCAGGATGGCCATGCGCCGCGCGCGGCGGTGGCTGAGTTCGCTTTGATGCCGCGCATTGGGCAGCGGGCGGTAACCCACCTCGGCCAGCGCCTGGAACACCTGCGGCAGCTGCACCGTGCGCGCGTCCCACTGCAGTGCGACCCGGCGTGTGGAGTAATTCACCGTGGCCGCGAGCACGCCGGGAATGGCGCGCAGCCGCTGCTCGATCAGCCAGACGCAGGCGCCGCAGTGGATACCTTCCACCGCGATCTGGGTGCTCCACTTGTCGTCACCCAGCGGGGTGGCGTAAGCCGCAAGGAAAGCGGGGTCGGCCAGCGCCATCCATTGCTGATGCAGACGCTGGATTTCTTCTGGCGGCAGCGCGGCCATTGCGCCTTCGCCGGCGGTGCGGCGGTCGTAATACGCGCACAGACCGCCTTGCACGATGATCTCGGCCGCCGCCGCGCAGCCCTGGCAGCAGAAGTTGCGCCACTGGCCGTCGAGCTCCATGCGCACCGGTGCGTTGCCCAGCGGCAGGCTGCAGTGGTAGCAGGCGCCCTCGCCCGAAACCGGCACGGACGGATGCGACGGCGCAGGCGCGCCGGTCAGCGGAACACTGGAACTCGACATGCCCGCATCGTAAAAGTCCGGCATCGGGCCGTCTTGAGATGTATCAAGGAGTTTCTATCTGTTGATACGGGTAAACCCGCATCACCCTTCCCACTGCGCCCAGACCTTTTCCAGACGCTTGAGCGACACCGGCATCGGCGTGCGCAGTTCCTGAGCGAACAGCGAGACCCGCAGCTCCTCGAGCAGCCAGCGCAAATCCTGCAGCCGCTGCGGCAGCGCGCCGCGATACTGCGCTGCTTCGCGCTGCCAGCGCGCCAGCCACGGCGCAAGCTGCGCGCGCAATTGCGCATCGCGCGCGGGATCGGTGCGGAATTTGTCCAGCCGCCGCTGGATCGCCTGCAGGTAGCGCGGAAAGTGGCCGATCTGCGCGGGCGGGGTGTGCGCGATGAACTGCGCGGGCAGCAACGCCTGCAGTTGCGCGCGGATGTCTGCTGTCAGCTCGGGCTGGTTCTTGAACGCCGCGAGCTTTTTCTGCACCTGCGCATACTCCTGAAGAATCTGCGCGGCGAGCCGCGCCACCTCGGCGGCGAGCAGCTGGAACCGCGGCTTCCCCTCGGCCAGCCGCTGCACGAACGCGGCCTTGTCCGCGGGCAGCGGCTCGCCCAGAAACGCGCGGTCGAGCGCGGCGTCGATGATCTGGGTGCGCAGCAGCTCGGCGCTGCCCAGCGGCATGAAAAGCATCGCCGCCTGCTGGAATCCGGGCAGGCTTTTTTCCGCATGCCGGATCTGTTCGCGCAGCTGCAGCGCAAACAGCCGCCGCAGCCCGCCGCGGTGCATGCGCGCTGCCTCCTCGGCGGTGTCGAACACCTCCACATCGACCGCGCTGCCCTTGTCCACCAGCGCCGGAAAGCCGATCAGGGTGTGCGCGCCGCGGCGCAGTTCGAGCAGCTCGGGCAGGGCGTCGAAGCTCCAGTCGGTCAGGCCCTGCAGCGCGTCGGCGCGGGTGTCACTTGGTGCGGAAGCAGGGGCTAAAACCTGCGCGCCGGCAGTGGCATCCGGTGCCGGGCGCTGCGGCAAGCGGGTGCGCAACTTGGCGAGTTCGGCAAACGCGCTGCGCGAGGCCTGCCCATGGTCGGCGCGCAGCTTGTCGATGTCGCGCCCGGCGTCGATGCGCCGGCCATGCGCGTCGATCACCTGCACGTTGAAAAACAGATGCGGCCCGAGGGTCTCGAGTTTGAAATCGGTGCGCTGCAGCGCCAAACCGGTGTGCTCTCGCACCAGGTCGCGCAGTGCGTCGAGCAGATCGCCCTGGCCGAAGCGCTCGGGCGCGGTGAGTTGCTGCGCGAAGCGCTCTGCGGTCTGCGGCAGCGGCACCAGCCGCGCGCGCGGGCGCTGCGGCAGGCTCTTGAGCAGCGCGAAGATTTTTTCCTTCAGCAAACCCGGCACCAGCCATTGCAGCCGCTGCGCCGGGATCTGATTG
>JBMFIE010000244.1:0-2247 GCA_049976465.1 Thiomonas sp. | reverse complement strand
GTCGATTACGACTTCATGCGCAGTGTCATCGCCGCGCGCATTGCCCGCGGCCATATCCACCTGCAGGAAACCCTGTGCGACGACGTGGCCCGCATCATGCTCGAACACCCGCGGGTCAAGGCGGTGCGCGTCTCCACCGAAAAGCCCGATGTCTACCCCGACTGCCACAGCGTCGGCGTCGAAGTGTTTCATGTGAAGGACATGCAGCCGTGAGCGACCCCCAAGCCGCTGCCATTCGCCGCGCGGCGCAGAAAGCCGCGTTCGAAGACAACAAACTGGCCAAGCGCCTGCACCGTCTGGTCGGGCAGGCCATCGTTGACTTCAACATGATCGAGCCCGGCGACCGGGTCATGGTCTGCATGTCCGGCGGCAAGGACAGCTACGCCTTGCTCGACATCTTGCTGAATCTGCGCGAACGCGCGCCGGTGGACTTCGACCTGGTGGCGGTCAACCTCGACCAAAAACAGCCGGGCTTCCCTGCGCATGTGCTGCCCGAGTACCTGAAAAGCCGCGGCGTGCCGTTTCACATCGAGGAGCAGGACACCTACTCCATCGTCAAGCGCGTGGTCGAGCCGGGCAAGACCACCTGCGGCCTGTGCTCGCGGCTGCGCCGCGGCATCCTCTACCGCGTCGCCGGCGAGTTGGGCGCGACCAAGATCGCGCTCGGCCATCACCGCGACGACATGCTCGAAACCTTTTTCCTCAACCTGTTTTTCGCTGGCAAGCTCAAGGCCATGCCGCCCAAGCTGGTCAGCGACGACGGAAAGCATGTCGTCATCCGCCCGCTGGCGTATGTCAACGAAGCCGATCTGCAGCGCTGGGCGCAGGTGCGCGCATTTCCGCTCATCCCCTGCACCCTTTGCGGCAGCCAGGACAACGCGCAGCGCAAGCAGGTCAAGGCCATGCTGCGGCAATGGGAGCGCGAACACCCGGGCCGGATGCAGAACATGTTCAACGCCCTGTCGCAGGTGGTGCCGTCGCACCTGGCAGACCGCACGCTGTTCGACTTCGCCGGCCTGCGCGCCACCGGTCGGCCAGACCCGCAGGGCGACATCGCGTTCGACCCCGAACCCTGCAGCAGCACGGGCGAACTCTCGCGCGCACAATCCGTCCAATGGTTTTGACTGGAGGCACTGCCATGCGCTCACCCTATCGTTTGGCCCGCCTATGGAGCGTTGCGCGCACCGGCCTGCTGCTGATCCCCGCTTTGCTGCTCGGCGGCTGCGCCAGCCTGACCGATCTGCGCACCACGGTCGTCACGCCGCACCCCGCGCCGCAGGCCCTGGTGGGGGCCAAAGTGCAGGTGCAGGCCGCCCCCGGCAATGCCGACAGCGCCGATGCCTACACCTTGCAGACCGCCGTGGTCGATGCCATGGCGCAGGCCGGCATGGTTCCCGTGCTCGGCCAGCCTGCGCCGTACACCGCGCGCTACGCCTATACCGTGCGCCTCGATCTCGAAGCCACCTACGGCCCGTCGGTGTGGCCGCCTCCGGTGCTGCTGCCCAACGGCACGGTGTATTTTCCCGGCGGTTATTGGGGCTGGGGCGGCGGCCTGTTCGGCTGGATGCCTCCGCCCAACTACTACGAGCGCAGCCTCAGCATCGAAATCCGCGACACCGCCACTGGAGCACTGGTCTGGCAGTCGCACGCGCATACAGGCGGCTACCAGCGCGATCTGGCTTCTGTCGCAGTCCCGCTGGCGCAAGCAGCGCTGCGCGGCTTTCCGTCTGAATACGGCGAGCACAAGGTGCTGTTCCCGCGCTGAGCGCTCACCGCTTCCCCACCCCAGCCCTCCCCACGGCCTGGGGAGGGTGCTTGGATGTGCGGGGGAGGTTGGGAGGGGGAAGCGCATCAGTTGAGAAACAACCGCGTCACCGGGTTGTCGGTTTCTTCGGTGTATTGATAGCCGAGCTGTTGCAGGAACTGGCTGAATGCTTTTTTGTCCGCAGGCGGCACCTGGATGCCGACCAGCACATGCCCGCTGTCACCGCCCTGGTTGCGGTAGTGGAACAGACTGATGTTCCAGGTCGGGTTCAGGGCGTCGAGAAAGCGCAGCAAGGCGCCGGGGCGTTCGGGAAAGTCGAACCGCAGCAGCCGTTCGTTGACCGCCAAGCTCCGCCCCTGCGCATCGCGCGGCGCCGGACCGCCGACCAGGTGGCGCACATGCACCTTGGCGAGTTCGTTGTCGGTGAGGTCGAGCACCTCGTAGCCCGCGCGCTCGAAGGTCTGAGCCATTTTCTGCGCGTC
>JBMFIE010000243.1:0-2253 GCA_049976465.1 Thiomonas sp. | reverse complement strand
TCGCCAGTCCGCCGCTGGTCGTGGCCTACGCGCTGGCCGGCACGGTACGTCGCGATCTCATGACGGAGCCGGTGGGCTACGGCAAGGGTGGCAAGCCGGTGTATCTGGGCGATATCTGGCCGAGCAGCGACGAGGTCAACAAGCTGATGAAGTTCGCGATGAACCCCAAGGTGTTCAAGGAGAACTACGCGCAGGTTGCCGCCAACCCCGGCAAGTTGTGGAAAAAGATCGAGGGCACCAAAGGGCAGGTGTACGACTGGCCCAAGAGCACCTACATCGCCGAGCCGCCGTTCTTCGCTGGCTTCGACATGCAGCCCCCAGCCACGACGCTGCATGTCCGCGGCGCACGGGCGCTGGCGCTGTTTGGCGACTCGATCACCACCGACCACATCTCGCCGGCGGGCTCGATCAAGGAGACCTCCCCTGCCGGCCAGTGGCTGCTGGCCAATGGCGTGGCCAAGGCCGATTTCAACTCCTACGGTTCACGCCGCGGCAACCACGAAGTCATGATGCGTGGCACCTTTGCCAATGTGCGCATCAAAAACCTAATGATCCCGCCGCTGCCCGACGGCTCGCGCGAGGAAGGCGGTGTCACCCTGCTGCAGCCCTCGGGCAAAAAGATGTCCATTTTCGATGCCGCAATGCAATACATCGCCGAAGGCACGCCGACCGTCATCTTCGCCGGCGAGGAATACGGCACCGGCTCCAGCCGCGACTGGGCGGCCAAGGGCACGCAGTTGCTGGGCGTCAAGGCCGTGGTGGCGCGCAGCTTCGAGCGCATCCACCGCTCCAATCTGGTGGGCATGGGGGTGCTGCCGCTGCAGTTCCTCGGCGACGATTCATGGCAGTCGCTGGGCATCACCGGCAACGAAACCTTTGCGATCGAGCTGGGCGACACCCTGCGACCGCAGCAGGACGCGCTGCTGATCATCACCCGCCCCGACGGCAGCAGCCAGCAGGTCAAGCTGCGGCTGCGCATCGACACCCCGATCGAGGTCGATTACTACCGGCACGGCGGCATCCTGCCCTTCGTGCTGCGGCAACTGCTCGCTGCCTAAACGCCGTCGCATGACCGCCACCGCGCCGGGCTCCGCCGATGTGCTGGTCGTCGGCACCGGCCCGGCCGGGGCCCGGGTCGCACGCGATCTGGCTCGCGCTGGCGCGCACGTGCGCATTCTGGAGCAAGGCTCCGGCCCGCCTCCGGGTACCAATCTGCTCAAGCTGCTGCGCAGAAAAGAGGCGATGCAGATCGCGCCCGGCGTGGTGCTGCTGCGCAGCCTGCGCGTGGGCGGCGGCTCGGTCACCTTCTACCACACCGCCACACCGCCGCCGCTCGGCCTGTTCGCTCGGCACGGCGTCGATCTGTCCGCGGCGCTGCAGCAGGTGCTCGCCGAGGTGCCGCATGCTCCTCTGCGGCCTGATCTGATCGCCCCGGTAGCCGCCAGGCTGATGCAGGCGGGGCAGTCGCTCGGTCTGCCTTGGCAGCCCCTGCCCAAGATGATCGACCAGTCCCGCTGCGTCGCCGGGCACTGCCAGCCCGATGCGTTCTGGTCCACCCACGGCCTGCTGCAGCAGGCGGTTGAGCACGGGGCGCAGTTGCACACTGGAGTGCAGGTGCTGCGCGTGCTGTTTGCGCAAGGTCGCGCGATTGGGGTGGAAGCGCGCAGCCACGGTGCCCTGCAGACGTTCCCTGCCGCCCGGGTGATACTCAGCGCCGGCGGCATAGCCAGCCCGGCCATCCTGCAGCACAGCGGGGTGGAAAGGGCGGGAAGCGGTTTTTTCTGCGATCCGCTGCGCATCGTCATGGGCCACCTGCCGATTGCCCGCGCGCCGCAGGACATCTCGATGTCCGCTGGCTACTTCGATTCAGACGCCGGCTACATGCTGTCGGACATCACCATTCCGGGCAATTTTTTTCGCGCCTTCACCTGGGCGGCGGGTCGGCCCGATCAATTGCTCAGCTATGGCCATACCGCGATGATCATGGTCAAAATCCGCGACGACATCGACGGCCGCATCGACACGCATGGCCGCCCCTGGCGCCGTTTCGGCGCGGCGGACAGGCAGCGCATGCAGGCCGGCGTGGCGCAGGCACGCGCGGTGCTGCGCGCTGCCGGCAGCGGCAAGCCGTATGTCTCGCCCTGGGTCGCGGCGCACCCCGGCGGCAGCGTGCGGCTGGGAGAACTGGTGGACGAGAATCTGAGCTGCCACAGCCCCAACCTGCACGTGTGCGACGCCTCGGTCATCCCCGCC
>JBMFIE010000242.1:0-2255 GCA_049976465.1 Thiomonas sp. | reverse complement strand
CAGCGACTCAAGGTGTTTCTGTTTCGCGTGGGCAAGGTGATCGTGGCCATCGGATTGGTGCTGTTCGTGCTGCCTGGCATCGGCTGGACCGACAAGGGTCTGCACGCGACCGACATCGACCATTCGCTGCTGGCGCAGGGCAGCCGGGCGATTGCGCCGGTGTTCGCGCCGATGGGCATCAGCCGCGATAACTGGCCCGCGGTGTCGGGGCTGCTGGCGGGCGCGGCGGCCAAGGAAATCGTGATCGGTACGCTCAACGGCATTTACCAGCGGCAACAGGCGGGCGACTTGATGGCGCGCTATCGCGACCCGGATGTGCGCGCGCAGCTGTGGGAAGCGGTCCAGACCATTCCGCAGAATGCCGCAGGGTTTTTCGGCAATCTGTTCGACCCGTTGGGTCTGCATCGTCTGCAGTCCGCGCAGGATGCCGTGCAGGCTTCGGGTGCGAGCAACGAAACCCTGGCCGGGCTGGCCGCTGCGTTCACTCCGCTGTCGGCGTTTGCCTATCTGGTGTTCGTGCTGCTGTACGTGCCGTGCGCCAGCACCATGGGTGCGCTGCGGCGCGAGGTGGGCTGGGGCTGGATGGCGTTTTCGGTGTTCTACGGCATCGGCATCGCCTGGGCTGCGGCCACCATCGTCTATCAGGTCGGGACTTTTGCGGCGCATCCGCAGACCTCGCTGCTGTGGATCGGAGGCTGTCTGGCCGCGTTCGCGCTGTTGGTCATCGGCCTGCGTCTGTACGGCAACCTTGCCGAGCGGCGCGTTGCGGCGCATGGGCTGGAGAGCCTGGCATGAACGCCGCAGTGAACCCGCTGTTTGCGGTGCGCGACTGCCTGCGTGACAGGCAACTGGCCAGCGCGGTGGAGATCGCCGCTTGCGTGCAGGTGCCCGTTGCCGTGGCGCAAGACATGCTGGCGCACTGGGTGCAGCGCGGGCTGATCGAGCGACTCGATGCCCAGGGGGCATCCTGCGGCTCGGGTTCTTGTCAACACTGCGGCGCCTGCGGCAGCGGCCAGACCGCTGCCGTGCTGTATCGATGGCGTGGCGCGCACGCCCCGGCCCAGCCCATGACGAACCACCCGGCTATCCGTCTGCACCCTGCCTGAAAGTGTGCCGCGGCGCTGGCACGCGGTTTTGCGATACGGTCTAAGCTTTTGGTTTTCCGTTCACAAGGAGAACCACATGCATACTCCAATGCAGTATCGCCGCCTCGGGCGCAGCGGTTTGCAGGTCAGCCTGTTTTCGCTGGGCTCCTGGGTCACGTTCCACAACCAGGTCGATGCCTCGGGAGTGCGCGAGATGATGGCTGCCGCGCGCGATGCCGGCATCAATTTTTTCGACAATGCCGAGGTCTACGCCAACGGCGAGAGCGAGCGGCTGATGGGCGAGGCGCTGGCGCAGCTCAAGTGGCACCGGCTCGACTATGTGGTGTCGAGCAAGTTTTTCTGGGGGCTGGATGCCGGCACTGCGGACAAACCGCGCATCAACGGCCGCAACACCCTCAACCGCAAGTATCTGTTGCAGGCGGTCGACGGCAGCCTGCGGCGTCTCAAACTCGACTTCATCGATCTGATCTTCTGCCACCGCGCCGACCCGCACACCCCGATCGAGGAAACCGTCTGGGCGATGCATGACATCATTGCGCAGGGCAAGGCGCTGTACTGGGGCACCAGCGAGTGGAGCGCCGAGGAAATCCGCACCGCCTGGGACATCGCCGAGCGGCACCACCTGCACAAACCGGTGATGGAGCAGCCGCAGTACCACCTGTTCCATCGCAGGCGGGTCGAGCAGGAATATGCCCGGCTGTATGAGGACATCGGCCTGGGCCTGACCACCTGGAGCCCGCTGGCGTCCGGCCTGCTGACCGGCAAGTATCGCCAGGGTGTGCCGCCGGGCAGCCGCGGCGCGATGCCGAACCTGAGCTTTTTGCGCGATGGCTTGCTCGACGCGAAAAAGAACGCCGCGGTCGGCGAGCTCGAGGCCATCGCACGGCAACTGGGTTGCAGCGTGGCGCAGCTCGCACTGGCCTGGGTGGCGCACAACCCGCGGGTGAGTACGGTGATCCTGGGTGCTTCGCGGCTGGCACAGTTGCAGGAAAACCTCGGCGCGCTCGATGTGCTGCCCCGGCTCACGCCCGAGGTGCTCGCGCAGATGGACGCGATCTCCGCACCGCTGGCGGACTAGGGCCTGTTCACGCTATTGGTGCACCCGCGTTGCCCCCAGGCGGGGATGGATGCAAGGCGCAGGCCCGGGGC
>JBMFIE010000241.1:0-2257 GCA_049976465.1 Thiomonas sp. | reverse complement strand
GCGTGCATTTTTTCAATCCGCCGCGCTACATGCATCTGGTCGAACTCATCCCGACCGCGCACACCGACCCCGCCATCCTCGACCGGCTGGAGGCCTTCCTCACCACCACCCTGGGCAAGGGCGTGGTGCGCGCCAAGGACACGCCCAACTTCGTCGCCAACCGCGTGGGGGTGTTCTCCATTCTGGCGGTCATCAAAGAGGGCGAAAAGTTCGGTCTGGGGTTCGACGTCATCGACGACCTCACCGGATCCAAGCTCGGCCGCGCCAAGAGCGCGACCTTCCGCACTTCCGACGTGGTCGGGCTGGACACCATGGCGCATGTGATCAAGACCATGCAGGACACCCTGCCGCTGGACAAAGACCCCTTCGCTGCACTCTACGCCACGCCGCCGGTGCTGGCCACACTCGTGGCTAAAGGCGCGCTCGGGCAGAAAACCGGCGCCGGGTTCTACAAAAAGGTCGGCAAGGACATCCTCAAGTTCGACCCGGCCAAGGGCGACTATGTGCCCAGCGGCGGCAAGGCCGACGACATCGTCGCGCGCATGCTCAAGAAGCCCGCTGCCGAGCGCTTCAAGCTGCTGCGCGAATCGAGCAACCCGCAGGCGCAGTTCCTCTGGAGCATTTTCCGCGACGTCTGGCATTACGTCGCGCTGCATCTGGGCGATATCGCCGACAACGCGCGCGACCTCGACTTTGCCATCCGCTGGGGCTTTGGCTGGAACGAAGGCCCGTTCGAGAGCTGGCAGGCCGCAGGCTGGAAGCAGATTGCCGACTGGATCAGCGAAGACATCGCCGCGGGCAAGGCGCTGTGCAGCGCGCCGCTGCCGGCCTGGGTGGGCCAGGTGGACGGGGTGCACAAGCCTGAAGGGTCGTATTCCGCGGCGAAAAATGCCTATGTCGGTCGCTCCAGCCTGCCGGTGTATGCCCGGCAGGTGTTCCGGCAGTCGGTGCTGGGCGAGAACGCGCCCGAGCCGCTGAAGGCCGGCACCACCGTGTTCGAGGACGAATCGATCCGCCTGTGGACCGCCCCCGGCGCGGACGATGTGCTGGTGGCCAGCTTCAAGACCAAGATGAACACCATCGGCCCGGGGGTGATCGCCGGGTTGCACAAGGGCATTACGCTTGCCGAGGCCGACTACAAAGGCCTGGTGGTCTGGCAGCCCACTTCGCTGTCGGGCGGGCCGTTTTCTGCCGGAGCCGACCTGCAGTCGATGCTGCCAGCCTTCATGGCAGGCGGCCCCAAGGCGATCGAACCCGAGGAAAAAAAACTGCAGGACCTGATGCTCACCCTGCGCTATGCGCAAGTGCCCACGGTGGCCGCGGTCTCGGGCATCGCGCTGGGCGGCGGCACCGAATTGAGCGTGTACTGCGCGCGGCGCGTGGCGCATTTCGAGAGCTATATGGGCCTGGTCGAAATGGGTGTGGGGCTGATTCCGGGGGGCGGCGGCCTGACCTACCTTGCCCGCCGCGCCGCAGAAGAGGCCAAGGGCGGCGACATCCTGCACTTCCTCAAGACCTATTTCCAGGCGGCGGCGATGGCCACGGTCGGCAAGTCGGCGCTGGAAAGCCGCAACCTCGGCTATCTGCTGCCGTGCGATGCCATCGTGATGCACGGTCACGAGCTGCTGCATGTGGCCATTGCACAGGCGCGGGGCATGGCGGATTCGGGTTACCGCCCGCCGATTCCAGGGCAGACCTTCCCGGTGCTCGGCCGCAATGGCGTGGCCACCATCCAGGCGCAGCTGGTCAATCTGCGCGACGGCGGCTTCATCTCGGCCTACGACTTCGAGATCGCCAGCCGCATTGCCACCGTGCTGTGCGGCGGTGATGTGGAAGAGGGCGCGCAGGCCGACGAAGCCACGCTGATGGCGCTCGAGCGCAAGCATTTCTGCGAATTGCTCGGCCAGGCCAAGACCCAGGAACGCATCATGGGCATGCTGCAGACCGGCAAGCCGGTGCGCAACTGATCCCGCCACCAGGAGAACAACATGAGCAAACAAATCCAGGACGCCTACATCGTTGCCGCAACGCGCACGCCGGTCGGCAAGGCCCCGCGCGGGATGCTGAAGAACTACCGATCCGACGATCTGCTGGTGCATGTCATCCGCGCCGCGCTGGCGCAGGTGCCCAGTCTCGATCCCAAGCTGATCGAGGATGCGATCATCGGCTGCGCCATGCCCGAGGGCGATCAGGGCATGAACGTGGCGCGCATCGGCGCGCTGCTGTCGGGTCTGCCCGACACCGTGGGCGGCGTGAC
>JBMFIE010000240.1:0-2288 GCA_049976465.1 Thiomonas sp. | reverse complement strand
GGTGCAGCCGCGCACGTCCTGCCGGGCTTTTTTGAGGATGTAGACCACATCAAAGGCGGTGCAGCCGCCGGTGCCGGCCAGCACCAGTTCCATGGGCCGCGGCGCGCGGTTGTGGCCGCCGGGTTCACCGGGGCTGCTCGCCGGCGCACCGTCCATGCGCACGGTGTGGCCGGATTCGGTCTGCGCGGTGAAGGCCATGCCGCCTTCGCCTTCCCACTCAACGGTACATTGCATCTGCGCTCTCCTTGTCAAAACCAGTCGAGCGAGGATTGTCCGATAGCCGAGGGCATCGCCAAAGGTTTAAAATCAGATTCATGTCGACGGTGACTTTTGATACGCACAAGTTCATCCGCAAATTGCGCGAATCGGGCATGCCCGACGCGCAGGCGGAAGCCGTGGCAGACGCTTTTCGCGAAGCGCAGGGTGAAGCAGACCTGGCAACCAAACCAGATCTGCGCGAGATGGAGCTGCGCCTGACCATCAAAATTGGCGGCATGCTGGTCGTCGCGGTCGGTGTGCTGGCAGCGGTGTTGAGGCTGCACTGATCTGCGCGGCCTCTGCGCGCACTTGACCTGAGTCAATTTTCTTTCCCCTGCGTGGGGCAAAGCGCTCGAAATCGCGCTGCGGAGGCAAGAATTCTTTCAATCCATTCAACGACTTAACCGAAATATCCGTATATGCTTATGCATCAATCCCACAGTCTTGGGAAGGGCTATGCAAAGTCTATAAGCATGTTCTAATATTCGCTCATGCGTCGGAAGTGACGCACCGCTTGTCTCCTCCACCCTCCTCCTTTGGTGGATTCTTACCCGGGCCGATGTCACCACTGGCCCGGGTATTTTTTTGCCCGGCGCGTCAGATTGCCAGCGCCAGGCCGGCGACTGCGAGGTAGCGCAGGCTGCGGCCGAGCAGCATCCAGAAGGCGCAGGCCCAGGCGTTGATGCGCAGCCAGCCAGCGGCCACCACCAGCGCATCGCCGATGCCCGGCACCCAGGCCAGCACGGTGATCGGCGCGCCCCAGTGCCGCACCTGCGGCGCCCAGCGCCAGGCGTCCGGGGTCTGCCAGCGCCGCACCCAGCGCCCGAGGGCATAGGTGGTCATGCCGCCCAAGGTGTTGGCCGCAGTGGCCACCAGCAGCGCAAGCAGGGTGTGCTGCGGTTGCGCGGCGATCACCACCAGCAGCAGGGCTTCTGAGCTGAACGGAATCAGCGTTGCGGCGGCGAAGCTCAGTGCGGCCAATGCGTACAGGCCGCCTGGCCCGCAGGCCGATTGCAGCAGGGTTTGCCACAGGCCCATTGCGCCGCCAATCCAGTCTGCGGGCCATGGCGCGGTCATGGGTGCAGGCCCGCGGTGGAGCGGTTCATAGAATCGGGTCTTTCGACGAAGAGTTTGCCAAATGGCCGCGAAGCATACCGACTATCTGCAGCGCATCCTGAACGCCCGGGTGTATGACGTGGCCATCGAATCGGCGCTCGAGCCGGCGCGCAATCTGTCGCGCCGGCTGCACAACAAGGTGCTGCTCAAGCGCGAGGACACGCAGCCGGTGTTCAGCTTCAAGCTGCGCGGGGCGTACAACAAGATGTCGCGGCTCAGCGCGGCGGAGCGCGAACGCGGGGTGATCTGCGCGTCTGCCGGCAACCACGCGCAGGGCGTGGCGCTGTCCGCGCACCGGCTGGGCTGCAAGGCAGTGATCGTCATGCCGGCGACGACGCCGAAGGTGAAGGTCGATGCGGTGCGGGCATTTGGCGCCGGTGCGGTCGAGATCGTGTTGCAGGGCGACAGTTACAGCGACGCCTACGCGCACGCGCTCACCTTGCAGGAGCAGCAGGGGCTGACATTCGTCCATCCGTTCGACGATCCGGATGTGATCGCGGGTCAAGGCACCATCGGCATGGAAATCCTGCGGCAGCATCAGGCGCCGATTCACGCGGTGTTCTGCGCCATCGGCGGCGGCGGGTTGATCTCGGGGGTCGCCGCCTACATCAAGGCGGTACGGCCCGAGATCAAGGTCATCGGGGTGCAGACGGTCGACTCAGACGCCATGCTGCGCAGCGTGCAGGCCGGACGGCGCGTGAAGTTGCCGGAGGTCGGCCTGTTCTGCGACGGCACCGCGGTCAAGCAAGTCGGCCGCGAAACCCTGCGGCTGGTGCGTGAGCTGGTGGACGATTTTGTCGTGGTCGACACCGACGCGGTCAGCGCCGCGATCAAAGACGTGTTCGAGGACACGCGCAGCGTGCTCGAACCCTCCGGGGCGATGTCGGTGGCCGCGCTCAAGGCCTATTGCGCGC
>JBMFIE010000239.1:0-2314 GCA_049976465.1 Thiomonas sp. | reverse complement strand
GCGCCGTCGATGATCTGGCGTGCAAGCGTGCCCTGCGCGGCGTAGCCGACGAAGATGATGCTGGCTGCCGCGTTCCACAGGTTGTGCCGCAGGTGGTGGCGCACCCGCCCGCCGGTGGCCATGCCGGAACCCGCCATGATGACGGCCCCGCCGCGGATGGTGTTGATCGCCATCGACTCGGCGGCGTCGCGGGTCATGCGCAGACCCGGCAGCGCAAACGGATCGCTGGTCTTGAGTCGGGCGTTGAAGCTGTCGCGCAGCGCCTCGGGGTAACGGGTGAAGATCTCGGTGGCGGAAATGGCCATCGGCGAATCGAGAAACGCGGTGAGATGACGCGGCAGCCTGCGCTGCTCCATGCCCACCGACAGGGCGTAGAGCACCTCCTGGGCGCGCTCCAGCGCGAAGGTCGGAATGACCACATTGCCGCCGCGCGCGTGGGTGGAGGAAATGGCGTCGATCAGTTCATCGACTGAGGCGGCCCAGGGACGGTGGTCGCGGTCGCCATAGGTGGTTTCCATCACCACATAGTCGGGCGGGGCGGGCGGCGCCTGCGGGTCGGCCAGCAGCGGACGGCCGGGGTTGCCGATGTCGCCGGAGAAGTAGACGGTGTGCGTCCTGCCGCCGTCGTGCAGTTCGAGAAAGATCGAGGCCGAACCGAGGATGTGCCCGGCGTTCATGAAGGTGGCGCGCACGCCATCGGCCACCTGCATCGGCTGGCCGTAGCCGACCGTGCCATCGAAAAAATCCATGCTGTGAAACGCGTCGGCCAGGGTGTAGAGCGGCTGCGGCGGCTCGGCATCGCCACGGTGGTGGGCATGGCGTTCGGCACGGCGGGCTTCTTCTTCCTGCAGCCCGGCGGCGTCGGTGAGCACCAGCCGGGCCAGCTCGCGCGTGGGCGCGGTGCTGATGATGCGGCCACGAAAGCCCCGCTTGACCAGCAGGGGAATGCGGCCGCAGTGGTCGAGGTGGGCATGGGTGAGCAGCAGCACGTCGATCTTGCTGGCGTCGAAGCCGAAGTCCTGCGCGTTTTCCTCGGCCAGTTCGTGCCCGCCCTGAAACAGCCCGCAGTCGATGAGCACGCGCGCCGTGTCGGTTTCGATCAGGTGGCAGGAGCCGGTGACCTGCTTGGCGGCACCGTGGCAGGAGAGTCGAATCATGGTGGGGTTCCTTTGCTGGCGGCGGTCTGGCTGCATCCCGCGCTGCACAGGTCGAGCACGCCCTGCGCCAGATCGGCGTCGAGCGCGATGGTGTCCACACCGGGTGCGGCAACGCCGTCCACCGTATTGGTCACCGCGATGCGCGCAGCGCCCGCGGCGCGGATTGCATCCAGCGCATCCGCAGCGAACAGACCGTGCACCGCGACGCACACCGGCGGCGGGCTGCCTGCGGCGCGCAGATGATCGAGCGCGGCCACCAGGGTGCGGCCGGTGCTGATGATGTCGTCGATCAGAACCGGCGTGCGGCCCGGGTGCAGGTGCAGGTCGGGGATGGTCGAGCGCACGTCGGTGTCGCCCAGCCGGGTTTTCTGCACCACGACCACGGGCGCCGCGGCGCGCGCAGCCACGTCGGCTGCCCACTGCGCGCTCTCGCCGTCGGGGCCGACGATCAGCGGCTTGGGCACCTGCGCCGCGATCCACTGCGCCAGGCGCGGCGCGGCATGCAGCACGCGGCTGCGCAGGTTGTAGACCTCGGACAGATCGTGGATGCGGTGCAGGTGCGGATCGACCGTGAGCAGCCAGTCGAAATGCGCCGACAGCAGCCGGGCGTACAACCGCGCCGACACCGCCTGCCCCGGCGCAAAACGGATGTCCTGCCGCATGTACGCCAGATACGGCGCCACCAGCCCGACCTGCAGCGCGCCGAGCTCGCGCAGCGTGCCCGCGGCCATCAGCAGCGGCACGGTGCGGGCATCGGGCTGGTTCAGGCTGCAGACCAGCACCGCCTGGCTGCCCGGCGGGGGCGGCGCCACCTGCACCAGGCTTTCGCCATCGGGAAAGGCGTGCACCGTGCAGGACATCACGCGCACATCCGCCCTGCCCTGCAGCGCCTGCGCGATGGCGGCTGCGCGGGCGGCGTTGCCCGGCAGGGGGTAGAGCAACAGCGGGCCGTTCATCTCAATCCTCCAGGTGGATGATCGGCGGATGGCGCGCGACGAAGTCCAGCGCGTATGCCAGCTCGCCCTGCGACTCGGCATGCAGCACGAACAGCGGCGCGCCGCGTTCGACCCGCTCGCCCACACGCACGCCCAGCCACAGCCCGGCGGTCTTGGCGTGCCGCGCCCCGGCCAGCTTGGCCGCCCGCGCCAGAAGGCGGT
>JBMFIE010000238.1:0-2333 GCA_049976465.1 Thiomonas sp. | reverse complement strand
CCGGTGCGCAGCAGGGCGCGTCGGCCTGTGTCCGGGGTGTCGCAGGTTTGGGATAGGCCGGTTTTGTGAGTGTGAATTGAAGGGTTCACGGGGTTCTCCAGTGGGAAGTAAATCGCGCATCGATGCTGGTGCATCGGGCTGAAAGGGTGGGGCTTGAAAAGGGGCCCCACGGGTGAAGCTCAGGCCAGCGGCGCGGCGGGCTTGGCTGGCGACTGAGGCGGATCGGCGCTGTAGCGCTGGTACAGCGCGCGGGCTGCGGCCAGCAGTTGGGCGCGGGGCAGGTCGCCGGTCAGCGCGTAACCCCATTGGCGATCGACCCAGTAGAACGTGGATGCCTGCTTGCCGGTGACGATGCGGAACGCGGTTTCTGCGGTGGGCTTGGCCATGCCGCGCAGGTAGACCGTGACGCGGTGGCCCTGCGCGTCCTGATACATGAGCTGCGCCGCGGGCTTGCCCGGCATGCCGGGCAGCAGGCGGCCGCCCATCAGCACCAGCCCGCCGGGCAGGGTGTCGGGGGCGACGATGGGGCGCTGCAGGCGGCGCGACAGCCAGGTGGTCAGGTCGCTGCCTTCGCGCACTTCCACCGGGCGGCGCGGGTCCGGGGTGTAGACCGCCCAGGCGAGTTCGGCCTGGCGCACGAAATGCTGCATGCCCTCGTTCTGCACCAGTGCCACCGCGTCGTCCTGCTGCGCCTGCCGGGTGACCAGGCTGCCGGCTGCTGCGCCGACGCCGATCCACAGCGCCACCGCGGCGGCGCGTGCCCAGGGGCGCGATGGCGGGGCGGCGCGCTGCAGCAGGCGCGCGGGAATGGGCTCGTCGAGCAGCGGGTCGAGCGCCTCGCGCAGCGCGCGGTTCTGCGCCTGCAGCGCCGCGAGCTCGGCGCGCACGCTGGCGTGCGGCCCTGCGGGTTCGGCGCCCGCTGCAAGCTGCGTCTCGTACTCCAGATAACGCTCGACCTCGGCGCGGCGTGCAGCGTCGAGCTGGCCGTCGGCATAGGCCATCAGCGTGTCGCGGTCAGGGCGTTGCGGGCTCATCCCACACTCCTTTGTCCATCGATCACCCGCAGGGCAGGGCGCTGCGTGCCTTCACCACTGGTGAGTTGCCACAGCTGGCTGCGGGCGCGCGACAGCCTTGACATCACCGTGCCGGTGGGCACGCCCAGCGCCTTGGCGGTGTCGGCATAGCTGAGCCCTTCGACCGCCACCAGCAGCAGGACTTCGCGCAGCTGCACGCTCAGGCGTTGCAGCGCGGCCAGCAGTTCGAGCGCTTCGAGCCGCAGCTCCTGCGTGGCCGGCTGCGACGGCAGCGCGCCATCGGGCAGGTCGTCCAGCGCCTGCGTGGCCTGCGCGCCGTGCAGCGCGCATTGATCGACGAACAGGTTGTGCATGATGGAAAACAGCCAGGGTCGCACACTGCCCACCCCGCGCCACAGCCCCCATTTGCTCACCGCGCGTTCCAGCGTGTCCTGCACCAGATCGTCGGCGTCGGCCATGCGACCGGCGTAGAGCACGCGGGCATAGCGGCGCAGATGCGGGATCTGCTCAGTCAGCAGTTGCTGGCGGTCGGCCATGTGGGGGCGTGGCGTGCGGGTGGACGTGGGTTGCGTCGGTCAGTATCCGCCCTTGTTTGCCAGCTTGGGGTCGATCTGCCAGATTTCAGCAACCAGCTTGCCGTCGCGGTAGGTGAGCACATAGCGCACCGGAATCGCGGTCTTGCCCTGGAACACCACGTCGGCGGTGACGGTGGCGCCCTTTGGATTGGCCGCTTCCTGCAGGTGGGAGATGTCGGCCTTGAGTGCGCCGTTGGCCTTGGCGAACTTGGTCCAGGTGGTCTTGATCGCATCCGGCGCGGCGTAGCGTCCATCGAGCGGACCGCCCACCCATTCCAGCACGGCGTCCGGCGCGTAGCTCGCGGTGATGGCGTCCACATTGCCCTCGGCAATCGCGGCGATGTGTGCCCTGGCGGCTTCCGTGGGGCCTTCGGCGGCCAGTGCCAGCGGGCCAAGGCTCAGCGCCGAAAGCAGCAGCGCGGCGGCGGACAGACGGGGGGTGAAGCGTTGCAATGCGGTCATTTGGAAACTCCGGTTGGGGTGGATGACACGGGATAGACGCTCGCGGCCGCAGCTTATTCCATCGTCCCAAAAAAAAGCCGCCCCCGAAGGGGCGGTTGGAACATCCCGGGGAGGGGATGTGGAGACGCCTTCCGATCGGGCAGCACGCCTGCTGCCAGATCATCCGGAGGAAAAAACCCCGTTACAGCACTTGCTCGCCGTGCAGGCTGATGTCCAGACCTTCGCGTTCCTGCTCTTCGGTGACGCGCAGGCCGATGACCAT
>JBMFIE010000237.1:0-2336 GCA_049976465.1 Thiomonas sp. | reverse complement strand
CGCATTGGTGCGGGTCAGCAAGGTGTCGAAAATGTCGCCCCCGACGTTTTCGAACAGCGCGTCCACCCCGCCGGGCAGCGCCGCCTTGAGGTCGGCCTTGAGGTTGCCGGCCTTGTAGTCCACGCAGGCGTCGAAGCCCAGTTCTTCCACCACATAGCGGCACTTCTGCGCGCCGCCGGCCACGCCCACGACCCGGCATCCCTTGGCCTTGGCGAGTTGACCGACCACGCTGCCCACGGCGCCGAGCGGGAAGATCACCCGCGCCACCCAGCGTACCGAGCGCGGATACACGAACCCAGCCAGCCCCATGAGCACCCAGGCCGCGGCCACGCCGAGCGCAACGGGCAGCAGCATGGGGGCAAAGCCGATTTGCATGATGACTCAATTCACATAAGATGTGCATCACATGTTAATCCTGTTCGCATCCAAATGGAACAACGCACCAGCCGTCTGACCGTGCTCATCGACCCGCAGAAAAAAGCAGTGTTCGAGCATCTGTGCGCGCGGGAAGATCAAACCCCGTCGCAGGTGGTGCGGCGGCTGATCCGCGAGTACATCGAGGCACAGCTCGGCCGCCCGTGGCAGCCGGGCGAGTCGGTGGACGAGGCGCTGCGCCGCTGAACCGCTGCGGCCGTGCGCGCGACAATGCCGCATGGACTTCTTCGTTCTGTTGCTCGGCGGCGCGGTGCTGGGGCTGGCCGGGGTGTTCGTGCGGCTGGCCGACACCACGGCCCATCTCGGCCCGTTTGCCAGTGCGTTCTGGCGCATGACGCTGGCTGCGCCGTTTCTGCTTGCCTGGGCGGTGGTGCTGTGGTCGCGCCCTGCCGCGCCCGCGGCGGCGACGCAGCCCGCGGCATCCAAGCCGCAGGTTTTCAGCACACGTCCTGCCCCGCCCGCGCTGCTCGCGCACTGGCCGATCTGGGCGCTCGCGCTGTTTGCCGCGGCGATGTTCGCGCTCGATCTGGTGTTTTTCCATCTTGCGGTGATCTATACCGCGGTGGGCAATGCCACGCTGGAATCGAACTTCGCGCCGGTGCTCATCACCCTGGCGTTCTGGATCATCACCCGCCATGCGCCCCGGCCGGTGTTCCTCGCCGGGCTGGCGGCGGCGCTTGCAGGCGCCGCGCTGATGATCGGCCCGAACTTCGGCCACAGCAAGGCGCTGCTGGGCGATGCCAGCGGGTTGGTCTCTGCGGTGTTCTACGCGGCGTATCAGGTGGGCATCCAGCAGGCGCGGCAGCGGCTGTCGACCGCGCCGCTGATGGCCGTGGTCACGCTGCTGGCCGCGGTGGTGCTGTGGCCGTTCGCGCTGGCCGAGGGGCGGCTGTGGCCGAGCGCGCCCATCGGCTGGCTGTGGGTGCTGGGGCTTGCGCTGCTGGTGCAGATCGGCGGGCAGGTGGTCATTGCCTATGCGGTGCGGCGGCTCAACCCGGCGCTGTCCTCGGTGGGCCTGCTGGTGCAGCCGGCGATGGCGGTGGTGTATGCGTGGATTCTGCTCGGCGAGGCGCTCAGCGCCGCGCAGCTGCTCGGCGCCGGGCTGGTGCTCGCCGGCATCTATCTGGCGCGACGGGGCATGTGACCTGCGCTGCGACGACATCAACGGGCACTACCATCGCGCCAGCTGCCAGTCCTGCCCCTGCGATGCCCCACGCCGCCCGTCCCAACCAGCTCGCCCTGCTCGGCCAGCGTCGCTTCGCGCCGTTTTTCTGGACGCAGTTCGGCGGCGCAGCCAACGACAATCTGTTCAAGTTCGCGTTTACGGTGATGGTGGCGTATCGCGCCGAAGACCAGAGCGCGCTGTCGGCCGGGCTGATGGTCAACCTGATCGCCGGGTTGTACATCCTGCCGTTCGTGCTGTTCTCGGCTACCAGCGGGCAGCTCGCTGACAAGTTCGACAAGGCGGTGCTGATGCGCCGGGTCAAGACCCTGGAGGTTGCGATCATGGCGCTTGCGCTGTGGGGCTTCGTGACTGGCAATCTGGCGGCGCTGCTGGCCTGCACCTTCGGCATGGGGCTGCATTCCACCCTGTTCGGCCCAGCCAAGTATGCCTACCTGCCGCAGCATTTGAGCACGGCGGAGCTCACCGGCGGCAACGGCATGACCGAGATGGGCACCTTTGTCGCCATTCTGCTGGGCAATCTCGCCGGCGGGCTGCTGATGAGCTTCGAACGCGGGCCGCTGCTGGCAGGACTTGCCTGCCTGACGGTGGCGCTGCTGGGCTGGCTGGCTGCGCGCTTCATCCCCGCGACCCCGCCGGTGGACCCGCAGCTGCGCATCAACTGGAACCCGTTTTCAGAAACCGCGCGCAACATCAGGCTGGCCGCGGCCGACCGCAC
>JBMFIE010000236.1:0-2342 GCA_049976465.1 Thiomonas sp. | reverse complement strand
GGCGCGGCAGATGCTGCCCAAGCTGAACGCCACGGCGGGGCGGCTGGAGTTTGCGTTCACCTTGTTCCTGCGCAAGACCGCGCCGGTGTCGGGCGTGCAGAGCCTGCTCGACTACGAGGCTGGCTGGATTGCGCAGGCGCGTGGCGAGCAGGTCAAACTCACCGCCCGGGTGGTGGTGCCGGTCAAGTCGCTGTGCCCGTGTTCAAAGGAAATCTCGGACTACGGCGCGCACAATCAGCGCTCGAACATCACCATCACCGCCGAGCTGCTGCAGCCGGTGGCGCTGGAGGAACTCATCCGCATCGCGGAGGAGGAGGCTTCGTGCGAGATCTGGGGCCTGCTCAAGCGTCCAGACGAGAAGTACGTCACCGAGCGTGCGTATGAGAACCCCAAGTTCGTCGAGGATCTGGTGCGCGACGTGGCCGCACGGCTCAACGCCGACCCGCGCATCGGGCACTACGTGGCCGAGGCGGAGAACTTCGAGTCCATTCACAACCACTCGGCCTACGCGCTGATCGAGCGCGCGTGAATCACGGTGCGCTGCGCTGCGCCTTGAGCCGGTAGAGCAGGTCGAGCGCCTGGCGCGGGGTGAGGGCGTCGGGGTCGGCGGCGTCCAGGGTGTCGAGCAGGTCTCGAATCGCAGCAGGGACGTCAGGCGTGTCCAGGATCGTGGTGGCGTCGTCTTCGGCTGCAGCGGCGAACAGGTCGAGCTGCGCCTGCTGCTGGCGGTGCTGGCGCTCCAGCGCATCCAGTCGTTTGCGCGCATCGCGGATCACCGCAGCCGGCACCCCGGCGAGCTGCGCCACCTGCACGCCATAGCTGCGGCTGGCTGGGCCTTCCTGCACCTCGTGCAGGAAGATGATGCCCTGCGGAGTTTCCGCCGCGCCGACATGCACATTGGCCGCGTGCGGGTGGCGCTGCACCATCTCGGTCAGCTCGAAGTAGTGCGTGGCAAACAGCGTCAGGCTGCGGTTGCGGTCGTGCAGGTGCGCGGCGATCGCCGCGGCCAGGCCATCGAAGGTGGAGGTGCCGCGGCCGATTTCATCCATCAGCACCAGGCTGAGCGGCGTGGCCTGGCGCAGGATGGCTGCGGTCTCGGCCATCTCGACCATGAAGGTGGACTGCCCACCGGCCAGATCGTCAGAAGCGCCGATGCGGGTGTGGATCGCATCCAGCGGCCCGATGCGTGCGCTGCGCGCTGGAACGAAGCTGCCCACATAGGCCAGCAGCGCGATCAGCGCGGTCTGCCGCATATAGGTGGACTTGCCGCCCATGTTCGGCCCGGTGAGGATGAGCAGGCGGCGCTGCGGATCCAGGCGGCAGTCGTTGGGAATGAAGCGATCGACCCGGCTTTCGATCACCGGATGCCGCCCGGCCTCGATGTCGATCCCCGGGGTGTCCACAAGCTCGGGGCAGACCCAGCCGTAGGTGCCGGCGCGCTCGGCCAGCGCGGCGAGCAGGTCGAGCAGCGCCACGGCCTGCGCCGCGCGGCGGATCGCGGGCAGCTCGGGCTGCAAGGCGTCGATCAGGCCGTCGAACAGCACTTTCTCGCGCGCCAGCGCGCGCTCTTGCGCCGACAGCGCCTTGTCCTCGAAGGCCTTGAGTTCCGGGGTGATGTAGCGCTCGGCGCCCTTGAGGGTCTGGCGGCGGCGGTAGTCCGGCGGCACCTTGTCGGTCTGACCGTGGGTGACCTCGATGAAAAACCCGTGCACCTTGTTGTACTGCACCCGCAGATTGGCGATGCCGGTGCGCGCGCGCTCGCGCTGTTCGAGTTCCATCAGGAAACTGCCGCAATCGGTGTCGATCGCACGCAGCGCGTCGAGTTCGGCGTCGTATCCCGCGGCGATCACTCCGCCGTCGCGCAGGTTCGGCGCGGGCTCTGGCGCAATGGCGCGGGCGAGCAGTTCGGCGGCCGTGGGCGGCAGGTCGAGCTGCTGGTCGATGGTGCGCAGCATTGCTGCGCGCTCGAACGCGGCGGCCTGCGCGCGCAGCGCGGGCAGGCGCTGCAGGCCGTCGCGCAGCGCGGCGAGTTCGCGTGGTCTGGCCTGCTTGAGCGCGATGCGTGCGGCGATGCGCTCTAGATCGGGCATGCCCCGCAGCGCAGCGCGCAGCGCGGCGAGGTCGCCATCCAGCAGCGCCTGCACCGCGGCATGACGGCTGCGGGAAAGCGCCGCATCCCGCGGCGGGGCTTGCAGCCAGTCGCGCAGCAGACGGCTGCCGGCGGCGGTCTGGCAGGTGTCCAAATGCGACAGCAGGGTGGGGCCATCATCGCCGCGCAAGGGCTGGACGATTTCCAGGTTGCGCCGCGCTGCGGCGTCCAGCCGCAGGGTGTGTTCGGCGCG
>JBMFIE010000235.1:0-2346 GCA_049976465.1 Thiomonas sp. | reverse complement strand
CCTCGGTGTGCTGCGCCGCCTGCGCCGGGTCGTCATACGCAGCGAGGATGCGTGCGGACAGCCGCGCCTTGGCCTCACCGGTGAGCACATGCACCTGCCAGGGCTGGGTATTGGTGCCGGAGGGCGCGCGCGAAGCCACCTGCAGGATGGCTTCGATGGTCTGGCGCGGCACTGGCGTCGGCAAAAAGCGGCGGATGGATCGGCGCGAGATGATCGCGGCATCGACCACCGTGGCCTGCGACTGCTGGTCACACTGGCCGGCGCCAGGGTCGGCCGCGGCGTCGGCAGTGGAGTTGAGAGGTGGATTCATGCAAGTGGGTTGATCAGGTTTTTCGGCAGTCTATTGCGGCCTGCGCACATCAGGGGATGCGGCAGTTTGCCCGAACCCGCGCGGATTGCCTGAAGAAGCGACCACTCACTGTCCGGTCTGTGGCGCCGCAGTCTGCGCTGCCGTGCCCAGGCGCAGTTTGAGCGGCACATCGGTTTTTTCCCCGTTTTCTGCGCGAACGGCAGGCGCGATGATCACCCGCGAGGCCGGCAGCGCCTTCGCACCGGTGGTCAGCGCGGCAACCACGGCCCGTGCCCGCGCCAGCGCCAGGGCGTCGAGCGTGGACTGGGGAATGACCACGGCCTGCGCCAGCTGCGCGAGCATGGCCCGCTGCAACGGGTGTTGCTCCTGGCCGTCCTTGGGCAGCGATTTTTTCAATGCGTCGAGTGCGCTGGTCGGGTGCTGCTCGAGGTAGATCGCATCGATGGCATTGCGGGTGCGCGCGCTGCCCAGATCGAGCGGGCCGGGCTTGGCGTCGGGCGGCAGGTTCACGCCCAGCCGGGCCAGCACCTGCCGG
This sequence comes from Thiomonas sp., assembly GCA_049976465.1. GTDB lineage: Bacteria > Pseudomonadota > Gammaproteobacteria > Burkholderiales > Burkholderiaceae_C > Thiomonas. Next base: position 1,501 of record JBMFIE010000235.1, on the reverse strand, counting down.
CGCACCGCAGCCTGTTGCAACGCGGCTGTATCGAGCACGGGGTCGATGGTGGGCGGCACCTGCAACACCAGCCGCGGGCGCTCGGCCAGCGCCTTGGCGATCTGTAGCAAATTCTCGCGCTCGGGCGGCGCGAGTTCGGCGCTACCCGGCGCGAAATGCACCTCCTGCGGCGCCTGTCCGGCGCCGCCGCCGAACAGCGCCCCCAGCGCGCGAAACGGCGCGGTGACCACTTTGGTCAGCACATTGGCTATAGCCTGCCAGATGATGCGCCCAAAGCTGAACTGAGGGTTGTTCAGATCGCCATGCACCGGCAGATTCAGGTCGATCACCCCTTGGCTGTTTTCCAGCACGGCAATGGCCAGATCGAGCGGGAGGTTCACCGCGCCGGGGCTGTCGACATGCGGGCCGAGCTTCAGGCGGGTGATGGTGAACTGGTTGTCGCCCTGCATCTGCGCCTGCTGGATTTTGTATTCCAGCTTGGCGTCGAGTCGGCCCGCCTCGATGAGGCGTCCGGCAAATCGGCCCGAATACGGCGAGATCGCCGCCATGTCGAGGTTGCGCAGATCGAGCGTGACATCGGTGGCGTCGGTGACATGAAACGGCTGCAGCCGTCCGCGCACCGTGGCCTGGCCGTAGTCGTTGACCTGGCCGTCGAGTTCGATCTGCGCGCTGCTGTCCGGCGCGTCCGACAGGCCGTTGATCACTCCCGAGAGCTGCTGGATGCGCACACGGAATTCGGGTTTGATCGATTGATCGGTGAAGTCCACGTCGGCGTTGTCGATCGCGGTGCGATCGATGCGCAGCGCGAGCGGCAGCGGCTTGTCCTGGCCAGGCTGGCCGCGGGCCGCGGGGGCGGGCGCGGTCAACGGTTTGCGGGTCAGCAAGATGGCCTGCAGGTTGAGGGTCCGGTCGGGGTTGAGGACGATGCGGCCATACGGCTGCACCGCCTGCAGATCGGTGATCGTCACCGACAGCGGCGCGGTGCCCACGGTCATGCCGCTGGCGGCGAGCTTGCGCCAGCCGAGAAACGGCGTGCGCCCATCGGGTTCGACCAGTGAGAGGTCGTCCACCTGCGCCTTGCCTTGATAGTCCACCTGCGGCGCGCCACCCTTGGCGCTCTGCAGTCGCACCGAACCGTCCGCCGAGGCCGTGCCGCTGGTGAGCAGCAGGCGCACATAGGGCTTGAGCAGACTGCCCAGCGGCACCAGCGCGAAGCGCTGCATCTGCACCTGCAGGGTGCCCGACAGCGGCTGCGGTGCGACCTGCCCGCGGGCGCTGAACTGCCCGCCCTGCTTGAGCGCAAAGCGCAGCTGCAGCGGCACGGGTTTGCGCAGATCGAGGCTGAGGTTGTGCGCACTCACCTCGCCCTGGATCAGATCGAGGCGGAACGGCTCGGGCGCAGCGCGGTCGGTGAGCTCGGCAGACAGATTGCGCAGCGTCAGGCTCTTGAGCGCGACATCAGGGGTCGTGGAGGACGGGGCGGCCTTGCCGGGCTTCACAG
>JBMFIE010000234.1:0-2349 GCA_049976465.1 Thiomonas sp. | reverse complement strand
CCGCGCGGCGGCGTGCCACCAGACCATGACGAAGTCGGCGCTTTCGGGCACGTCGCTCCAGACGCGGCGCAGAGCGTCCACATAACCATCCCCGAGAGTTTCCCGCAAGCGCTTGTCGCCGATGAACGGCGGATTGCCGACGATGAAGTCGGCCTGCGGCCAGTCGGCGCGGCGGGGCTGTTCGTACTCCCACTGCGGCACTTGCGCGGCGGGGTCGGGCACGGGCTCGCCGGTGGTGGGGTGGGGGATGTAGGTGCGGCCGTCCCAGCGGGTGCGCAGTTGGCCGTCTTCGCCCAGCGCGGGGCGCTGCGCGGCCCAGGCGAGCACGGCGTCGCGGCATTGGATGTTGCCGTAGTCGTGCACCACGGGCTCGGCCACGGCGCGGTTGCCGCGGGTGCGGATATGCCACTGCAGATAGCCGATCCACAGCACGAGTTCGGCCATTGCCGCAGCGCGCTCGTTCACCTCGATGCCCAGCAGTTGCTGCGGGGTGACGGTTTCGCCTTCGAGCGCAAGGCTGTCTTGCGATTGGCCGAGTTCGGCAAGCTGGTTGAGCACCTCGCCTTCGAGGCGTTTCAGGTGTTCCAGGGTGACGTAGAGGAAGTTGCCGCTGCCGCAGGCCGGGTCGAGCACGCGCAGGGTGCACAGGCGGTGGTGAAAGCGGCGCAGCTCGGCGCGGGCGGCGTCCATCTTGGCCTCGCGTGCGCGGCCTTCGAGTTCGGCGGCTTCGTGCGCGAGCAGCAGCGCAGCGGCCTGGGCGTCGGCCCATTGGGCGCGCAGCGGCTCGATCACCGTGGGCAGCACCAATCGCTCGACATAGGCGCGCGGGGTGTAGTGCGCGCCCAGCGCGTGACGCTCGGCGGGGTCGAGCGCGCGCTCAAGCAGGGTGCCGAAAATCGCGGGTTCGACCTCGCGCCAGTTGGCGCGCGCGGCGGCCAGCAGCAGATCGACCTGCGCGCGGGTGAGCGGCAGTGAATAGCCGTCGTCGCCCGCGCCCTTGAACAGCTTGCCGTTGAAACGCAGCACGGTGTGCGCCAGCGCAACGGAAAAACCGCCGCGGTCCATGTCGGCCCACAGCGCGGCGAGCATGCGCTGCAGCGCGGCGGGGTCGTCGCGGTGGCGCTTGAGCAGGGCGACGAAGCCGCCGTCCTCGCCGCTGGCGGGCAGCAGGCCGACGTCCTCGGCAAACATGGAAAACAGACAGCGGGTGAGGTAAGCGGCAACCTTCTGCGGCGCGTGGCCGCTGGCCTCCAGACTGCGGGCGAGTTCGGCAAGCTGCTGGGCGACCTCGCGGGTGACGCGGGCGCTGGCGCGGGCGGGGTCGAGGCTGAGCGGGTCGAGCCAGATGCGGCGCAGCGTCTCGCGCACCTCGGCGCGGGCCAGGTCGGCCAGGCGGATGCGGTGGCTGCGCGGATCGGGGAATGGGGTGTAGGTGGCGCCGCTGCGGGTGAACTCGGCATAGACCTCGATCACCTGCCCGACATCGACCACCAGCAAAAACGGCGGGCGCCCACCAGCGGCGAGCTCGGCGGGTTCGAGCGCGCGGGCGTAGTTCTCGGCCTGCGCGCGGGCGCGCAGCATGGCGTCGTCAAAGCGCCGGGTGTCGCTTGCCGCGCGCAGCTTCTTGGCTTCGAGCACGAAGCAGCCGCGGCGGTAGCAGTCGATGCGGCCGGAGCTGCTGCTGCCGTCGCCGTGGCGGAAGGTGACCGGACGCTCGAACATGTAGTCTTGTTCGGGCGTGGGGTGCGGCGCGGGCACATCCAGCAGCTCGCACAGCTCGCGCACAAAACTCTGCGCAGTGGACAGTTCGGAAGCGGCCACCCCGCTCCAGCGGGTGATGAACGCGGCAGCCTGGGTGTCGTCAGTCTGTGCGGCGGATGCGGTGGCGGCGGTCATGGCAGCGGCAATGGTAGATGCCCGCTGCGAGCCACCCCGCGCGGCGTCAATCAGGCCGCCGCAACCACCGCCGGGCGCGGCAGCCAGCGCATCAGCGCGGCCAGCAGTAGGCCATACAGCGGCAGGATGCCCAGCGCGGCCATGATCAGCTTGACCGCGTAATCGACCAGCGCGATTTCCACCCAATGCGCGGCCATGAACGGATCGCTACTGGCGTAGAACGCAATGGAGAAGAACAGCACGCTGTCGACCAGATTGCCCAGCACGCTCGCCGCCGCCGGGGCCAGCCACCAATGGCGGCTGCCGGCCAGGGTGGCGCGCAGGCGCGAAAACACCAGGATGTCGAGCATCTGCCCCACCGCGTAGGCGATGAAGCTGCCCAGCGCGATACGGAACACGAACAGGTTGAAGCTGGAAAGCGCCGCCCAACCGGCGAATGCGCCGTCGTGAAAC
>JBMFIE010000233.1:0-2365 GCA_049976465.1 Thiomonas sp. | reverse complement strand
TGGCCATCCGTGTGGACCCTGCCACGCGCAGCGCCACCATCGACTTCACCGGCACCTCGCCGCAACAGCCGGACAACTTCAACGCCCCGCGTGCGGTCACCGTCGCCGCGGTGCTGTATGTGTTTCGCTGTCTGGTGGACGACGACATTCCGCTCAACGCCGGGTGTCTCAAGCCGCTGCGGCTGATCATTCCCGAGGGATCGATGCTCGCGCCGCGCCCGCCCGCCGCGGTGGTGGCCGGCAATGTGGAGGTCAGCATGTGCGTGACCAATGCGCTGTTCGGGGCGCTGGGGGTGCAGGCCGCCAGCCAGTGCACCATGAACAATTTCACCTTCGGCAATGCGCAATACCAGTATTACGAGACCATCGCCGGCGGCTCGGGTGCCGGAGGGCTGTTCGATGCCGCTGGTCGGCTGGTCGGCGGCTTCGACGGCACCTCGGCGGTGCAGACCCACATGACCAACTCGCGTCTGACCGACCCCGAAGTGCTCGAGCAGCGTTATCCCGTGCGGCTGGAGCGCTTTGCCCTGCGCGCCGGGTCGGGTGGGGCAGGGCGCTGGCGCGGCGGCGACGGCGCGGTGCGCTGCATCCGCTTTCTCGCGCCGATGACCGCGTCCATCCTGTCCAACGGGCGGCGCGTGGGCGCGTTCGGCCTGCGCGGCGGTGCGCCCGGCGCGGTGGGTATCAACCGCGTGCAGCGTGCGGACGGCAGCAGCGACACGCTGGCTGCATGTGCCAGCGTGGAAATGCGCGCGGGCGATCTGTTCATCATCGAAACGCCGGGCGGCGGCGGATACGGGTAAAGCATGCAGACACCTCCGCTGATCACCCTCACCCTCAACCCCTGCGTGGACGTCAGTTACGACGTCACCCGGCTGATCGAGGATCAGAAGGTCCATGCCAATGCCAACCGGCTCGACCCGGGCGGCAACGGCATCAACGTCGCACGCGCGCTCAAGCGCCTGCAGATTCCCGCAGTGGCCTGCGCGGTGCTCGGCGGGGAGATCGGCGATCTGTTCACCCGGCTGGTCGCTGGGCAGATCGACCGGCTGCAGGCCGTGCGCATCGCTGGCGAGACACGCATCAACGTCACGCTGCAGCAGCAACAGCCGCGGGCGCAGTTCGAGGTCAGCGGCATCGGCCCGCAGCTCGACGCCGCCACCCTTCGGCACATCACCGAGTCCGTGCTGCAACTGACCGGCAGCGGTTATGCCGTGCTCACCGGCTCGCGCATGCGCGGGGTGCCGACCGATTACTACGCCAGCCTGATCGACGCCCTGCACGCGCAGGGCGCGCGTGCCGTGGTCGACGCCCAAGGCGAGATGCTGGAGCAGGCGATCGCCGCGCGGCCGTTTCTGATCAAGCCCAACCGCTTCGAGCTGGAGCAGCTGCTGCAACGGAGTCTGCCCGATAGGGCAGCGGTCGTGGCTGCGGCGCGGGCGATCTGCGCGCGCGGGGTCAACTGGGTGTGCGTGTCGCTCGGTGCCGAGGGTGCAGTTCTGGTGAGTGCTGCCCAGGTGTATGTCGGGCAGGCGCCGGAGGTGCAGGTGGTCTCGACCGTCGGCGCGGGCGATGCGATGGTCGGTGCATTGGTGGGCGGCTTCGCCCGCGGGCAGGCCCCAGCAGATGCACTACGCCTGGCGCTGGCCTGCGGCAGCGGCACCGCAGCGCAGCCGGGCACAGAGTTATTCGATCCGGCCGCATTGCCCGCGCTGCAGGCGCTGGCGCGGGTCAGTGCTGGCGCCTGATCGCCCGCCAGCCGATGTCGCGGCGGTATTGCATGCCGTCGAAATGGATGGATTGGATCGCTTCGTACGCCCGCTGCTGCGCAATGCGCGGTGAATCGCCCAGCGCGGTGACGGTCAGCACCCGGCCGCCCGCGGTGCGCAGGGCGCCCTGTGCGTCGAGCGCAGTGCCGGCGTGGAAGGTGATGCAGTCGGGCGCTTCGGGTGGGACGCCGGTGATGACATCTCCCTTGCGCGGGTTGTCGGGGTAGCCGTGCGCAGCCAGCACCACGCCAAGCGCGGTGCGGCGGTCCCACTCCAGTTCCACCTGATCGAGCTGGCCGGCAATGGCCTTTTCGAACACCACGGACAGATCGCTCTTGAGCCGGGCCATGATGGGCTGGGTTTCCGGGTCGCCCATGCGGCAGTTGAATTCCAGGGTCTTGGCGCGGCCTTGCGCGTCGATCATCAGCCCAGCGTACAGAAATCCGGTGTAGGGAATGCCGTCTGCGGCCATGCCCTTGACCGTGGGCAGGATGATCTCGCGCATCACCCGCGCGTGCACCTCGGGCGTGACCACGGGCGCCGGGGAGTAAGCGCCCATGCCGCCGGTGTTGGGGCCGTTGTCGCCGTCGAGCAGG
>JBMFIE010000232.1:0-2390 GCA_049976465.1 Thiomonas sp. | reverse complement strand
GTTGCGGTCATCGCGGTCGTCGCCGCCATCGGCTACCCGTCTTATGTCAATAGCGTGGTCAAGACCAAGCGTGCAGCAGCCGCTGCATGCGTCGCGCAATACGCTGCAGCGATGGAGCGTTACTACACGGTCAATCTGCGGTACGACCAAGACCCCGGCGGGAACAAAAATGGTCTGGTCAGCGACCCACCCGACAGCTCACCCGCTATCCTGCTCGAATGCGCCGACGAACAACACGCAGGTGCCGATTACGACTTCAGAGTGGTGGCCGACAATCGTGACACCTTCACCGTGACCGCCACCCCCAAGAACGCACAGTTGAGCCGCGACACAGCCTGCGGCATCTTGAGCATCAATGAACTCGGCACCAAATCGGCAACCGGCACCGATGGTGCTGCCAAGTGCTGGGCGAATTGACCGTTGCTCCCAGCCGGCGGTGATGCAAGGCAACCGCGCATCTTCCCTGCCACCCCGGCGCTGGCCGAGGCAGGACAAGCGCTGCGGCCTCACCCTGATCGAGATGCTTGCCGCATTGACCATCGCTGCGCTGCTGGTCACCTGGGCAGTTCCCTGGATGTACGGCTGGGTGTTGCAACATCGGCTGACGACCGCGACCAACAGCTTGGCCGCGGCGTTTGCGCTGGCCAGGCAGACCGCCATTTCGCATCATCGTCCCGTGGCGCTGTGCGCTGGCGTGCCGCCGAAATGCCATGACGCGGCGCAGTGGAACTGGGGCGCGGGTTGGCTGATGTTTTTCGACGACAATCGCAACGGCTTGCCGGATGACAGCGAACGGCTGGTGCATTCCGGGGCCGCGGCGCCGCAGGGCATCACAGTGTTCGCCAACAGCCCCTTGCGCAAAACCGTGATCTTCACTCCCCTCGGGGTTGCGCAACAGACAAGCGGGGCATTTACGGCGGGACGTATCCGGCTGTGCGTGCATTTCTCCATTCTCAACAATGTGCGCGACCTGGTGTTGTCCAAATCAGGCCGCTTGCGGCTGGAGGAATCCGACCTGGGCGGCGACTGCCCCGCGCTCTGATCAACCCGCGTTCACCACATGCCCGACCCCACCCTCCTCCCCTGGGCCGCTGCCCTTGGCGCTGGTCTGCTGATCGGTGTGGAGCGCGAGCGCAACCAGCCGCCCGAGTCGCCCGCGGGGTTGCGCAGCTTCGTGCTGGCGTCGCTCGCGGGCGCTACGGCTGCCGCTCTGGGGCCGATGCCGTTGGCGGTCGTGCTCGGCGCGTTTGCGCTGCTGGCACTTTCCGGCCATGTCCAAACGCGAAACACCGACCCGGGACTGACCACCGAGTTTGCCCTGCTGCTCACGGTGCTGATCGGCGCGCTGGCGCAGCAGGCGCCGGGGTGGGCCGCTGGTCTGGCTGTGGTCGTGACCGCCATGCTGGCAGCGAAAAGCGCGCTGCATGGATTCGCGCGTCATGTGCTGAGCAACGCGGAAATGGAATCCGCGCTCATGCTGGGGGCAGCCGCGCTGGTGATCCTGCCGTTATTGCCCGACCGGAAAATCGCCTGGCTTGCCGGTCTGAACCTGCACACCCTGTGGTTGCTGGCCGTGCTGGTGATGGCCATTCAGTCACTCGGCCACCTGGCGATACGCGTGCTGGGCAGCCAGCGCGGCCTGGCGCTGTCCGGTCTGGCCGGCGGCTTCATCTCGAGCACTGCGACGATTGCGGGCATGGCACAGCGCGCGCGGGCGCAGCCCGAAATGCAAGCCAATTGTCTGCGCGCGGCGCTGCTGTCGAACCTGGCGACTGCCGCTGAGCTTGGCGCGCTGGTGGCGCTCATCGCGCCCGCGCTGCTCACCGCCCTGCTGCCTGCGCTGGCCCTATACAGCGCTGGCGTGCTGCTGGTGATGGGCGCATTGTGGGGACGCGGTGGGCAAACCAAACCCGCTGGTACCGACACGCGGCCTGCGCAACAGCGGCCGTTTCAGCCACTCCAGGCGCTACTGTTTGCGGGCATTCTGACCGCCGTGTTGCTGGGCGCTGAGGTGGTGCGCAGTTGGTTGGGCAACACCGGTGCGGTGATCGCCACCGGGCTGGTCGGCCTGGGCGACGCGCATGTCGCGTCTGCCACGGCAGCACAGTTTGCATCGAGCGGCGGCTTCACCACGCAACAGGCCCTGCTCGCCATCGGCCTGGCGCTATCGACCAATGCCATCAGCAAGACGGTGGCCGGATTTGCCGGCGCGCAGCTTCGTTTTGGCATCGCCAACGCGGCGGCTCAGGCGATCCTGATCGGTCTGTTCTGGCTCGGGCTGTGGGCCAGCCACTCCCTGGGTTTGGTGCCGGTCTAGGGCCTGTTCACGCTATTGGTGCACCCGCGTTGCCCCCAGGCGGGGATGGATGCAAGGCGCAGGCCCGGGGCAA
>JBMFIE010000231.1:0-2411 GCA_049976465.1 Thiomonas sp. | reverse complement strand
GCCCCGGGCCTGCGCCTTGCATCCATCCCCGCCTGGGGGCAACGCGGGTGCACCAATAGCGTGAACAGGCCCTAACCCGGGCCGCAGCCGCCGCATGCGCCGCCTATTCCCGCGCCGCCGCCTCCACTCCCTGGTTGGCGAGCTGGTCGGCCAGTTCGTTTCCCGGGTCGCCGGTGTGGCCGCGCACCCAGACCCAGCGCAGGGTGTGTGGAGCGGCGGCACGCTCCAGGCGCTGCCACAGGTCGACGTTTTTCACCGGCTTTTTGTCCGCAGTGGTCCAGCCGCGGCGCTTCCAGCCATCGATCCATTCGGTCATGCCCTTGAGCACATACTGCGAATCGGTGTGCAGCAGAACGCGGCTGGGGCGCTTGAGGGCTTCGAGCGCCTGGATCGCAGCCATGAGTTCCATACGGTTGTTGGTGGTCTGCGCCTGGCCGCCGTGCAGGGTTTTCTGGTGCGCGCCGCTGCGCAGCACCACGCCCCAGCCGCCGGGGCCGGGGTTGCCCTTGCAGGCGCCGTCGGTGTAGATGATCACTTCGGGGGTGAAATCGGTGGTCATGGGGTGATTCATCGGGTGGCGGCGCGGCGTTGCGCCATCGGCCGCAGTGCGACCGCGCGCTTCTTGGCGCGCATCTCGACCTTGCCGACCAGCCGCATCGACGGCACACGCTTGATCGCCGCGAGAAAGTACACCGCGCCGAACACGGGCCACCAGCGGTCGCCCGCCTTGTCCATGAAGCGCCAGCGGTGCAGCCATAGCGGCGAGCACAGCGCGGGCCGGTAGCAGCCGAATCGGCCTTGCGTGACCTCGAAGCTGAGCAGCCGCAGCCAGTCGCGCACGCGGTGGGGGGCGAAGAATTCGCCGTGCTGCGGCAGATACCAGCCGCCCCCCACCCGTCCGAGCAACTGGCGCAAGCCCCACAGGCTCCAGGAATTGAACCCGCTGATCACCACCTGCCCACCGGGCATGAGCACGCGATCGACCTCGCGCAGACAGGCATGCGGGTCATCCACCCATTCCAGAGTATGCGGCAGCACCACCAGATCGAGCGACTGCGCGGGAAACGGCAACGCGGTGAAGTCGCACTGCAGATGCGCGGCTGGCGAGACCTGGGGATCGGGCGCTTGCTCCTGAGTCGGTTGTTGCGTGTCCTCGAGGGCCATGCCCGCGGCATCGACCATCGCCGGCTCGGCATACACCGGCTGACCGCCGTAATGCTCCGGCAGCAAACAGGCCGGGCGCACGCTCGCGGAAGGAGGATGCGCCGCCGTCTCGTCGATCGCCAGCCAGCGGTGGGGCATGCGGTTGTTCGCCAGCCCGTGCAACGCCGGGTTGCCCAGCTGCAGCGCGTGATAGCCGAAAATATCGCTCACCACGCGGTCGATCTGCGCCTGCTCCCATGCCAGTGCATAGCGCCCGGGGGGCGTCTGCAGCCACTGCTGCAGGCTGATCGCGGGCCACAAATCGGAGTCACCATGCATATCGAAGCGCTTGCAGCCTTTCGGGATAACTACATCTGGTTGGTTCGGCCCGAAGCGGACGATCCGCGCACCTTGGTGGTCGATCCGGGAGACGCGGCTCCAGTGATCGATGCCCTCGAACGCGGCGGCCTGGAGCTGCGCGGCATTCTAGTCACCCACCACCACAGCGACCATGTGGGCGGCATCGAAGCGCTGCTGCGCTGGCACGCCGGCCGCCATCCAGCAGAGCAGGTACCAGTGTGGGGGCCGGCTGCCGAGCGCATCCCTGCGCGCACGCACGCGCTGCATGGCGGCGAGACCTTCACGCCGCCGGGCTGGACACAGCGTTTTACGGTCATCGCCGTGCCCGGCCACACTCTGGGCCACATCGCCTATTTCGTCTCGTCGCCCGGGCAGGACACGCCGCCTGCGCTGTTCTGCGGCGACACGCTGTTTTCTGCGGGCTGCGGGCGGCTGTTCGAAGGAAGCCCGGCGCAAATGCATCAGTCTCTGAACAAACTCTCGCAACTGCCTGAAAATACGACAGTAAATTGTGCACACGAGTACACACTCTCTAATCTACAATTCGCCCGTGTCGCCGACCCCTCGAATCCTCGGGTCGTGGCACACCAGGCCCGGTGTCTGGCCCTGCGCGCGCAAGGTCTGCCCACGCTGCCCAGCACCATCGGTCTGGAGAAAAGCATCAATCCGTTTTTGCGCACCGCTCAGCCCGAGGTGGTGCAGGCGCTGGAACGGCACAGGGGCCACAAGCCCGCGGACGCGGTTCAGGCGTTTGCCTGGCTGCGTGAGTGGAAAAATGATTTCAAGGGGTAAGAACCGATGCGGCAACTGAGACGACTGCGATTTTGGGCTCTGGGTGCAATGGTCGCCATGGCCGCCGGATGTGCCACCGTTCCCTCCCCGCAAAAAACGGCAGCAGTCGCCCCCCC
>JBMFIE010000230.1:0-2447 GCA_049976465.1 Thiomonas sp. | reverse complement strand
CTCGCTCTTGGTGGACTCGCGCCCGACCAGGCTGGACAGCCCGGCATCTTCCACTGCGGCAATGGTCTGGATCTCGGCATGGCCGCCGCTGGCGGCCACCGGATCGAAGCCGGTGGTGCGCACGGTGATGACCTTGACCTTGTCGCTGCTCTGCACCGTGGCGATGGCGTTGCCGGCGTAGATCGGGCGGTCGAAGGTGTCGGGCGCATGCACGTGGATGATGTCAGACACCTGCGCCACGTCGAGCAGCGCTGCCACGCGCGGCGCGACGTTTTTGCCGAAGGCAGTGGCCGGAGCCAGGATGTGGCTGTAATCCGACGCGATCGCCAGCACCTGCGCCGCAGTGGTTTCGGCCAGCCCGGCGGCGAGCTGCGGCGCATCGGCGCACAGCACCTTGGCCACGCCGGCTACCTGTGCCGCGGCCTGCGCCACGGCTGTGCAGCCGTGACCGGCGACGAGCACATGGACCTGCGGATCGCACTGCAATGCCGCGGCAATGGTGTTGAGGGTGGTGGGACGCAGGGTGTGGTTGTCGTGTTCGGCGATGACGAGGGCAGTCATGAGGGCAGTCCTTGCAAGCGTTGGGCGATCGGCGGATCGAGGTTCAGATGACCTTGGCTTCGTTCTTCAGGCGGGCGACCAGGGTGGCTACGTCGGGCACCTTGACCCCGGCGCCACGCTTGGGCGGCTCGGCGACCTTCAGCGTCTTCAGCCGTGGCGCCACATCGACGCCGAGTTCCTCGGGCTTGAGCGTCTCCAGCGGCTTTTTCTTCGCCTTCATGATGTTGGGCAGGGTGACGTAGCGCGGCTCGTTCAGTCGCAGGTCGGTCGTGATGACCGCGGGCAGCTTGACTGCGATCGTCTCGAGTCCGCCGTCGACCTCGCGCGTGACCTTGGCCTGCGCGCCGTCGATCTCGACCTTGGACGCAAAAGTCGCCTGCGACCAGCCGAGCAGCGCGGCAAGCATCTGCCCGGTCTGGTTGGCGTCATCGTCGATGGCCTGCTTGCCGAGGATGACCAGTTGCACCGCTTCGCGTTCGACCACCGCCTTGAGCAGCTTGGCCACGGCCAGCGGCTGCAGTTCCGCGTCCGTTTCGACCAGAATCCCGCGGTCGGCGCCGATCGCCATCGCGGTGCGCAGCGTTTCGCCGCAGGCGGCCACCCCGCAGCTGACGGCGACGATCTCGCTGACCGTGCCCTTCTCCTTGAGCCGCACCGCTTCTTCGACGGCGATTTCGTCAAACGGGTTCATGCTCATCTTCACCCCGGCGGTATCAATGCCGCTGCCGTCGGACTTGACCCGAATCTTGACGTTGTAATCGACCACGCGCTTGACCGCGACCAGCACTTTCATGCCTTGCTCCTGTGATTTGGAATACGAGTTCAGTTTGGACGGCAATACACAAGCGAATCGGCTTGATGACCAATAATAGAACGACCGTTCGTTTTTGTCAGTGTAGCGAGGGACCCAGCCCCAGATCAAGCCTTTTCAGAGACCCTGAACCCGCATTGGAGAGTCTCCGCCCGCCGCAGCCATCGGCTGGTTTGCGTCAACAGACTTCGCTGTCACGGTCGCACAGCGGCAGACTGCCACAACGCCTGCTGCCGGGCAGGCTGCTGTCAATCGCCGTCGTGGTCAGGCTCGGGCCGACGCGCAACCCCGGATGCGTCTGGTGCAGGCTGCAGCGGCGCAGGCGACGGATCGTCCCCCGCCCATCGCACCACGCGCTGCGGAAAGGGAATCTCGATACCGTGTGCCTTCAGGGTATGCCAGATGGCCAGGTTGACCTGCCCGCGCACGCCCAGAGTGCCATTTTCGGGGTCGGCGATCCAGTAGCCCACCGTGATGTTGAGCGCGCTATCGCCAAACGCGTCGAGCACCGCGCTGGGTGCCGGGCTGTGCAGGACACGCGGCACCGACAGCACCGCTTCCTTGATCAGCGCAAGGGCCTGCTCCACATCGGTGTCGTAAGACACGCCCACGGTGGTGGACAGCCACACGTTCGGGTCGTTGTAGGAGAGATTCTCGATGCGGTTGGTAATCAGCATTTCATTGGGCACGATGGAGTCGGTTCCCCCCGCGCTGCGCACCAGGGTGTAGCGGGTCTTGATGTCGATGATCTGGCCCTGGAAGGTGTCGATGCGCACGTTGTCGCCCACACGCAGGCTGCGCTCGAGCAGGATGACGAAACCAGAGACATAGTTCGCCGCGATTTTTTGCAGGCCAAAGCCCAGGCCGACGCCGAGCGCGCCGCCGAACACACTGAGCACGGTGAGGTCGATCCCCACCATCTGCAGCGCCGTGAGCACGGCGACGAGCAGCACCACCGCGCGCAGCAGCCGCGTGAACACCAGCCGCAAGCTGGCGTCCAGCGGCGATCGCATCAGGCGCGACTCCAGCAGCGACGAGACCCACAGCGCCAGCAGCAGCGTCACCGCGATCGAGG
>JBMFIE010000229.1:0-2464 GCA_049976465.1 Thiomonas sp. | reverse complement strand
CTGTTTGCCAATACCGAGATCCACGACATTGCGGTCGCCATTGGCGTCGATCCGCACGGCAAGGACGACACGCCCGATCTGTCGAACCTGCGCTACGGCAAGATCTGCATCCTCAGCGATGCCGACGTGGACGGCGCGCACATTCAGGTTCTGCTGCTCACCCTGTTCTTCCGCCATTTTCCTGCGCTAATCGCCCGCGGCCACGTGTTCGTCGCGCGGCCTCCGCTGTACCGCCTGGACGCCCCGGCGCGCGGCAAGAAGCCGGCGCAGAAGATTTACGTGCTGGACGACGCCGAACTGCAGGCCGCGCAGGACAAGCTGCGCAAGGACGGGCTGAAGGACGGCGCCTGGCAGATCTCGCGCTTCAAGGGTCTGGGCGAGATGAGCGCCGAGCAGCTCTGGGACACTACCCTGAACCCCGACACCCGCCGCCTGTACCGCGTGCGCCTGGACGACGCCGAGGCCCTGTTCCACCAGCTCATGGGCAAGGGCGAAGCGCAGGCCCGCCGCGGGCTGATGGAGGAATACGGCGACCAGGTCGAAGTCGACATCTGAACCCCACACCACCATGAGCGAACAAGCCACCCTCGCATTCGACGACCGGCCAGGCGACACCACCGACACCCTGGCGCTCGGCGATTACGCCCGCCGCGCCTATCTGGACTATGCCATCTCCGTGGTCAAGGGCCGCGCCCTGCCCGATGTGTGCGACGGCCTCAAGCCGGTGCAGCGGCGCATCCTCTACGCCATGTGGCGCATGGGGCTGACGGCAGACGCCAAGCCGGTCAAGTCCGCGCGGGTGGTGGGCGACGTGCTCGGCCGCTTTCATCCGCACGGCGATCAGGCCGCGTATGACGCGCTGGTGCGGCTGTCGCAGGACTTCGCGCAGCGCTATCCGCTGATCGACGGCCAGGGCAATTTCGGCTCCCGCGATGGCGACGGCGCCGCGGCGATGCGCTACACCGAGGCGCGGCTCTCACCCATCGCCCGGCTGCTGCTGGCCGAAATCGACGCGGGCACGGTCGACTTCATCCCCAACTACGACGGCTCGACCACCGAGCCGCGGCTGCTGCCCGCGCGGCTGCCGTTCGTGCTGCTCAACGGCGCCAGCGGCATCGCCGTCGGCCTGGCCACCGAAATTCCCTCGCACAATCTGCGCGAAGTCGCCAGCGCCTGTGTCGCGCTGCTCAAAAACCCGCGGCTGACCCTCGACGAGGTGCTGACGCTGATGCCCGGCCCAGACTTTGCCACCGGCGGTCAGATCATCTCCAGCCCGCAGGACATTGCCGCGGCCTACGCCAGCGGGCGCGGCAGCCTCAAGGTGCGGGCGCGCTGGACCATCGAGGAACTGGCGCGCGGCCAGTGGCAACTGGTGATCAACGAACTGCCGCACGGCACCAGCGCGCAGCAGGTGCTCGAAGAAATCGAGGAACTGAGCAACCCCAAGATCCGCCCCGGCAAAAAGGCGCTGATGCCCGAGCAGATCGCGCTCAAGGCCAGTCTGCTGAACCTGCTCGACACCGTGCGCGACGAATCCGGCCGCGAGGCCGCGGTGCGGCTGGTGTTCGAGCCGCGCAGTGCGCGCGTGGACCAGATGGAATTCGTCAACACCCTGCTCGCCCGCACCAGTCTGGAGACCAGCGTGCCGGTCAATCTGGTGATGATCGGCACCGACGGCAAACCTCGACAGAAGGGGCTGATGGACATCCTGCGCGAGTGGATCGCGTTCCGCCGCGACACGGTGCAGCGCCGCAGCCGCCACCGGCTGGAGCAGGTCGACGCCCGCATCCACATCCTCGAAGGGCGACAGCAGGTGCTGCTCAACCTGGATGAAGTGATCGACACCATCCGCAACAGCGACGATCCCAAGCCCGCGCTGATGGCGCGCTTTTCCCTCACCGACGTGCAGGCCGACGACATTCTCGACATGCGGCTGCGCCAGCTCGCGCGGCTGGAGGCGATCCGCATCGACAAGGAACTGGCCGCGCAGCGGGCAGAGGCCGCCGAGCTGCGCAAGCTGCTCGCCGACGACAAGGCCATGACCCGCCGCATCATCAGCGAAATCGAGGCGGACGCCAAACAGTTCGGCGACGATCGCCGCACCCTGATCCTTCCCGAGCAGCGGGCGGTGGCCGAGGTCAAGGTGGTCGACGAGCCGGTCACGGTCATCGTGTCGCAAAAAGGCTGGCTGCGCACGCAAAAAGGCCACGGCCTGGCGCTGGACTCCCTCTCGTTCAAGCCGGGCGACGCGCTCTACGCCACGTTCGAGTGCCGCAGCGTCGATCCGCTGGTGGTGTTCGGCAGCGATGGTCGGGTCTATTCACTGGCGGTCAGCGATCTGCCCGGCGGCCGCGGCGACGGCCAGCCGGTGACCGCCTTCATCGACCTCGCCCCCGGCACGCAGGCACAGCATTACTTGGCTGGCGACCGCACCCTGCCGCTGCTGGTTTGGACCGCACGTGGC
>JBMFIE010000228.1:0-2491 GCA_049976465.1 Thiomonas sp. | reverse complement strand
GCCAAAAACAGCAGCGCGGCAGCGTCGAAAGCCCACAGCACGGCCAGTACCGGCGCCATCTGCGACCGCAGCACACCCCACAGCACCAAGCCCAGCGCGAGCGAGGCGCTCAGGCGTGGGCGCTGGCGCAGGGTGTGGTAGAGGGCAAGAGGGCGAAGGCGCATGGCAGACGCAGTGTATCGGCGACGACGCGCGAGGCGCGCAGCGGGCTCCTAGAATCGTCGCGCAACGCAGCATCCCTCCACCTCACACCACCCTCCCCATGAGCAACGACACGTCCATCTCGCCCCCCGATCTGTCGCACATCGCCCCGCGCGAGCAGGCCGAAATCCTCGCCCAAGCGCTGCCCTATATCCGCAAGTTCCACGGCAAGACGCTGGTGATCAAGTACGGCGGCAACGCCATGACCGACCCGATGCTGCAGCAGGACTTTGCCGAAGACGTGGTGCTGCTCAAGCTGGTGGGCATGAACCCGGTGGTGGTGCACGGCGGCGGGCCGCAGATCGACGAGGCGCTCAGCCGCGTGGGCAAGAAGGGCACCTTCGTGCAGGGCATGCGGGTGACCGACGCAGAGACCATGGAAGTGGTCGAGTGGGTGCTGGCCGGGCAGGTGCAGCAGGACATCGTCGGCCTGATCAACCACGCCGGCGGCAAAGCCGTGGGCCTGACCGGGCGCGACGGCGGGCTGATCCGCGCGCGCAAGCTGCGCATGCGCGACCGCGACAACCCCGAGGCCGAGATCGACGTCGGCCAGGTGGGCGAGGTCGCGGCGATCGACCCCTCGGTGGTCAAGGCGCTGCAGGACGATCAGTTCATTCCGGTCATCTCGCCCATTGGCTTTGGCGAAGACAACGCCGCGTTCAACATCAACGCCGATGTGGTCGCAGGCAAGCTGGCCGAGGTGCTGCGCGCGGAAAAGCTGCTGCTGCTGACCAATACCCCGGGCGTGCTGAACAAGAAGGGCGAGCTGCTCACCGATTTGACCGCGCAGGAAATCGACGCCATGTTCGCCGACGGCACCATCTCCGGCGGCATGCTGCCCAAGATCGCCTCGGCGCTGGAGGCGGCCAGGTCCGGGGTCAATTCGGTGCACATTGTCGATGGCCGCATTCCGCACGCCATCCTGCTCGAAGTGCTGACCGAGCAGGCCTTCGGCACCATGATCCGCTCGCATTGAACCCGCATTGAACCCCCTGGCGCTGGCCTCGTTCAGCGGCGGCAAGGATTCGATGCTCGCCGTGCAGCGCGCCCGCGCGCAGGGGATTGAGGTGCGCTGGCTGCTGGCCATGCTGGAGGAGACCGGCGCGCGGTTGCGCAGCCACGGCGTGCCGCTGGCGCTGCTGCAGGCGCAGGCCGATGCGCTCGGGCTGGAACTGGTCACCGCAGCGGCAAGCTGGGACGACTATCAGGCCGTGTTCGTCGCGCAGTTGCAGGCGCTGGCCGCACGCGGCGCGCAGGCGGCGGTGTTCGGCGACATCGACCTGCAGTCCCACCGCGACTGGGAGGAGCAGGTCTGCGCGCAGGCCGGTCTGCGGGCGCTTCTGCCGCTGTGGGGGCAGCCCCGGCGCGCGCTGGTCGATGCCTTTCTTGCGCAAGGCTGGCGCGCCCGGGTGGTGTGCGTGGACAGCCGCCATCTGGACGATGCGTTCTGCGGCCGCGAATTCGATGCCGACTTCGTCGCCAGCCTGCCCGCAGGGGTCGATGCCTGCGGCGAAAACGGCGAATTCCACACTTTCGTGTTCGACGGCCCGGCGTTTGCCCGCCCGGTGGCGCATCGGGTGGCGGGGCTGCGCGCCTGGACCGCGCCGGCGCGCTTTGGCGCAGTGCGCTACTGCTTTGCCGATCTGGAGCCGGCCGATGCGGCGTGACTCTGCCCGCCAGACCGTCTGGCTGCTCGATCTGGACAACACCCTGCACGACGCCGCATGGCGGGTGTTTCCCATGATGAACGCCGAGATGACCGCGTTCATCGAGCGGCATCTGGGCGTGAGCCGAGAGGAGGCCAACCGCATCCGCGCGCAGTTCTGGCACCGCTACGGCGCCACACTGCTCGGCCTGATGCACGAGCACGGCGTGGACGCCGCGCAGTTTTTGCGCGAGACGCACGCCTTCCCGCATCTGCCGCGCATGTTGCGCTGCGACGCCAGCGAACGCGCAGCACTCGCCCGCCTGCCCGGGCGCAAGCTGGTGCTGACCAACGCGCCGCGCGACTATGCCCGCCGCGTGCTCAAGATCCTCAAGCTCTGGCCGCTGGTCGACGGGCTGATCGCGGTCGAGGACATGTGGATGTTCCGCCGGCTGCGCCCCAAGCCGGATGCGCGCATGCTGCGGCATGTGCTGGCGCGCCACCGCCTGCGCCCGGCGCAATGCGTGCTGGTGGAAGACACGCCCGGGCATCTGCAGGCAGCGCGCCGCATCGGTTTGCGCGGCGCGTGGATGGTGCGCTACGCCCGCCGCGCGCAGCGCAGGCGGCGCGACCTGCCGATGGAGC
>JBMFIE010000227.1:0-2540 GCA_049976465.1 Thiomonas sp. | reverse complement strand
AGGGCGGTGCCATGCCGCGCATGAGTTCGAGCATTGCCATTTGCGACAGCGGCGCGGTTGCCTTGCGCCCTGGGAACACCCACGGGCAGCCCTCAACCCTTGGCAGGCTGCGCAGCAAATCCAGGGCTTGCGCGGACAGCGCCACGCGATGCTCTCGCTTGGCCTTCATGCGTGCAGCGGGGATTGTCCAGATGGCGCGCTCAAAGTCGATCTCTGCCCACTGTGCGCCCAGCACCTCGCCGGTGCGGCAAGCGGTCAAGATGGTGAATTGCAGCGCCAGCGCGCTCATGCTGTCGTTGTCCCGCAGCGCAGCCATGAATGCGGGTAGCTCACCCCACGGCATCGCGGGATGATGCTTGACGCGCACCCGCTTGCTGATTGCTGTCAGCAACGTGTCGAGGTGCCCTTTCCATCGCGCCGGGTTGTCGCGGCTGCGCAGCTTGCGTGCGGCAGCGGCATCGAGCACTGCTTCAATGCGCTGGCGCAGGCGCGTTGCTGTTTCGTGCTTTGTCGTCCAAATCGGTTGCAGCACGGCCAGGACATGCTCGGTGTCGATGGTGGCCACGTCCATGTCCCCGATGATGGGGAAGGCATAGGTTGCAAGGGTGTTCTCCCATTGCTGCGCGTGCTTCGGGTTGCGCCAGCCGGGGCGCTTGGCCGCGATCACTTCGGCGGCAATGGCTTTGAATGTCATCGCCCCGGCGACCTTGGCAATCTCGGTTTTCTTAGCCTCCAAGGGGTCAACCTTGTCGCGCTTGAGCAGCAGCCGTTTCTGTGCCGCCTCTGCGGTTGCTTCTGCCAGGCTCACCTCGGGATAGCGCCCCAGGCCTGCCTCGCGGCTCTTGCCGTCGATGGTGTAGATCAGAGCCCAGAAGGCCGCGCCCGTGTCGCGCACACGCAGGTAGAGCCCAGGCGCGATGCGGTGCTTGCCCGGTTTCTTGAGCAGCGCCTTGACTTGCAGATCAGTGATTGCTTTCGTTGCCATATCGTCCCCTAAAACGTCCCCAAACTTTAGGGCGGATTTTGGGGGATGGCAAGGGACGAACGCGGAAAAACTACTGCGTAAGTTTTTGTTCTACAAGAGAGAGATCGGACGTTTGAGGATGGTTGCGGCCTGTTATGCGAATGACACCGCTTCCGCCAAAATCCACGACTGTCAGGAATCCTCATCCGCGTTGGTGATGTACCAGGGGATTTGCCGGATGGCCTCGGAGTTTGGGCCGGAGGTGGTGAACAGGACGTTGCGCTGTCCGCGGGCCACCATGCCGGTGCGCATCAGGCTTTGCTGCATTGCGGCAGGGATGAGGCACTCGAAGGAGATGCTGGTGCGGCCGTCGCTGTGGGCATCGTGGTACAGGGTATCGAGCAGCAGGCTCAGGCTGTCTGGATGGTCAGGGTGGCAGAGCAGATCGCGAATGTGCAGCACGGAGCCGGCCACTTCCGTTGCGGCGTAGGCGATCAGGCCGTGGGTGCTGGAGTTGAGGGTCAGGAAGCGAAAGTTTTTCCAGGGTTTGTGCTCGAAGCGCCAGGTGAGGTAGCGGCAGTCGCGCAGGCCGATGAGCAGGGGTTGCCCGGCTTGTGCCGCCCAAAGGAGGTCAAAGCGGGCGTCGGGCTGGTCCAGCCACTGGGCGAAAAAGCCGCGCATGTCGTGCGGATAGCGCGCGCGGCGCAGGGTGCGCATGCACCAGTCGGCGGTGTAGCCAAGGCTGCGGCGTAGGGCGTGGGGCAGCCGCTGGGGCAGGTAGTTTGCGCTGCGCAGCACGCGGACATAGCGCACCATCGGCCCGGCCACTGCATAGCCCAGACGCTTGACCACCGCTTCTGATTTGGCGTTGGGAAAGCCGTAGATCAAGTCGAGTTGCGGTAGGTAGCGGTCGCGCAGCGTGGTCTGCAGCAATATGGCCGGATACAGGGTGCGATGTTCGGCGAGCACGCCGAAATCGGCCAGCAGCCCGGCCTGGATGGGCTTTCCCGCCAGCAGCATCTGCCGCGTGCCCAGCCCGATGACGCCGATCGGCTTGCCATGCTCGGCCGGGCAGTGGGCCAGCAAGACCTGCGGCGCGCCGGCGGGGTTGCGCAGGTAGAACCAGTCGAACTTGTCCTGGCGGCGTTCCGGGTGCCCCAGGTTGCTTGCCCACAGCGACACGATGGTGCTTCGATCGGTGCGCAGATCGGCGGGCAGGGCGGCGTAGCTGGAGGCGGCAGCGGACATGGCAGAAGTGGCGGTCGGTTCAGGCCCGGATGAACCGGTCGTGCAACAGCAGGGTGGAGAGCATGCCGACGAAGGCCATGTTGTCGCCAAATCCGATGGTTTTTCCGGCGCGTGCTTTGTCGAACAGGCGGATGGCGGCCTGCACGTCGAAATAGCCGGCATCCTTGAGCCGCGCCGTGCTGAACAGATCGGCCACGTAATCGACCGGCTCGCCGTTGTGGAAAAAGCTCTGGCTGTCTGGCGCGCGGTAGGGCTGCTTGGTGCGGTGGCGCAGCGCGTCGGGCAACAGGCCGTCCATGCTGCGTTTGAGCAGGTATTTTTCCGTCAA
>JBMFIE010000226.1:0-2545 GCA_049976465.1 Thiomonas sp. | reverse complement strand
GGCCGAGTTGCACGCTGCTCCAGCGCGCCAGAGGCTGGGCGCTGCTTTCCGCCTGCATCGCACCGAGCTTCAGCCGCAGATCGCTGGCCTGAAGCTGCGCCGGGACGCCAGCAGGCAGCGTGGCCTGAAGCCTGGCGTCGAGCGTCGCGTCCGCGAGCTGCAGGTGGAGCGGCGCCTTGAAGCTCTGGTCGGTGTAGTCCACGGTCTGCAGCCGGACGGCAACGCGCTGCACCGCCACAGCCCAGCCTGCCGCTGCGCGCGCCGTGTTCTGGTCCACCGCCTGGGGCTGCGGCGCGGGCGTTGCCGAGCGGGCTGCTTTCGCGCTCACGGCCTGCAGCAGATCGATCTGTCCGCCTGGCCGCCGCGCCAGCCGCACGCTGGCGGCATCGATCTGCACGGCGCCGAGCTGCAAGCGGTGCTGCGCCAGATCGGTCTGAAGCGCGTCGATTTCCAGCATGGGCAGCACCAGCCACGGCGCGGCCCCGCCCTGCTGCGGCTGCAGACGCAGGTCCTGCAGCGTGGCCTGCGGTAGTTGCAGGGTGCGTGCGGCCAGCTTCACCGTGCCCGGCTGGGTCTGCAGACTGGCCGCCTGCAGCGCCGCCTGACCGATTCTCCCCTGAATGCCATGCAAGTCAATCGGCCCGAAACCCGCTTGCTGCTTGCCCCAGTCGAACTGCGCGCCCTGCAGTTGCGCGGTCTGCAGGGTCATCTGGCCGACGCCCGTCCGCCCGCGCAGGCCAGTGATCGCAAGCGCCTGCAGCGACGCGGTCTGCGCCGAGCCGTCGATGCGCGCTTTGTCCAGATGGAGGATTTGCGCTTGCAACTCGGCGCCTGCCGCTTTCGCGCTCAGGCCCCGAACCTGCACCCCCAGATCGTTGATCGCCCATTGCAGACCGGTGTTACCGAGCACCGCGCTGTAGGCCGCGCGGATCGCCGCAGTGCCGCCGGAGATCTGCAGCGTTCTGGACAGTTTCGGCACCGCGCGCGCCGTGGCGGGCAGGTCCAGTCCGGTGAGTTCTGCCTCGCCGCCGGACACCAGCGGGTTGATGCCGATATAGCCCGTCCACCGCAGCGTGGCCTTTTGCTGTGGCAGCAACAGGCTGAGGGTGTATTGCCCACGCGCCCTGGGCAAGGTGGACAGGTCGCTGACCTGCAGGTTCAGCGGCGCAAGACGGGTGGTGTACGGATGATCGCGGTTGGCATCGGCATAGATCACCCTGCCGCCGGTGATCTGCAACTGCTCGATCACCACGCGCGGGATGGTCTCCGAGGGCTTGGCCGGCTTGGGGCCGCGACCGAGCGCGCGCACCAGCGCGTCCCAGTTCATCGCCCCGCCCTTGGCGATGGCCACATTCACCTGCGGCTGGTCGATGCGAATCTGGTGAAAGGTCCAGGCCCAGCGCCATAGGCTCGCCGGAGCGAAATCGACGAACAGCTTGTCGAATCCGGCCAGCGGCACGCCCTGCGGCGTGGTCAGGCGAAGATTCTCCACCGTCAGATCGAGCCGCAGTGGGTCGAACGCGACCTTGCCCACGGTCGCACGGCTGTCGAGCTGCGACTGCGCCAGCTGGGGAATGTAATGCGCGGCAAGCGGCCCGACTGCCAGATAGCCCAGCGCCAAGTACAGCACGAACAGCCCGACCACGATCAGCACCGGCAGGCTGAGCGCAATGCGGCGCAGCCTGGTCCAGACGGAATGTGCAGTGAGGGACATGCGCGAGGGGGTCAACCGAGATGCCCCGCATTATGACGCCGCTGCCGCACGCCCGGCCGCGATGCCAATACCATCGGTTTCGTCCCCCGCCACACCGGCTCAACCCATGTCCGAATCCACCCACGTGTTTGTCCAGTATGTCGGCGCCGCGCTGTTCGCCATTGCGGTGATCCACACCTTTTCGACCAAGTTCTTCGAGCGCCTGGCACTCCGCCAGCCAGCGCACGCCGGGCTGTGGCATCTGCTCGGCGAGGTCGAGGTGGTGTTTGGCTTCTGGGCCATGGTGCTGATGGTGTTCATGTTCTTCGCCCTGGGCGAGCATGAGGCATTGGCGTATCTCGATTCGCGCAATTTCACCGAGCCGCTGTTCGTGTTCGTCATCATGGTGGTGGCAGGAACCCGGCCGATCCTGCAGCTCGCGGCAGATGTGGTCAATTTACTGGCCCGCGCGCTGCCGCTGCCCGGCGCGCTGATGTTCTATCCGCTGGTGCTGATCATGGCGCCGTTGCTGGGCTCGTTCATCACCGAGCCTGCGGCGATGACCCTGGCCGCGCTGCTGCTGCGCGATCGCATTTTCGGCGCCGCGGTGCCGCTGCGGCTGAAATACATCACCCTGGGCGTGCTGTTCGTCAACGTGTCCATCGGCGGCACGCTGACCCACTTTGCCGCACCGCCTGTGCTGATGGTCGCCTCGACCTGGCAGTGGGATCTGCGCTTCATGCTCACCCAGTTCGGCTGGAAGGCGGCCCTTGCGGTCGGCATCAACGCTCTGGGTGCCACGTTGCTGTTTTACCGCGAGCTGGCCCGGCTGCAGCAGGCCAAGCCCACCGC
>JBMFIE010000225.1:0-2550 GCA_049976465.1 Thiomonas sp. | reverse complement strand
CGATCACTGGTAATTATGTCAGCAGCGTCGCAGTTTCGCAGAGCGGTAATGAAGCCGCAATAACGGTGACCTACAGCAATACTAACCAGCAAAAGGCGAATGCTGCGATCAACGGCAAGACCCTCGTACTCGTGGGCGCTTCAAACGGCGGCTCGATTTCCTGGACATGTATCTCTAAAACTATCCCGCAGAAATACCTGCCGTCTTCCTGCAAGGGCACCTCTTAATCCGCCCCGTTCTGTAAAACCCGCCGCAAGGCGGGTTTTTTATTCCAATCCCTGCCCCAATGACGCCCTCTGCCATGACGCCGCGCAGCACGATTGCGTTTTCGCTTGCCGCCAGTGTGCTGCTGCTGGCGTGGGTGGGAGCGGCAGTGTCGCCGCAGCATTTTTTCCCGATCTCGACCTTTTACCAGGAGCTCGGGCTGGCCGCGGCAGTGCTCGTGGCCGGCTTGCTGCAACTGGCCGCGCCCGGCCGGCCAGACGGCGTGGCGCTGCCGTGGGCGGCGCTGCCGTTCATCGGCCTGGCGGCGTTGGCGCTGCTGGGTCTGCCGCTGCACCGCAGCGCCTACCCGGATGCCATGCTGTGGCCGCTGGGCAGCCTGGCGGTGGCGGTGCTGGCCGCAGTGCTTGCCGCGCACTGGGCGCAAATGGGCCTGGCCGGGCGCCTGATGCGGGTGTGGGCCTGGGCCTTCGTGCTCGGCGCGCTGGGCACGGCGCTCAGTATGTGGGCGCAGGTGTTCATGCCCGACATGACGGCGCTTTGGCTGTTTCCGCGCAGCCCGCTGCAACCGCCGATGGGCAATATCGCGCAGCGCAATCAGGCGGCGTTGTTCCTGGGGTTTGGCCTGCTCGCGCTGGCCTACGGCGTGCGCTGCGGGGCGCGGCATAGGGGCGCGCGGCTTGCGCTGGCCGTGCCGCTGGCGGTGCTGTTCACCAGCGGCATTGTGCTGTCGCAAAGCCGCATCGGCATGGCTTTTCTTGCCGTGGCCGGGCTGCTTGGCGGCATGATGCTGGCCGCGCCGGCGCGCCGCACGCTGGCCGGGCTGCTCGGCCTGGCGGCTGCAGCCGCGGGGTATGGGCTGTTGCAGTGGGTGATCTACACCGGTTTCGGCCTGGGGCAACTGTTCCCCCCGGGCCTGCAGCGGCTGGCCGACCGGGGCATCGGGCAGCGGCTCGACATGTGGCGCATTGCGTGGGAGGCGTTCAAGGCGCATCCGCTGCTCGGTGCGGGGTGGGGCAACTTTGTGCAGTGGGATTACCGCCTCGCGCTCGGGCAGGCGCACCCGCTGTTCGTCAACAATGCGCACAATCTGTTCGCCCAGCTGGCCGCAGAAACCGGGCTGCTGGGGCTGGTGGTGGTGATCGTGCCGGCGGTGGTGAGTGTGTGGCGCGCCTGGCGCGCCTGGGCGGCGCGGGGGCTGTCTGCCTGGGAGCACTGGCGGCTGCTCGCGCTGGGCGTGTGCCTGATGGTGCTGGGATACAGCCTCACCGAATATCCGCTGTGGTATGTGTTTTTTGCGGTGCCGTTTGCCATGTGCTGGGCGGTGCTGGACACACCGGCGTTGGTGCTGCGCCCAAGCGCGACCTGGCGCTGGCCGCTGGCGACGGCGCTGGCGGCGGCGCTGGTGTTTTGCGGCTGGGCGGCGCTGGCCTATACACAGATTGCCGACGCCAGCGCCAAGGTGTTTCTGTCTTCTGCAAAAGAGGCCCATTCCGAGGCGGTGCAAAACAGTGTGCGCAAGACGCTGCACCTGCCGGGGTTCTCACCCTACGCCAATGCCATGGTGTTCGTGCAGATCAGCGATGACCGGTTCATGCTGCCGGACAAGATTGCGCTGGGCGAGAGGGTGGTGACGACCTACTCCAGCCCGCAGCTGATCGCCAAGCTCGCAACCTTCTACGGCCTGGCGCACGATGCCAAGGCGGCCGCCCAGAGCTTTGCCAGGTTGTGTGCGTATTTTCCGGATGACTGCGGCCATGCACGCGACAATCTGCGCGCGCTGCAAAAGCAGTATCCAAAGGATTTCGACCCGGTTGCCCAGCTGTTTTTCAGCATGCCGCAGTCGCGCATCGAACCCCAGAATGTCAACCTTCTGCGGCCCTGGGATCATCATTCCAAGGGGACGGTCGTGACCATCGATCCATCGAAAACCTGGTTCGGCTTCGATCTGGCGCTGTATGCGTCCGGGCTGGCACAACAGGGGGTCAAGGGAGGGAATTTTCTTGCCACACAAGAAAGATAGGGATTGAATAAAAGGACGAAACGATGAAACGCGATCACCAGTTCTACGGACGGACGACAAGCAAAGGCTTTACCCTCATCGAGCTCATGATTGTCGTAGCCATCATCGGCATATTGGCAGCGATCGCCATCCCCGCATATCAAGATTATGTAATTCGCGCGCAGATCGCAGAAGGTTTGTCTCTTGCAGATAGCGCAAGAATTGCGATGTGGGATTATTATGCCCAGCATGGGAAATACCCGATAAGTAACTCTGCCGCTGGCATGCCGTCTGCAAATCTGATCTCTGGAAAATACGTTACACAG
>JBMFIE010000224.1:0-2597 GCA_049976465.1 Thiomonas sp. | reverse complement strand
GCCCAATGCGCACCGAGTGCGCAATGGAGAGACACCCCGCCCGGCCATGCGCCGGGTTTTTCGTTCCTGGCGAGCAGCCAACATGCCCGGCCATTCCCGCCAAAAGCCTACACAGCGCCTACACGAACGCCGGGAAACAAAAAGCCCAGCGGGTGATGATGGGCTAAGTGCTTGATTTAATTGGTAGGCCGTGTTGGACTTGAACCAACGACCAAAGGATTATGAGTCCTCTGCTCTGACCAACTGAGCTAACGGCCCATGATGGACTGACCCGCGCAGCCCAGGTCGGTTGTCCGGCAAGGAAAGCGAGTAATGTTAGCCTCTTGGCCGGTCATGCACAGCGGGTGCCGCCTTGCGTAAGATGAACACACGGATTCGCGCACCGACACGGGTTGTCGGCCGCACATGGCGCATTCGCGCAACATCCGAACGTCCCGGGCGAAACGTTGCCCGGACCGACTACTCCGCCGATACGCCACTCATGCACGATCTCGCCGCACTCCAGCGCCATGCCATTGCCGGACAGCTGCAGTTTCGCGGCAGTCCGTCCGGGCTGGTGTTTGCAGACATCGACAACTCCGCAGGCGTCGCCAGCATTTGCCTGCAGGGCGCGCATTTGATCACCTTTCGCCCCAAAGCGCAGCCCGAGCCGGTGATTTGGGTGTCGGAGGCGGCGCGCTACAGCCCGGGCAAGTCCATCCGTGGCGGCGTTCCCGTGTGCTGGCCGTGGTTTGGCGCCCATCCCAGCGAAAGCAGTTTTCCAGCGCATGGCTTTGCCCGCACCGTGCCGTGGGATGTGGTCGAAACCTCGGTGGCGCACGGTGCCACGCAGATCGCCTTGCGGCTGCGGCAAGCGACGGCCTCGCTGGCCCAGTGGCCGCACGATACGCCAGTCATGCTGCGCATCAGCGTGGGCGATGTGCTGGAAATGGAGCTGACCACGCACAACGCCACCGAGCAGGCCCTGCCGCTGAGCGAGGCGCTGCACACCTATTTCCAGGTGGGCGACATCGCCGCGGTGGAACTACTGGGTCTGGACGGTTGTGTCTATCTCGACAAGACCGAGGGCTTTGCGCGCAGGCGTCAGCAGGGGCCGCTGCGCTTTGCCGCCGAGACCGACCGGGTGTATGTCGGCACGGAAAGCGCCTGCGTCATCCGGGATCCGCTGCTGCAGCGGTGCATTCGCATCGACAAACAGGGCAGCGCGTCCACCGTGGTGTGGACGCCTTGGGCCGACAAGGCCGCGGCAATGGGCGATTTCACCGCGCAGGGCTGGCGCCGGATGCTGTGTGTGGAATCGGCTAACGCGGCAGACGACACGCTGACCCTGCATCCCGGCCAGACGCACACACTGCGCGTGCGCTACAGCGCCGAGACGCTTTGAGCCGTGCGGCTCATTTCGCTGTCGGCATGACGAACTCGGCGCCCTTGGGCGTGCTCTGCGGCCAGCGCTGCATGATGCTTTTTTGCTTGGTGTAAAAACGCACGCCTTCCTCGCCGTAGGCATGCATGTCGCCGAACAGGCTGGCCTTCCAGCCGCCGAAGCCGTGCCAGGCCATCGGCACCGGAATCGGTACGTTGATGCCCACCATGCCGGCTTGCACGCGGCGGCCGAATTCGCGTGCGGTGTGGCCGTCGCGGGTGAAGCAGGCCACGCCGTTGCCGTAGGCATGGGTGTTGACCAGGTCGAGCGCGCTGGCGAAGTCGGGCACGCGCACGCAGCTGAGCACCGGGCCGAAGATTTCTTCCCGGTAGATGCGCATCTGCGGCGTGACATGGTCGAACAACGTGCCGCCCAGCCAGAAACCCTGTGCACGGCCCGGCACCGTTTTGCCGCGACCGTCCACCCGCAGCGTTGCGCCCTGCTGCACGCCGGAGTCGATCAGCGCGCTGATGCGCTCGCGCGCCGCAGCGGTGATCACCGGGCCCATTTCGGCGTCGGGCTCCATGCCGTCGCTGACTTTCAGTGCCCTGGTCCGCTCGACCAGCGCAGGCATGATGCGGTCGGCCACGTCTGCGACCAGCACGCCCACCGAGATGGCCATGCAGCGCTCGCCAGCCGAGCCAAAGGCGCTGCCGATGAGCGCATCGACCACCTGGTCCATGTCAGCGTCGGGCATCACCACCATGTGATTTTTCGCCCCGCCCAGCGCCTGCACGCGCTTGCCGTGGCGTGCGGCTTCCTGTGCGATGTGATGTGCCACCGGGGTCGAGCCGACGAAGCTGATCGCCTTCACATCCGGGTGCTCCAGCAGTGCGTCGACCGCCATCTTGTCGCCCTGCACCACGTTGAACACGCCGTCCGGCAGACCGGCCTGCTGGAGCAGTTCGGCCAACAGCAGGCTGGGCGAGGGATCGAGCGGGCTGGGTTTGAGCACGAAGGTATTGCCCGCGGCGATCGCCAGCGGAAACATCCACAGCGGCACCATGCACGGAAAGTTGAACGGCGTCACGCCGGCGACGACGCCCAGCGGCTGGCGCAGTGTCCAGTTGTCGATGCCGGTGGAGACCTGCTCGGTATAGGGCCTGTTCACGCTATTGGTGCACCCGCGTTGCCCCCAGGCGGGGATGGATGCAAGGCGGAGGCCCGGGGCAAG
>JBMFIE010000223.1:0-2609 GCA_049976465.1 Thiomonas sp. | reverse complement strand
CACACCACCGCCTGCGCCTCACGCAGTTCCGCACTCGGTGCGTCCAGCAGGCGCACGCCCCCGAAGCGCTGCTGCAGCCGCTGGCGCTGCTCGGCAAACGGCTCGACCACCAGGATGCGCGCCGGGTCTGCTCCGGCGCCGATCAGCCCGCCGATCAGCGCGCTACTCATATTGCCGCCGCCAATGAAGGCAATGACGGGCAAGGACAGGATGGGGGTTTGGTTGGGGCGTGATGTTGGGTTCATGCGCACATTATGGCTGCCGGACGCTGTCGCCGATTCGTCGATAATCCCGGCATCATGCACGTGCTTGCTTTTGACACCAGCACCGAAACCCTGAGCGTGGCGCTCAGTAGTCAGGACGCGTGTCGCGTGCGCGACGAACCCGGCGGGGCGCGCGCCTCGCAGCGCCTACTGCCACTGTGTACCGAGTTGCTGCAGCAGGCCGGTCTGCGCTTTGCCGATCTGGACCTGATTGCCATGGGTGCCGGCCCCGGCGCCTTCACCGGGTTGCGCACCGCCGCGGCAGCAGCGCAGGGCCTGGCCTATGCGCTGGGCCTGCCGGTCGCGCCGATCGATACCCTCCGGGCGCAGGCGGAAACCGCCTTCGCGCTGCTGCAGCACGATGGCACCCTCCGCCCTGCGCCAGACCGCCCTGCCATCGGCAGCATCGCGCTTGCGGCCAACGACGCGCGCATGGGCGAGCTGTACTGGGAACTTTTCCGCGCCGAGCCCACGGGCTGGCAACCCCTGCACCCGCCCGGAGTGCACCCGCCAGGCAGCGCCCTGCTGGCCTGGGCCGAAGTGCTCGCCGATCTGCAGCCGGCATTCGGCCCGCACACGTCGCTGCACGCCTGCGGCAATGCCTGGGAGGTGCATGCACAGGCGCTGTCTGCCGCCTGCGCGCACCTGCCCGCCGACAACCCGCGCCTGCACGCACTGCACCGCGCGGTGCTGCACGCCACCCACTGCACGCCGTCCGCCGCTGCCGTGGCGCGGCTGGCAAGGCTGGATCACGCCAGCGCCAAAACCGTGCCCGCGGCGCAGGCGCAGCCGATTTATGTGCGCGACAAGGTGGCGCAGACCACCGCCGAGCGCGAGCTCACCCGCGCATGAACGCCCAGTTGCGTCCTGTTCAAGCTCCGGCAGCCACTGGGCCAGCCGCCTACGCGCTGCGACCGATGGCCCCGACCGATCTCGACGCAGTGGCGCAGATCGAACAGGCGGTCTATGCCTTCCCCTGGAGCCGCGGCAATTTTGCCGATTCACTGACCGCGCAATATCACGCCCAGGTCCTGACCGACGCGCAGGACGCGGTGCTCGGCTATTTCGTCGCCATGCCCGGGGTGGAGGAAATGCACCTGCTCAACATCTGCGTGGCGCCGCCAGCGCAGGGTCAGGGGCTGAGCCTGTTGATGCTCGATGCGGTGACCCTGCTCAGCCAGGCCGACGGTGCGCAGCTGCTTTGGCTGGAAGTGCGCCCGAGCAACACGCAGGCGGTGCGCATCTACGAGCGCTACGGCTTCTACCCCATCGCCCGGCGGCGCGGCTACTACCCCGCGCTGGATGCACAGGGACGCCCCTGCCGCGAAGACGCGCTGGTCATGTCTGCCCAGGTCAGCGATTTGCTGCAGCGCCGCGGCCTGCGCGCGGCGTCTGCCGGCTGAAAACCATGCCCGGGCAGCCCACCCCGCCTGCACTGCGCCTGACGCCGCAAACCCTGCGCTGGATGCAGACACTCGGCCTCGGCCCGCTTTACCTGCGGCGCAGCGTGCTGGCGCAGCAGACCACCGTGCAAGACCTCGCCGCGCAAGCCCCTGCAGCAGCGCAGCCCGCGGCCGCCCAGCACGCAACCAGGGCGAGCAGCATGGGTGAGATCGGGCAGACATCCCGTCGTGCCGCAGCACTGGCACCTGTGGCCCGCGCGCCAGCCGACCCCGAGCGGGCCAGCATCATCGCGCAGATGGGTTGGGAGGAACTGCGCGCGGCAACCGAAGCCTGCCGTGCCTGCAAGCTGGGCGACATGCGGCACCAGGCGGTGTTCGGCACCGGCTCGACCCGGGCGCGCTGGATGATCGTCGGTGAAGCCCCGGGCGCGGAGGAAGACCGCCAAGGCGAGCCTTTCGTCGGCGCCGCCGGGCAGCTGCTCGACGCCATGCTGCGGGCCGTCGGTCTGGATCGCCATGCCGACGATCCGCAGCGCGCCGTCTACATTGCCAATGTTCTCAAGTGCCGACCACCGGGCAACCGCAATCCTTTGCCCGAAGAGGTGGCTCGATGCGCACCATGGCTCGAACGCCAGATCGCCCTGCTTCAGCCCCGCCTGATCCTCGCGCTTGGACGCTTTGCGGCGCAAGCCCTGCTCGGCAGCAACGCGCCCATCAGCCAGTTGCGCGGTCAGGTGCATCGCTACGCCAGCATTGCGCTGATCGTCAGCTATCACCCCGCTTACCTTCTGCGCAACCCGGCGGACAAGGCCCGGGCCTGGCGGGATCTGTGCCTGGCGCGAGACACCTTGAAGCAGACCGCGCCCGACTAGGGCCTGTTCACGCTATTGGTGCACCCGCGTTGCCCCCAGGCGGGGATGGATGCAAGGCGCAGGCCCGGGGC
>JBMFIE010000222.1:0-2632 GCA_049976465.1 Thiomonas sp. | reverse complement strand
GATCACGCCCTCGATACCGTAGTCCTGGAATTTGCGCGCCAGATCGACCACCTCGTGACCGGTGAGCTTGCTCCAGCCGTCGGTGGCGACCTTTCCGTCGCGCGCGTCGAGGCCGACGAGGATGTGTCCACCAAAGGCACTGCAGGCATCGCGCAGGAAGCCGGGGCTTTTCACCGCTGCGGTGCCGATGATGACATAGCTCAAGCCCTCGTCGAGATAGCGTTCGATGGTGTCGAGATCGCGAATGCCGCCGCCGAGCTGCACCGGGATTTCCTCACCCACCTCCTCCAGGATGGCGGCAATGGCCTCGGCATTGCGCGGTTTGCCGGCGAAAGCGCCGTTGAGATCGACCAGGTGCAGGCGCTCGGCGCCCTGGTCGATCCAGTGCCGCGCCATCGCGGCGGGGTCATCGGAGAACACGGTCGCGCCCTGCATTTCGCCTTGTTCGAGGCGAACGCACTGGCCGTCCTTGAGGTCGATTGCCGGAATGAGCAGCATGGTATGAGGGCAAACAGGGATCGGAGGTGGAACAAACGCACGGCGCATTCACGGCGACCAGTGCAGAAAGTTGCGGTACAGCATCAGCCCGGCGTCAGCGCTTTTTTCCGGGTGGAACTGGGTGGCAAACAGATTGTCGCGCGCCACCGCGCTGGCAAAGCGCACGCCGTATTCGGTCTCGCCAGCGGTGTGGCTGGGATGTTGCGGCGCAGCGTAGTAGCTGTGGACGAAGTAGAACGCCGCGCCGTCGGGCACCTGAGCCCAGATCGGGTGAAGCGCGCCCGAGGCACCGCGCCGCTGCCACACCGTGTTCCAGCCCATGTGCGGCACTTTGTAGCGGCTGCCGTCGGGCTGCGTCTGGCCTTGTAGCTCGAATCGCTGCACCTGCCCCGGAATCAGCCCCAGGCCGTCCACATGCCCTTCGGCGCTGTGATCGAGCAGCATCTGCATGCCCACGCAGACTCCGAACAGCGGCTTGCTGGCCGCGGCTTCGCGCACGGCCTGCTCCAGTCCGGATGCGCGGAGTTCACGCATGCAGTCGGGCATGGCGCCCTGCCCCGGCAACACCACGCGGTCGGCAGCGCGCACCACATCGGGATCGGCGGTGACGACCACCTCGAAATCGGTGCCAGCGGCCACATGCGCCACGGCCTGCGACACCGAACGCAGATTGCCCATGCCATAGTCCACGACGGCCACGCGCTTCATCGGTTCAGATCAGACGGCAAGGAGGATTACAGCGTTCCCTTGGTGGACGGCACCGCCTCGCCCATGCGCGGGTCGCGCTCGGCGGCAGCACGCAGCGCGCGGCCAAAGGCCTTGAACACGGTTTCGCACTGATGGTGCGCGTTGTCGCCGCGCAGATTGTCCACATGCACGGTGATCGCGGCGTGGTTGACCAGTCCCTGGAAGAACTCGTGCGCGAGGTCGACATCGAACTCGCCGATCGTCGCGCGGGTGAACGGCACATGCCAGATCAGCCCGGGGCGGCCGGAAAAGTCGATGACCACGCGGCTGAGCGCCTCGTCCAGCGGCACGTAGGCATGACCATACCGACGGATGCCTTTCTTGTCTCCGACCGCGCGGGCCAGCGCCTGACCCAGGGTGATGCCCACGTCTTCGACCGTATGGTGCGCGTCGATGTGCAGATCGCCTTGGGCCTGGATGTCGAGGTCGATCAGGCCATGCCGGGCAATCTGGTCGAGCATGTGATCGAAGAATCCAACCCCGGTGGACAGCCTGGACACACCGGTGCCATCGAGGTTGATGGTCACGGACACCTGCGTCTCGGCAGTGTTGCGGGAAACCTGGGCAGTGCGCATGAGGTCAGTGGCAGAGAAAACTGCGGGCAATGGCGCAATCGTAACGTCAACGCGCAGCGCTGGGCTGCGCCGCGATCAGGGTGTCGAGCGCGGCAAGCAGCGCGTCGCATTGCGCGGGCGTACCGATGGTGATGCGCAGAAAGTTGGCGATGCGCTGCGGCCGGGCAAACTGCCGCACCAGAATGCGCTGCGCGCGCAGCTGCGCAGCCAGCTCCGCGCCGGCATACGCCGGGTGGCGCGCGAACACGAAATTGGCCTGTGACGGCAGCACCTCGAAGCCGCGCGCCTGCAACCCCGCGGTCAGGTGCGCGCGGCTGCTGATGATGCGTGCACATGTCTGTGCGAGCCACTCGGTGTCGCCCAGCGCGGCCTCGGCACCGGCGAGTGCCAGACGGTCGAGGGGGTAGGAGTTGAAGCTGTCCTTCACCCGGGACAGCGCCTCGATCAGATCGGGATGTCCCAGCGCATAGCCCACGCGCAGCCCGGCCAGCGCCCAGGCCTTGGACAGGGTGCGGATCACCAGAAGCTGGGGATAGCGGTCGATCAGGCCCGCCGCGGTCTGCGCGCCGAAATCGACATAGGCCTCGTCGATCACGACGACAGACTGCGGATTGGCCTCGAGCAGGCGCTCGATCTCGGCAAGGGGCAGCGCCATGCCGGTAGGCGCGTTGGGGTTGGGGAAGATGATGCCGCCGTTGTCGCCCGCCTGGAGATAGTCGTCGACCGCGATGGAAAAATCCGCGCGCAGCGGGATTTCACGGGTGGCGATGCGGTAGAGCCGGGCATAGACCGGGTAGAAGCTGTACGAGATG
>JBMFIE010000221.1:0-2639 GCA_049976465.1 Thiomonas sp. | reverse complement strand
TCTCCTGCCGCCCCCGTCCGTGCTGCGGACGGGGCAGTTCACTCCCTCCCCACTTGTGGGGAGGGTCGGGGTGGGGATCGATGCCCCGTCCTTCACTACGCCGGTGAGCGCAGCTCCCGCCGCAGGATCTTGCCGACTGGGGTCTTGGGCAGTTCGCTGCGGAATTCGATGTATTTCGGGCGCTTGTAGCCGGTGAGCTGGTCGTGCAGGAAGTCGCGCAATTGCTGTTCGGTGAGCGCCGGATCTTTTTTCACCACGAACAGCTTGACCGCCTCGCCCGAATTGGCATCGGGCACACCCACAGCGGCGGCCTCGAGCACGCCCGGGTGCATGACCGCCACGCCCTCGATCTCGTTGGGATAGACGTTGAACCCGGACACCAGGATCATGTCTTTCTTGCGGTCGATAATGGTCACGTAGCCGCGGGCATCGACCACCCCGATATCGCCGGTGCGCAAAAAGCCGTCGGGCGTGAAGGCGGCGGCGGTTTCCTCTGGGCGCATCCAGTAGCCGCGCATCACCTGCGGCCCTCGCAGGGCGATCTCGCCGGGTTGGCCCAGCGGCACCTCCTTGCCCTTGTCGTCGACCAGCTGCAGCTCGGTGGACGGAATCGGCATGCCGATGGTGCCGCTGAAGCGATCGGTGTCGGTCGGGTTGCAGATCGCTGACGGCGAGGTCTCCGATAGACCATAGCCTTCGCAGATCGGGCAGCCGGTGCGCTCGAGCCACCGTTTGGCCACCGCCTCCTGCACTGCCATGCCGCCACCCAGGCACATCTTGAGATTGCCCCAGTTCACCTTGTCGAAATCCGGGTGGTTGAGCAGACCGTTGAACAGCGTGTTCACAGCCGGGAAGGAGTGCAGCTCGTACTTTGCCAGCTCCTTGATCATCGCCGGCAGGTCGCGCGGGTTGGGGATGAGGATCATCATCCCGCCCTCGTAGGCCGACAGCATCATGATCACGGTGAACGCAAAGATGTGATAGAGCGGCAGTGCGCAGATGGTGTTGAGCTGCTTGTCCTTGGGCAGCCTGCCCAGCGCCGGCGCATACCAAGCGGCCGACTGCAGGATGTTGGCCACGATGTTGCGGTGGGTCAGAGTTGCGCCCTTGGCCACGCCGGTGGTGCCGCCGGTGTATTGCAGCAGCGCCACATCTTCTGCACTGATCTGCGGCGGGGCAAACCGCAGCGACGTTCCCTGGCGCAGTGCCGCGGTCCAGGTCACATGTCCGGGCAGCGACCAGCGCGGCACCAGCCGCTTTTTGTGCCGCACCACATAGTTGACGATCATTCCGAGCGGAAAGCCCAGGGTTTCGCCCATATTGGCCACCACCACATGCCGCACCGCGGTGCGCGCGATGACCTGCTGCAGGGTGTGGGCGAAGTTCTCCAGGATGACGATGGCCACCGCGCCGCTGTCCTTGAGCTGATGCTCGAGTTCGCGAGGGGTGTAGAGCGGATTGACATTGACCACCACCAGGCCGGCACGCAGCACCGCGGCAACTGCCACCGGATATTGCGGCACATTGGGCATCATGATCGCCACCCGGTCGCCCTTGGTCAGCCCGAGCGACTGCAGATACGCCGCCAGCGCCGTGCTCTGCGCCTCCCACTGCGCATAGCTGGTCTTGTGGCCCATGAAGGCAAAGGCCGGACGGTCGGCATACGCCCTGAAACTGCGTTCGAGCAATTCGCCAACGTGGGAAAAAATGTCCGGGTCGATGTCCGCAGGCACGCCTGCGGGATAGTTCGCCAGCCAGATCCGCTCCATCAACTGTCTCCTGCTTTGTCTTTGATCGGCAGAGATACGGGGAAAAAAGCACGCCCGTTCGTTTTTCGGAACATAGCCGATTCGGCGGGTTTCGGCTAGGGCTGGGGGCACCGCTCAGGGTTTCGCCTCGGCTGCTGCGCGCTCCTCGGCCTCGGCAGCAGCCCCCAGGCGGCTGCGCAGCGCGGCGATGCGCGCAAGCGCGGCGTCCTTGTTGCTCGCCCTGGGCTGGCCGGTCTGCATTTCGGCAATGAAGCGGCTGGGTGCGCGCGCAGTGGCACCGCGCCCCTGCTTGCGCCTGGCGCACCAACTCAGCAGCAGAGTCTGGCGCGCGCGCGTCACCCCCACATACATCAGGCGGCGTTCCTCCTGCAGCGCGGTGTCGGTCAGCGGCCGCTCGTCGGTGAAAAACGGCAGCAGCCCCTCCTCGCAACCGGCCAAGATGACATGCGGCCATTCCAGCCCCTTGGCGGCGTGCAGGGTGCACAGGGTCACCGCGTCGCGCTGCTCGCCGCGCTCCTGCAACTGGGTGATGAGCGAGATGGTCTGGGCGATCTGCGTCAGACCCACCTTGTCTTCTTCGGCCTTGCGCTCGATCCAGCCGCAGAAATCGTCCACGTTTTTCCAGCGCTGCTCGGCCTCGCGCGGGTTGTCGCTGTGCTCTTCCAGCCAGGCGCGGTAGCCGATGGTCTGGAGCAGTTCGCGCAGCAGCTCGCCCGCCGGTGCGGTGCGGGCGCGCCATTCGATGTCGTGCAGCAGACGGCCGAACTCGCGCAGATGATCGGCCGGGCGCGCGCCCACCGCCGCGGGCATGGAATCGCGAAACAGCGCCTCGAACAGCGACACCTTCCACTGCCCCGCAAAGCTGCTCAG
>JBMFIE010000220.1:0-2645 GCA_049976465.1 Thiomonas sp. | reverse complement strand
TGGCAACGTCGGCAGCTTTCATTGGGTGTCCTTTCACAGCGGTGCGCCGGGCGGGATGCCGCAGCGGCAGTTCTTGCTCCGTGTCGCTGCGCGCTGCAGGGTTCCCACTGGCTGGCGCGGGTTTCAGCCTGGGTTCAGCGTCGCGGCGGGCATAATCTGCCGCAGGACGGTGCTTTTAGCCACATCTGACGCAGCCATGGCCCCAGAACTGATCGCCGCGCTCGACCAAGGCACGTCGAGTTCACGCACTCTGATCGTGGACGGCGCGGGCCGAGTGCTTGCCAGTGCCCAGCGCGAATTCACCCAGCACTACCCGCACCCCGGCTGGGTGGAACACGACCCGCTCGAAATCTGGGCCACGCAAAGTGCCACACTGGCCGAGGCGCTGGCCCGCGCCGGGGCAGGGCTGCGCGATCTGGCTGCCATCGGCATCACCAACCAGCGCGAAACCGTGGTGCTGTGGGAGCGCGCCAGCGGCCAACCCGTGGCCAACGCAATCGTCTGGCAAGATCGGCGAACTGCGCCGATTTGCGCCGAACTTGCCGCCAACGGCCACGGCCCCGAACTGCAGCGGCGCACCGGTCTGCTGCCGGATGCGTATTTTTCCGCGACCAAGCTGGCTTGGCTGCTCGACCATGTCCCCGGCGCCCGCGCCCGCGCCGAGGCCGGGGAGCTGGCCGCCGGCACCATCGACAGCTGGCTGGTGTTCAAGCTCAGCGGTGGCGCCGCGCACATCACCGATGTCAGCAACGCCAGCCGCACCCTGCTGTGCAACATCCACACCGGCGATTGGGACGACACGCTGCTGGCGCTGCTGCGGGTGCCGCGCGCGGTGCTGCCGACCATCGTGCCGAACTGCGGTGCGTTAGCCGTGGCGCAGCTGGGCGGGCTGGAGATCCCGATCACCGGCATGGCTGGCGACCAGCAGGCTGCGCTATTCGGTCAAGCCTGCCTGCAGCCCGGCATGGCGAAGAACACCTACGGCACCGGCTGCTTTGCGCTGCTGCACACCGGCACGCAGCCGGTCGTCTCGCAGCGCCGGCTGCTGTCGACCATTGCCTGGCGGCTCGGAGCCGGGCAAGCGCTGCACTACGCGCTCGAAGGCAGCGTGTTCGTCGCCGGGGCGGCGGTGCAATGGCTGCGCGACGGCCTGGGCCTGGTGCAAAGCGCCGCGCACGCGCAGCAACTGGCCGACAGCGTGCCCGACAGCGGCGACGTGCTGTTCGTGCCGGCTCTGGCCGGGCTGGGCGCGCCGCACTGGGACGCGCAGGCGCGCGGCCTGCTCATCGGCCTGACCCGTGGCAGCACCGCAGCGCACATTGCCCGCGCCGCGATCGACGCCATGGCCTACCAGAGCGCCGAACTGCTCGCCGCGATGCAGGCCGACGTGGCCGCAAGCGGCGGCGCACCGCTTGCCGAGCTGCGGGTCGATGGCGGTGCCGCCGTCAACGACGCGCTGATGCAGTTTCAGGCCGATCTGCTCGGCGTGCCGGTCGTGCGTCCGCTGCAGACCGAGAGCACGGCGCTTGGCGCGGCCTATCTGGCCGGTCTGGGCGCCGGGGTCTGGCGCAGCCCGCGCGATCTGGCCGCGCTGTGGCAGCCGCAGCGGCGCTTCGAGCCGGCCTTGCCCGCGCCCGAGCGCGAGCGGCTGATGGCGCGCTGGGCGAAAGCAGTCGAGCGGGCCAAGGGCTGGGTCGACCTCTGAGCACACCGGCACCACTGTTGCGTTTGCTTGCAATCGCAGCGCAGAACCCGGGTGGACAATTGCCACACCAAGCAGAAGCGGGCGTGCGCGTGCCGCCACGTCTGTACGGGAGAATCGATATGGGTGAATTCAGTATCTGGCACTGGCTGATCGTGCTGCTGATCGTGGTCATGATCTTTGG
Organism: Thiomonas sp.; assembly: GCA_049976465.1. Lineage (GTDB taxonomy): Bacteria > Pseudomonadota > Gammaproteobacteria > Burkholderiales > Burkholderiaceae_C > Thiomonas. The sequence goes on along the minus strand of JBMFIE010000220.1, from coordinate 759 downwards.
CACCAAGAAGCTCAAGAACATCGGCACCGACCTCGGGCAGGCGGTGCGCGGCTTCAAGGAAGGCATCAAAGACGCGGATGCGCCGCAGCAGCCGGCCACCGGAGCCGAGCCTGCGCCGCCGCAGGTTACCGCCTCCCAGTCGCCGCTGGGCACCAGCGCAGCCCAGCAGGCCGAGGACATCGCGTTCAAGCCGAAATGAGTCGGCCGACCCCTCCCAACCTCCCCCACGGGGTGGGGAGGGGAAAACAAAGAACCTCCCTCACGGGCTGGAGGAGGAACGACCAGCGGCGGCGACCCGCCCTGCTCCCTCCCCGCTGGCGGGGAGGGTTGGGGTGGGGTGGTTTGTTGGAAGACGAACCCCGCCCCCACCCAACCTCCCCCACATCGTGGGGGAGGGGAAAACAGTTGTGTGTGTCAAGTTGTGCAAATATGCAGATCAGGTAATTGGTTGATCTCCGTTGCGCTGTCGGTGCCGCGTAGGGTGGAGCCCGAAGCGGTGCCGACAGCGCGCAGCCGCGTCAGGCGGCCAGTCTCAGCGCCTCCTTTTTCTGCTCCGCCAGCAACGTCATGTTCAGGTAGCGACTGTCCTCCAGCCACGCTTCGTGGGTTTCGACGCACAGCGCCCGGATCAGTCGCAGGCAGGCGTCCGCGTTTGGGAAGATGCGGACAACACGGGTGCGGCGCTTGATCTCCTCGTTGAGCCGCTCCAGCATATTCGTGCTCTTCATGTGCTTGTGATGGGCGCGCGGTAATCGGTAG
>JBMFIE010000219.1:0-2674 GCA_049976465.1 Thiomonas sp. | reverse complement strand
CGTGGGCATGACCGAAAGAGAAGGATGGGGGATTGTTTATCAGAACAGCACTGGGCGGAAGAGACGGGATGAGAAGAACAGTTTGACTGTTTGTTTCACTGGATTTCCGGAGGCTCAAAAAAAATCTTTGGAAGAAATCGCCATTACGCATGGTTTGATACCCAAATCATCCGTAGTCAAGAATTTGAGATTTCTCGTTACTGGCCCTAACCCGGGCCCTGCAAAATTAGCAAGGGCGCGCGAGATGAATGTGCCTTTAATGACACTTGATCAATTCAATCACTTTATTGAAACCGGGGAGATTCCAAGTTAATTCCGACTTTCTTCTCGGCATCGATCTGGGCGGCACCAAGATCGAAGTCGCGGTGCTCGACGCGCAGGGCGATTTCGTGCTGCGTGAGCGTTGCGCCACGCCACAGGGTGACTACGCTGGCACCGTCGAGGCGATCGCTGCGCTGGTGGCGCGGGCCGATGCCGCCACCGGGCAGCGGCTGCCTCTGGGAGTAGCGATTCCGGGCTCAGTGTCGCCGGTGTCCGGTCTGATCCGCAACGCCAATTCCACCGTGCTCAACGGCCGCCCACTGCAGCAGGATCTCGAAACCCGTCTGGCCCGCCCGGTGCGGCTGCACAACGATGCGAACTGTCTGGCGATCAGCGAGGCGGTGGACGGCGCAGGGCAGGGCGCGCGCATGGTGTTCGGGGTGATTCTCGGCACCGGGGTGGGTGGGGGCCTTGCGATCGACCGCGCCGACTGGCTGGGCTGCAATGCGGTGGCCGGGGAGTGGGGTCACAACCCGCTGCCCTGGCCGCGGCTACCTGCCGCCTGGGGCGAGGCGCCGGGGCCGCGCTGCTGGTGCGGGCTGCACGGCTGCATCGAAACCTGGCTGAGCGGCCCGGGCTTCGCCGCCGATCATGCCGCGCACACCGGCCAGACTCGCACGCCGCAGGACATCATCGCATCGATGCGCGCAGGCGACGCCGCGGCGCGCGCGAGTTTCATCCGCTATTGCGACCGTCTTGCCCGCGCGCTTGCGCAGGTGATCAATCTGCTCGACCCAGAGGTCATCGTGCTCGGCGGCGGCATGAGCAATGTGACCGAGCTATACGCCGAAGTGCCGCAGCGCTGGGGCGCATGGGTGTTTTCCGACAGCGTATCGACGCGCCTGGCGCGCGCGCAGCATGGCGATTCGTCCGGGGTGCGCGGCGCGGCGTGGCTATGGCGCGCGGCGTGATGCGCTGGCTTGCATCTGGATACGGCGCCGCGCCGCAGGATGTTATACAGTAACGGTTGATTTCCACTGCGACTGCCGCTCGTTGCCATGCGCCGTCTCGTCCGCACCGTCCAATGCCTCGTCCTGGGTCTACTGCTCGCCGGGGTGGCGCAGGCAGCGCCTGTGTCCATCGTCGCGGCGGAGAGCACCTACGGGGTGATCGCGCAGGCCATCGGCGGTGACCGGGTCGCGGTCGACAGCATCATCCAGAATCCGAATGTCGATCCGCACAGCTTCGAGGCCACGCCCGCGGTGGCGCGCAAGGTGGCGCGGGCGCAGATCGTGCTCCTCAACGGCCTGGGCTATGACGACTGGATGGACAAGATGCTCGCCGCCAGTCCGGCGCCGAACCGGCGGGTCATCATCGCCGCGCAGCTCGATCCGGCGCGCATCCTGCCCGACAAGAATCCGCATGTGTTCTACGACCCGCAGGTGGCGCTGCGGGTGGCGCAGCGGCTGGCCGCCGAACTGCAGCGCCTCGATCCGGCTGGCGCGGCGCTGTTTGCGCGCAATCTGCGGGCGTTCGAGGCCGATCTGGCGCGCCTGACCCAGGCGCAGGCTGCGCTGCGCAAGGCCCATCCGGGGCTGAAGGTCACCGCAACCGAGCCGGTGGCCGGCTACCTGCTGCGGCAACTGGGCTGGACCAGCTTGAACGAGAAGTTCCAGTTCGACCTGATGAATGGCAGCGAGCCCTCGCCCGCAGAGGTTGCGCGGTACGAGGACGATTTGCGGCAGCGCAAGGTCGCGCTGCTGCTGTACAACCGGCAGGTCAGCGATCCGCTGACCGACCGGTTGCGTGCGCTGGCGAAGGCGTCCGGGGTGCCGGTGGTCGGGGTGGACGAGTTCGTCCCACCGCGCACCGGTTATGTGCAGTGGCAGCTGCAAACCGTGCATGCGATCGCGCAGGCGTTGGACAAAGCCCAGTGAATCCGCAACACCACGGGGCGACTGCCAGCACAACCCAGACGGCCTCTGATTGGGCGATCGAGGCACGCGGCCTGCGCTGCGTGCTGGGGCAGCGCGTGGTGCTGGATGGCATCGACCTGCGCATCGCTGCCGGACAGTTCGTCGGGGTGTTCGGCGCCAACGGGGCGGGCAAGACCACCTTGCTGCGTGCCTTGCTCGGGCTGCAGCCGCTGCAGTCCGGCAGCCTGCGGTTGCTCGGGCGCGACGGCGTGGCGCTGCGCACCGAGGTGGGCTATGTGTCGCAGCGCGATCCGGTGGGGGCGGACAGCTTTGTGCGGGTGCGCAGCTATGTGGCCACCGCCTGGCAGGGCGAGCGTTGGGGCATCGGGCTGCGGCAGCGCGCGCAGCGGGCGCAGGCGGTGGAGGCGGCGCTGCGCGCGGTGGATGCGCTCGATCTGGCCGAGCGCCCGCTGGATGCACTCTCGGGCGGGCAGCAG
>JBMFIE010000218.1:0-2686 GCA_049976465.1 Thiomonas sp. | reverse complement strand
TGCCGCTCAGTCCGGCGTCGACGCCAGCTTCTTCTTGACCGGGCGCCTCCAGCCGTCGAGGGTGACGGCCTTGGCGCGCGCCACGGTGAGCTTGCCCGCCGGAACGTCCTTGGCCACGGTGGACCCCGCGCCGATGGTGGCCCCGGCGCCCACGGTGAGGGGCGCGACTAGCACCGAGTTCGAGCCGGTGTGCGCGTCATCCTCGATGACGGTGCGGTGCTTGTTGGCGCCGTCATAGTTGGCGACGATGGTGCCCGCGCCGATGTTCACCCGCGCGCCCACGGTGGCGTCGCCCACATAGCTGAGGTGGTTGGCCTTGGAGCCAACGCCCAGGGTGGAATTCTTCACCTCGACGAAGTTGCCGATGTGCACCCCGTCGGCCAGCGCCGTGGTCGGGCGCAGGCGGGCGAACGGGCCGATCAGCGCGTCGGCACCGATGCCCGCGCCGTCGAGATGGCAGAACGGATGGATGACCGTGCCCGCGCCCACGCGCACATCGTGCAGCACCGCGTAGGGCCCCACGCGCACGCCATCGGCCAGATGCACCTCGCCTTCGAATACGCAGCCCACGTCGATGAACACATCGCGCCCGCAGTGCAGCGCACCGCGCACGTCCAGCCGCGCCGGGTCGGCGAGCGTCACCCCGGATTCGAGCAGGCGGTTTGCTGCGCGCTGCTGCACCACACGCTCCAGATGCGCCAGTTGCTTGCGGTCGTTCACGCCGAGCACGTCGTCGGCATTGGCCACGGTCGAGGTCTGCACCGGCACGCCGTCGGCCACGGCCAGTGCCACCACGTCGGTCAGGTAGTACTCACCCTGCGCGTTGTCGTTGCGCAGATGGCCCAGCCAGCGGCGCAGATGCTGCAGCGGCGCGCACAGAATGCCGGTGTTGCATTCGCGGATTGCGCGTTGCTGCGGCGTGGCGTCTTTGTGCTCGACGATGCCTTGCACTGCCCCGCCAGCGCCACGCAGGATGCGGCCGTAACCGGTGGGGTCGGGCAGTTCGACCGTCAGCAGCGCCAGCGCCCCGGCACGCGCCTGCGCGACCATGGGCACCAGGCTTGCGGCGCTCACCAGCGGCACGTCGCCGTACAGCACCAGACACACGCCATCCGGCGGCAACTCGGGCAGCGCCTGCTGCACCGCATGACCGGTGCCGAGCTGCGGCTGCTGCAGCACGAAACGCAGATGCGCTTGGTGCGCGAAAGCCTGCTGCACCTGCTGCGCGCCAAACCCGGTGACCACCACCACACGCTCGGCAGCGAGCTGGTGCACCGTGTCCAGCACATGGCCGAGCAGCGGCTTGCCCGCCAGAGGTTGCAGCACCTTGGGGCTGTCGGACCGCATGCGGGTGCCCTTGCCGGCAGCAAGGACCACGACGCACAAGGCAGAGGCGGGAGTGGGGGCGGTGCTCATGCGGCCGATTCTATTGATCCGGTGCGCAGCGGTTTGATTCTTCCCCCTCCCAGCCTCCCCCACGGAGCGGGGAGGGGCTGCGCGCCTCGCGCGTCGGGACGTTGCGCTCTTTCCGCAATGGCGGGAAGGCGACTGCGTTGGGAATCGTCAGACCGTGGCTGCGCGTACCGCAGGCTTGGGCACTTCGGTGACGATGCGCTGCAGCAGGAACTTGGGCAGGCCGATCCACATATCGAACAGCGCCACACCCATTTCCAGCATCGCAATCGGGCAGGACAGCGCGCCGCCGATCAGCACGAACCAGGCAAATCCCGGATTCTGCTTGGTCAGGAACCACCCGGCGAAGTCCACCAGCATGGCAATGAAGGGTGTGACCACCGAAATCGCCTTGATCTGGTTGTGCACCCGGGTCTGCAGGAACAGCCAGCCCGCGACCCAGAAAATCAGCCCGAGCATGGTCAGGTGCACCATGCCGTTGAGCAGCATGCTGTTGTATGACATGCCGGTGTCCACCTTGGCCACCGCCTTCACATCCTCATAAGAGGCCAACGGCGGGTTGTGCAGCTGCTTGCTCATCGCCACGCTGTGGCACATCATGCAGTGCTGATCGATGATCGGCTTGATCTGGCTCTCGTACTCGGCCTTGCTCTGGCCGCTAACCACCCAGTGATCGACGGTCTGCTCGATGGCAGGCCACTGCGCCTTGGGCACGCCGGCGTTGGTCAGCATGGTCGGCAGCACGGTTTGCAGCTTGCTGCTGTCGCGGTTGCCGTAGTAGGCGATCTGGATGTCCTTGAGCGTGACGCCCGTCTTGCCGTCCAGCCCCGTGTGCGTGACGTAAAGATAGGCTTCGGCACAGAGCAAACCGACGCACACCAGAAAAATGAAGCCGGTGTGCAGCAGCTTTTCCGGCACGGTGAGTTGATGAAGGGAACGCATGGAAGGCTTTCTCGCAAGAGGGGTTGTGAACGGGTAGAGTTTTAACTTTTGTCAAAAAAGCAGGGTTATCCTACTTCGTAAAAACCCTTAAGTGCAATGCCCGAGTTGCCGCCGTGGACACGCGCAAGGTTTTGTTTCAGTTGGCTTTTACTCGCGGCAGTATGCGGCTTGGTCGGTCGCTGCTATCCTCGAAACCCATGCACGCAAGCGTCCGACCCACCGCCCTCTGGCGTCTGGCTCGCAAGGAGCTGCGCAGATCCTGGCTGAACTACGGGGTGCTGTGGGTCGGGGCGGTGCTGGTGGGCCTGGCGGCGGTGCAGTTCGCCAACTG
>JBMFIE010000217.1:0-2697 GCA_049976465.1 Thiomonas sp. | reverse complement strand
CTCGCCGGTGGGGGAATAGCCAAAGGGCGACATCAGCACCACCGCGCCGTATTCGAGTGCGCGCTGGATGGTGGGCGCATCGACCTTGCGCACCAGGCCGGTGTGTTGAAAGTCCAGCCCGTCGATGATGCCCACCGGCCGGGCGATGATGAAGTTGCCCGACACCACGCGCACGGTCGCGCCGGCCATGGGTGTGTTGGGCAGGCCCTGGCTGAATGTGGCCTCGATCTCGAAGCGCAGTTGCCCGGCGGCTTCCTGCGCGGCGTCGAGCGCCACCTCGTCGGTCACGCGCATGCCGTGCGAGTAGCGCGCCCCCACGCCCTTTTCGCGCAGCTGGGCCTCGATCTGCGGGCGAAAGCCGTGCACCAGCACGATGCGCACACCCATCGCAGTGAGCAACGCCACGTCCTGCACCAGGGCGTTGAGCTTGCCGGCGGCGATCAGCTCACCGGCGATCGCGACGACGAAGGTCTTGCCGCGGTGGGCGTGGATGTAGGGCGCCACCGAGCGCAGCCATCCGACGAATTGTTCTTGCTGGGCGATCATGCCGCGATTATCCGAAAATGGCGGGTTGCCTTGCGATGTCGTTGTCATCCATGCCTGAACAGATCTCCTCCCGTGCGCCGCGTCCGCGCCGCCCTGCTGGCGCGCGCCAGACCGTGGCCGCGACCCCGGTTGGCGCGGTGCGCTTTCCGGAAGACCTGCCGGTGTCGCAGCGGCGCGAGGACATCGCGCAGGCGCTGCGGGAACATCAGGTGGTCATCGTCTGCGGCGAAACCGGCTCGGGCAAGACCACGCAACTGCCGAAGATCGCGCTGTCGATCGGCCGCGGCCTGGGCGCGGGCGGCAGCGGCCTGATCGGCCATACCCAGCCGCGGCGGCTGGCGGCGGTGAGCATCGCCCGGCGCATCGCGCAGGAACTGGGCAGCGAACTCGGGCAGATCGCCGGCTACAAGGTGCGGTTCAACGATCGTCTGCAGCCGGGCGCGTCGATCAAGCTGATGACCGATGGCATCCTGCTGGCCGAGACGCAGAGCGACCCGCTGCTGCGTGCGTATGACACCCTGATCATCGACGAAGCGCACGAGCGCAGCCTGAACATCGACGTGCTGCTCGGGTATCTCAAGCAGCTGCTGCCGCGCCGCCCCGATCTGAAGCTCATCGTCACTTCGGCGACCATCGACGCTGAGCGCTTTGCCGAGCATTTCCGCTCGGCCAAGGGCAAGGCGCCGGTGATCGAAGTATCCGGCAGGCTGTATCCGGTGGAGGTGCGCTGGCGACCTTTCGGCATCAAGGACGGCCCACCGCCTGCCCCGGGCTCCGCAGGGGGGCAAGATGACCAGGTGCGGCCCGGTGTTTCTTCGGGCGACGACCGCGACCAGGCCGCAGCGATCTGCGATGCGGTCGATGAACTGTGGCGGATCGGCCCTGGCGACATTCTGGTGTTCCTGCCGGGCGAGCGCGAAATCCGCGACACCGAGGCCGCGCTGCGTAAGCATCACCTGCAGACCGGGCGGCAGGCGGTGGAGATCCTGCCGCTGTATGCGCGGCTGTCGCAGGCCGAGCAGGAGCGCGTGTTCGCCAGCGGCGGCGCACGGCGCATCGTGCTGGCGACCAATGTGGCCGAGACCTCGCTGACCGTGCCGGGCATTCGATATGTCATCGATGCCGGGCTGGCGCGGGTCAAGCGCTACAGCTACCGCAACAAGGTCGAAATGCTGCAGGTCGAGCCGATCAGCCAGGCCGCGGCGCAGCAGCGCGCCGGGCGCTGCGGCCGGGTGGCGGGCGGCGTGTGCATCCGGCTGTACGACGAGGCCGATTTCCAGTCGCGCCCGCGGTTTACCACGCCCGAGGTGCTGCGTTCGTCGCTGGCGGCGGTGATTTTGCGCATGAAGTCGCTCGGGCTCGATGCCATCGAAGACTTTCCGTTCATCGACCCGCCGCCGCGCAAGGCGATTGCCGACGGCTATCAGCTGCTCGCCGAGCTTGGCGCGGTCGACGCGCGCAACGCCCTCACGCCGCTGGGCCGCGAGCTCGCGCGCCTGCCGCTCGATCCGCGCATCGGCCGCATGATTCTGGAGGCGCGCAGCCGCGAGTCGCTCACCGAGGTGCTGATCATCGCCGCCGCGCTGTCGGTACAAGACCCGCGCGAACGTCCCGCCGAGGCGCAGCAGGCGGCAGACGAGGCGCACCGCAAGTTTGCAGACGAGCGCTCGGAGTTTCTTGGCTGGCTCAAGCTCTGGGCGCATTACCACGCCGCGGTGGAACACAAAAAATCGCAGCGCAAGCTGTGGGCCGAGCTGCGCGGGCAATATCTCTCGCCGCTGCGGCTGCGCGAGTGGCACGACGTGCACAGCCAGCTCCACACCCTGGTGGCCGAGCAGGGCTGGCGGCTCAACACCGCCCCGGCGACCTATGAGCAGATCCACACCGCGCTGCTCGCCGGACTGCTGGGCAACATCGGCTATAAGGGCGACGATCAGCCGCAATACCTGGGCGCGCGCGGCATCCGTTTCGCCATTCACCCATCTTCGCCGATCGGACGCAAGGCCGGCCGCTGGATCATGGCCGCCGAGCTGGTGGAGACCACCCGGCTGTATGCCCGCGGCGTGGCGCGTATCGAGCCGCAATGGCTGGAGGCGGTGGGCGCGCATCTGCTCAAAACCAGTGTGCTCGACCCGCACTGGGAAAAACGTC
>JBMFIE010000216.1:0-2701 GCA_049976465.1 Thiomonas sp. | reverse complement strand
GCGCAATGGGCTTGTCCAGCCCCGCCCCATGACAGGCGATGCAGCCGCCCTTGTTCACCAGTTCCTCGCCTTTTTTGGTGTCTGCGGCATGGGCGGCAGAGGCCAGCGCGAGCAGTGCGGCCAGGCTAACTCCTGGGATGGCGCGTTTCATTGTCATGCTCCTCATTTGATGGGCTGGTCTTTGGCGACCGCGTAATACGCCGACAGATCGGCGATCTGCTGCGGGGTGAGGATGTCGGCCACGGCCTTCATCGTCGGATTGCGCCGCACGCCGCTGCGGTAGTCCTGCAGGCACTGGGCAAGATATGCGGCGCTCTGGCCGTTGAGCTTTGGAGCGCGGTATTCGGCCGGGAAATCGGTCTTGAAGCCGCCGCGCATGTTGTGACAGCCTTCGCACATCGAACTGTCGTACTTGCCCGCTGCCGGATTGCCGGTGGCGGTCTGCGCCTGCGCTGCGGCGCAGACCAGCAGCGACAACGCAATCATGCTGAGAGATCGAAGTTTCATGGATCGTCCTTGGGAGTCTGAAAAAAATAAAAAGCTGCGCGCCGCAAGCGACACACAGCGGCAAGGTCAAGAAGCGGCGGACATGGTGTCAGCGGGCATGATCAGCAGCCAGGCCGCGCGCAACTGCAGAGGCAACCCTGCTGCGAACATCACCAGCCCGGCGTAGTGCTGGTCGTCGAGCGGGCTGAGGTTCCACACGCACAGCACGTCCAGGTATGGGGTGTAGAGCACCTGGGCGCTCCACACCCAAACCGCGGCGATGACCATCATCGGCAGGCTGCCCAGCCAGCCGAACAGGCCGGCGATCCAGCGTGTATGCAGCCGCGTGCTTCCCGCCAGCAGCTGTGCCCAGAACATCAGCCCAGAGATCAGCAGCAGCAGACCGATCGGCCCGGAAAACAGCGCATTGGCCAGCGCGGTGTCGAACACGCCGGGCAGGTTGACACCGAGGGTCACGATCACGAACACCGCAGCTGCGACCCAAGGGTCGAGCAGCCAGTCGCTCCACATCGTATGGGGAGGCCGATGCCAGCGCGCGCGCACCTGCGGCGGAATGCCCAGCAGCAACAGCGGCGAGACGATCTGTCCCATGCTCATCAGCGCGATGGTGTAGCCGGTCATCGACGCCAGCGGATTGTGCAGGCCCCATGCCGAACCCAGGGTGAGCAGGCAGCCCAGACTGAACACCGCCACCCGCCACCCAGCCCAGCGCCCGCGCCAGGCCGCCAGCCCGTACACCAGCAGCATCGCTGCGACCAGTGCAACCCACCCGCCCCAGGCCGCCAGCGGCCAGCCGTGTTGCATGATCAAGGCTCCAAAACGTGGCGCAGGTCGTCTGCCAGCCAGGCGGGATGGGTGAGCTGGCCGTAACCGTACCGGGCGAGCAGCCGGCCGTCGGGGCCGACCAGGGTGACCGCCGCAGTATGGTCGATCCAGTACTGCCCCGCTCCAGTATCGACCCGGCGCCAGCTGATGCCCCATTGCCGCGCTGAGTTGGCCACCGTCGCGGGCGAGCCGCGCAGGCCGATCGCATTGGGCAAAAAGCCGTCGAGATAGGCACGCAGCACCAAAGGGCTGTCGCGTGCGGGATCGAGGGTGACGAACACCACCCGCACGCGCTGCCGCAACGCACCGAGTTGCTGCAGGCTCTGCGCCAGCGCCCCGAGGGTGAGCGGGCAGACATCGGGGCAATGGGTATAGCCGAAGAACACCAGGACCGCATGGCCGCGCTGCTGTCGCCAGCTGAACACTCGACCTTGCGTGTCTGTGAAGCCGGTGAATGCTGGTGCCGGCAAGGGCTGGAGAACAGATCCGTGCAGCGCCGCGCCGTGCGGCTGCAGTCGCGACCAGGCATAGAGCGCAGCCAGCAGCGCGAGCGACACGATGGCCGCACGCAGCGCAGAGGCCTTCCAGCCGCCGCGCCTTGGTTGCCGGACGGCTCGGGCTGCGTTTGCAGACGCTGCATCGTGCATTCCATCACCAAAGCACAAAGCCCGGGGCGTGGATCGGATGAGTCAGCATCGGCCAGAACACCGGCAGATACACCGCCAGAGTGATGACAAAGGTGATCAGCGTCCACATCCCCAGCGGCTCGGCAATGCGCGCCAGAGTCGAACCAGTGGCGGGGGTGATGTATTCGGTAAACGGGATCTCGCGCATCGCCTTGGCATCTTTCTGGCCGAACAGCGTGCCGAAGAACACGATGTAGTAGAGCACCGCGCCCACCGCGGCAATCACGCCGCCGATGCCCACGATGATCAGTGCCGGATGCACAGCGCCGTAGAGTTGCAAATACTGGTCATGCGGCAGGGCCGAAACCCAGGCGCGACGCGGCACTCCGCCCATGCCGGCCCAGTGTCCGGCAAAACCCCAAGTCATCAGTCCGAGGAACCACAGCCACACGCTCCACAGCGCCAGCTTCGGGCTGTAGAGCCTGCGACCGGTCAGGTGCGGCAGCAGCCAGAAGCTCACGCCCATGAACACCAGCGTGGTCATGGTGCCGACGGTCAGGTGAAAGTGCGCCGGAATCCACAGGGTGTTGTGCACCACATTGTCGAGCTGCCAGCTGGCATTGACGATACCGCCTGCGCCCCCGAAGATAAAGCTCACCAACGCCAGGATCTGCGCCACCACCGACGCGTCCTTCCACGGCAGCGCGCTCCACCAGCCCATCAGCCCCTTGCCGCCGCGGCGT
>JBMFIE010000215.1:0-2717 GCA_049976465.1 Thiomonas sp. | reverse complement strand
CCCCCCCGTCGAGCAGCGCATCTTCCCCCTCACCCTCCACAGCCTCCGCAGCCCCGAGCACCCCGCTCACCGCGGACACAGTCCCCAGCAAAAGCCTCACCCCCACCGAGCAGACCGCGCTGCAGGACGACACCAAGGACATCACCCCGCAGTACGCCAACATCTGGCAGCGCATCCGCGCCGGGTTTGCCATTCCCGACATGGACGGCCCGCTGGTCGAGCAGGCGGCGCAGTGGTATGTCTCCCGCCCGGACTACGTTGCCCGCATGACCGAGCGTGCGCGCAAGTATCTCTACTACACCGTGCAGGAAGTGCAAAAGCGCGGCATGCCCACCGAGCTGGCGCTGCTGCCGTTCATCGAAAGCGCGTACAACCCCGACGCCAAATCGGTGGCGCATGCGGTGGGAATGTGGCAGTTCATTCCGTCCACCGGCAAGCACTACAACCTCAAGCAGAACCTGTTCCAGGACGATCGCCGCAGCGTACTGGCGTCGACCAACGCCGCGCTCGACTATCTGCAGAATCTCTACAACATGTTCGGCGACTGGCAGATCGCGCTGGCGGCCTATAACTGGGGTGAAGGCAGTGTGCAGCGCGCCATTGCCTACAACAAAGCGCACAACCTGCCGGTCGATTACCAGGACCTGCGCATGCCCAGCGAGACCCGCAGCTACTACCCCAAGCTGCAGGCGGTGAAGAACATCATCTCCAACCCGGCCAAATACGGCATCACCCTGCCGGACATTCCGGATCATCCGTATTTCAAGGCCGTGGTCATCACGCGGGACATCGATGTGTCGCTCGCCGCCAAGCTCGCTGGCATGACCACCGCCGAATTCCGCTCGCTCAACCCGGCCTACACCAAGCCGGTCATCCTGGGCGCGACCAATCCGCGCATCCTGTTGCCCTATGACAATGCCACGCATTTTGCCCTGGCGCTGCAGGCGTACAACGGGCCGCTGTCTACCTGGACCGCCTACACCGTCAAGGCCACGACCTCGCCCGCGCAACTGGCGCGCGAGCTCGATGTGAGCGAAGCCCTGCTGCGCGATACCAACGACATTCCGGCCCGCCAGCTGATCAAGGCCGGCTCCACCGTGCTCATCCCCAAGACCGACGAGGGCGGTAACAAGAACGTCAGCGTCGCGGTCGCGGAAAACGCGGTGCTCGCCCTCGCGCCCGAACCCCCGCCAGGCCGTCGTCTGGTGCTGCGCGTGGGCAAGTATGGCGACTCGGTTGAGCGCGTGGCGCATCGCTATCACTTGAGTCCGCTGCAGGTCGCGCAGTGGAACCACACCTCCGAGCGCGGGGTATTCCGCAAGGGGCAGTTCGTCACCATCTACGTCACCCACACCCCGCGCATCCTCGAGGCCGAACGCAAGGCGCAGAGTCGGCCGGTGGTGGCCGAGCGCAAGGTGGCGCCGCGGCATCTGGTCGCCGAGCGCAGACCGCAGGCCAAACGCCGGGAGATCGTGCGCCGCCCGACCAAGGTGGCGCAGCGTCAGCGTGAAGACCGCAAGAACCTGCACTACCACGTGCAGACCCGCGACCGGCATCCGGTCTATCTGGCGCAGCAGTAGGGTCTGACGCGCCGGTCGGCCTCAGACCACGCCGCTCTGCTGCAGCGCAGCGATTTGCGCGGCGTCCAGACCCAGTTCCGCTAGCACGGCCTCGGTATGCGCGCCCAGCTTCGGCCCGAGCCAGCGGGTTTGGCCCGGTGTGGCCGACAGCCGCGGCGCAGGCGCGGGCAGGTCGATCGGCCTGCCGTCTGCCAGGGCGTGCCGCTCGATCATGCCGCGAGCCTGGAACTGCGGATCGGCCACGATGTCGGCAATGCTGTAAATGCGCGCTGCCGGCACATCGGCAGCACGCATGGCCTGCACGATGGCCTCGGGCTCGTGCTGCGCGGCCCAGGACTGAATGGCGGCGTCGATCTCATCGGCTCGCGCCATACGGCCCGGGTTGCGCGCCAGATCGGGGTCGTCTGCCAGGTCGGGCCGACCGATGGCGCGCATCAACCGCTTGAAAATCGCATCGCCGTTGCCCGATATCTGCACCCACTCACCGCCCTTGCTGCGGTAGACATTCGACGGCGTGATGCCCGGAATGCTGGTGCCGGTGCGCTGGCGCACCGTGCCGTCGTAGCTGTATTCCATCAGCGTGCTCTCCATCATGTTGAACACGCTCTCGGTCAGCGCCACATCGACCACCTGGCCTTCGCCGCCGCGCCTGCCGTCCCAGCGCCCACCAGTGGCATCGCGGTGGCGCAGGGCGATGAGCGCGCCCATCACCGCGTGCAGCGCGGCGATCGAGTCGCCCAGCGACAGATTGGCACGCATCGGCGGACGGTCCGGGTCGCCAGTGACATAGCGCATCCCGCCCATCGCCTCGGCAATCGCGCCGAAACCCGGCTGCTGCGCCATCGGCCCGGTTTGGCCAAAACCGGAGATGCGCACCATCACCAGGCTGGGGTTGACCGCGCGGAGATCGTCCCAGCCCAGACCGAGTTTTTCCAGCGCGCCCGGGCGCATGTTTTCCACCACCACATCGGCGCGCTCGGCCATTCGAAGCGCCAGCGCACGGCCTTCGGGGTGCTTGAGATCGAGGGTGATGCAGCGCTTGTTACGCGCCTGCGCCGTCCACCACAGCGACTCGCCCTTGTGCAGCTTGCGCCAGCTGCGCAGCGGGTCGCCGCCGGGGTCGTCGCCGCGCGCGGG
>JBMFIE010000214.1:0-2729 GCA_049976465.1 Thiomonas sp. | reverse complement strand
CTCGGTGTCCACACCGGAACTCAAGCTCGACATCGCCGAGGGCGAAAACTTCACCCTGTGCGAGCGCTTGCAGCGCGAGGGCCGTTTTCCCGGCGCGGTGCAGGTCAGCACCATCGACGGGGTGCGCGCCGACTATGTCGATGGCTTTGGCCTGGCCCGCCCGTCGAACACCACACCCTGTGTGGTGCTGCGCTTCGAAGGTGCCAACGCGCAGGCGCTGCAGCGTGTGCAGGCCGAGTTTCGCGCCGCGTTGCTGGCGCTGGACGCCACACTGAAGTTGCCATTTTGAGCAAGGTGGCCCCAACGCCGACCCGACCGCTGCGGGTGCTGATCGTCAAGACCAGCTCGATGGGCGACGTGGTCCACGCCCTGCCGGTGGTGCACGACATCCTCACCGCCCACCCCGGCGCGCAGATCGACTGGCTGGTCGAGGAGGCTTATGCCGACATCGTGCGCGCCCATCCCGGCGTGCACCGCGTCATTCCTCTGGCCCTGCGGCGCTGGCGCAAGGCAATCTGGCGCAGCGACATCCAGCGCGAGTGGCGCGCGTGGAAGGCCCAACTGCGCGCCCAGCCGTATGACGCGGTGATCGACCTGCAGGGGCTGGTGAAAAGCGCGCTGATCGCCCGGCTGGCGCGCGGGCCGCTGTACGGTCTGTCCTGGGCCAGCGCGCGCGAGGCGTTGGCGCCGTTGTTCTACACCCATCGGCAGAAAACCGCGCTGCGCCGCACCGAGGCCGCGGTGCCGCGCTACCGCGCGCTGGTCGGCTGGGCTTTGGGCCATACCCCGCAGGGCAAGCCGCACTACGGTCTGAGTCTGCAGGCCGCCCGCCCGGACTGGCTGCCCGGCGACGCACCCTATGCGGTGCTGCTCAGCGCCACGGCCAAGGAGCGCAAGCTGTGGGACGAAGCACGTTGGGTCGCGCTCGGACGAGCGCTCGCCGCGCAGGGCAGGGTGTGTGTGCTGGCCTGGGGCAATGCCGCGGAGCGGGAGCGCGCGCAGCGCCTGGCCGATGCGGTGGAAACGGCGGTTGCCGCATCAGCGGCTCAGCCACCCCGTTCTCCTCGCTCCCTCCCCGTCAACGGGGAGGGTTGGGGAGGGGAGGAGAGAAATGCGCTTGGCGAGTCCGCCGGATGTGCCTCGCAATTTCTCTCCCAGAATGGGGAGGGAACGCACGCAGCGCTGGTGGCTCCGCAGGCGTTTGCGCTGTCCGAGTGGATGCGGGTGCTGCGCGCGGCCAGTCTGGTGGTGGGGGTCGATACCGGGCTGCTCTACCTCGCGGCAGCCGTGGGCACGCCGGCGGTGGCGATTTACACCGGTTCGTCGCCGCACAGCGTGGAATTCGAGTCGGCAGGGCCGTGGCGCAGCCTGGGAGATCGCGGCCAGCCGCCCACGGTCGATGCCGTCCTGCACGCAGCGCAGGCCGTGCTGGGCGCGGCCGACAGCGCTACGGCATGAAGCTGGCATTGCATCTCTACACCGCGCTGTGGCGCGCGCTGCTGCCGCTGGCGTTTGCGCGGCTGTGGTGGCGCGGGCGGGCCGAGCCGCTGTATCGGCGGGATTGGGCGCAACGGCTGGGCTGGTACCCCGCAGGGATGACGCAGACCCTGGCGGACCAGGCTAGGGTGATCTGGGTGCATGCGGTGTCGCTGGGCGAGACGCGGGCCGCGGCGCCGCTGATCGCCGCCTTGCGGCAGCGCTGCCCGGACATGCGCCTGCTGCTCACCCACACGACTGCCACGGGCCGCGCTGCCGGCGCTGAACTGCTACAGCCCGGCGATGTGCAGGTCTGGCTGCCCTACGATCTGCCGGGGGCGATGCGCCGCTTGCTGCGACGCTTTCGGCCGCGGGTGGCAGTGCTGATCGAGACCGAGGTCTGGCCGAATCTGGCGGAGCAATGCCGCCGCGCCGGGGTGCCGTTGCTGTTGGCCAATGCCCGCCTGAGCGCGCGCAGTGCCCGACGCTGGCAGCGCTGGCCGGCGCTCGCCCGCATCGCCTGGGGCGGGTTGCAGGCGGCAGCGCAGACCGCGGAGGATGCGCAGCGCATCCGCGCACTGGGCGCGGCGCAGGTGCAGGTTCTGGGCAATCTGAAGTTCGACATGCGGCCCGATGCGGAACTGCTCGCGCGCGGGGCGCAGTGGAGGGCCGCCGCGGCGCGCCCAGTGTTGCTGCTGGCCTCCACCCGCGACAGCGGCGGGCAGAGCGAGGAGGCGATGCTGCTGCGCGCGTTGCCCGAGTCGCTGGCCGCGCGGGCGCTGCTGGTGTGGGTGCCGCGACATCCGCAGCGTTTCGACGCGGTGGCGCAGCTGCTCGCCGCGCACGGCATGGCGGTGCAGCGCCGCAGCATGGGGCCGCCCACGGCCGAGACTGCGGTCTGGCTGGGCGATTCGGTAGGGGAGATGGCGGCGTATTACGCCATGGCGGATGCGGCGTTCATCGGCGGCAGCCTGCTGCCGCTGGGCGGGCAGAATCTGATCGAGGCCTGCGCCTGCGGTTGCCCGGTGGTGCTGGGGCCGTCGCAGTTCAACTTCGCGGCCGCCGCACAGGCGGCGCTCGCCTCAGGCGCGGCGGTGCAGGCGGGAGATGCGGCGCAGGTCTGGACGGCGCTGGGCCGCTGGCTGGACGACACACCGGCGCGGGCACTGGCCGCGCAGCGGGCGCAGGAGTTTGCCGCGGCACACCAGGGGGCGGCGCAGCGACAGGCCGAATGGATCGCTGCAGCGGCCTGT
>JBMFIE010000213.1:0-2743 GCA_049976465.1 Thiomonas sp. | reverse complement strand
CGATCCGGCTGCGCCGCGCAAGCTGCTGCCGCGGCTGCGGCGCCTGGCCTCGCGCGCCGAGCTGTCACGCGAGGAAGTGCAGATCCTGCGCGGGGTGTGCAGCGCCATCCTGCGCAAGCTGCCGCAGCGCTGACACGGCGCTCGGCAGACTCGGCTGCCGTTCAATACACTGCACTGCTCCAAGGCAACACGCAATCGTCTATGTGACTGTGCGCGCCCGCAGGCAGGATGCGCAGTACACAAGCGACTGCTTCTGTGTTGCCCAAACGCCTTCCAGGACGCGATCCATGCTGCAACGCCTGCGTGAAACCATCCAGATCATTCTCGAGCGCGACCCGGCGGCACGCTCCAGCTGGGAGGTCATCACCTGTTACCCCGGCCTGCATGCCTTGATGTTCCACAGCGTGGCGCATGCCTGCTGGACGCGCGGCTGGCACTGGCTCGGGCGCTGGATCTCGCACTGGGGCCGGTGGCTCACTGGCATCGAGATCCACCCCGGTGCGACCATCGGCCGGCGGGTGTTCATCGACCACGGCATGGGTGTAGTCATCGGCGAGACGGCGGTAATCGGTGACGACTGCACCATCTACCAGGGCGTCACCCTGGGTGGTACTTCGCTCTACAAGGGGACCAAGCGACATCCGACCCTCGAGGCCGGTGTGGTGGTGGGGGCGGGCGCGCAGGTGCTCGGCGGATTCACCGTGGGCGAGGGGGCGCGCATCGGCTCCAACGCCGTGGTGGTCAAGGCCGTGCCGGCAGGTGCCACCGCCGTGGGCAATCCGGCGCGCATCATTCAGAAAGACGCCGAGCAGCAGCGCGAAGCAACCGCGGCGAGGATGGGATTTTCCGCCTATGCGGTCACGCAAAACGGCGACGACCCGCAGTCACGCGCCATCCTGGGGCTGATCGATCATGCCGCGCAGCTCGAACATCAGGTGGCACTGCTCTGGCAGGCACTGGAGCGCCATGGCATCTGCCCGCCAGAGGGTTGCCCACCCGAAGCCCTGCGCACCGAGCATTTCGACAAGGCCAAGCTGGAAAAGCTGGTCGAGTAAGACATCGATCGGGTGCGTTGCACTCAGGCTTTGAACCAGCTCTCGACCTGCGCCCGGCTGGGCACGCCGCCAGAGTGCACCACCTTGCCGTCGATCACCACGCCCGGGGTGCTCATCACGCCGTATTTCATGATCGAGGGGATGTCCTCGACCTTGTCCACCTGCGCTTGCACGCCCTTGGCGGCAATCACGTCTTCGACCAGCTTTTGCGTGGTCTTGCAATTGGCACAGCCCGTGCCGAGGATTTTGATGTCATACATCGAACACTCCTTGAAAAAATCGCGGCAAGTCACATCACCGCATTGAACACATATCCCACGATGATGATGCCCACCGCCACCACCCCGGCGAACAGCGCGATCAACCTGGGCTTCATCACCTTCTTGAGAATCATGAACTCGGGGAAGGACAGCGCGGTGACCGCCATCATGAACGCCAGGGTCGTGCCCAGCGCTGCGCCCTTGCCCAGCAGCGCCTGCACCACCGGAATGATGCCTGCGGCGTTCGAATACATCGGCACGCCGATCAGCACCGCCAGCGGCACCGACCACCACGCGCTCTTGCCCATCAGGTGCGCCATGAAGTCCTGCGGCACATAGCCGTGGATCCACGCCCCCACGCCCACGCCGGCGACGATATAGGGCGCCACCTTGAGCACGATGTCGCGCACATGCTTCCAGCCCTGGGCAAAGCGCGCCTGCCATGTGAGCTTGCCTTCCTCGCCGTGCACCGCCGGGATGTCGAACACCCAGGCTTCGACCAGATTGACCGGGTTCATGCGCCCGATCACCAGACCGGCTGCGATGGCCACGGTGAGCCCCAGGCCGAGATAGATTGCCGCGATCTTCCAGCCGAACATGCCAAACAGCAGGGCGAGCGCCACCTCGTTGACCATGGGCGCCGAGACCAGAAACGAAAACGTCACCCCCAGCGGCACGCCCGCAGTGAGAAAGCCGATGAACAGCGGCACTGCGGAACACGAGCAAAACGGCGTGACGATGCCCAGACTCGCCGCCAGCACATTGCCCACGCCCTGGCGCTTGCCCGCGAGGATCGCCCGGGTCTTCTCCGGCGTGAAAAAGGTCTGGATCACGCCGACGACAAACACGATGAGCGCCAACAGCATCAGCACCTTGGGCACTTCAAACACAAAAAACGCCAGCGCGCTGTAGAGGTGGCTGGACGATGCCAGACCCGTGGCGGCGGACAGCCAGCGCATGAAGGCGTCGGTGGCGGGTTCGAGCTGGTCGTAGAGCACGAACCAGCCCAGCACATATAGCACCGGCACGATCCAGGCACGCCAGGCAGGCGCGGCAACAGGCTTGACGGCGGCGGGTTGGACTTGGGTGTTCATCGGGTCATCCTCACAAAGGCATCGATTCGGTGGTGAAGACGCAGCAGAGGCGAAAAGGATGCAGCGGGAGGCGAAGACCCAGGGTTATCCCTGAGATTCGACCCGCTGGAAAGGGCAAAACGCCCCCTGCTCTGCCGCAGGGGGCAGCGCGTCGCGTGCCGCGAAACGCGCCGGGATGAGAACTCGACACAGCGCATGCCGATGCCGTCTGCGCACCGACAGCGGTGTTTCATTGCTGCGCGCCGACCAAGGCGTCGAATACCGGTTCGGCGTCGCCGATGATTTTGGTTGCCATGGCAAAGCGCGCAATATGCACGGTTTCCAGCACCTTGGC
>JBMFIE010000212.1:0-2750 GCA_049976465.1 Thiomonas sp. | reverse complement strand
CTGCACCCTGCCCTCACCGCCCCGTCAGCCGCAGCACACGCAGTTGCGCCCCTGCTGCTTGGCGCGGTAGAGCGCACGGTCGGCGCGCAGCAACAGGTCTCCGGCTTGACGGTCGTCGGGGCCCGACGGTGTCAGGCCGATGCTCACGCTCAACCGCACCTGCTTTGTATCGTCCAGCGCCACCGGCTGCGCATTGACGCCAGCGCGCAGGCGTTCGGCGATGTGCAGCGCCTCGTCAGCGTCTGCGCCGTCGAGGATCAGCAGGAACTCCTCGCCGCCGAGTCGCCCGAACCAGTCGCGGCTGCGCTTGTGCGCGGTGATGATCTGGGCAAAGCGCTGCAGCGCGCGGTCGCCACCGGCGTGACCGAAGCGGTCGTTGACCTGTTTGAAATGGTCCAGATCGAGCAGCAGGATGGACAGCGGCGTGCCACGCTGCAGCAATCGGTCGAGCTGTTCCAGGATGCTGCGGCGGTTTTGGATGTCGGTGAGGCTGTCGCGTGTGGCGAGATGTTCGAGGCGGCGCTCCAGCGCCTTGCGCTCGGTGATGTCGCGCCAGATGCCCTCGACACCGGCGTAGTTGCCGCGTTCGTCGCGCAGCGCGCGGGTGCTGATGGAAATGTCGATGATCACGCCGTCTTTGCGCCGCATGCGCCCAGGGAAGTCGCGTACCGCGCCGTGCTGCCGGATCGCGGCCACCAGCGCGTCGCGTTCGCTGGGATCGGGGTAGAACGCCGCCGCCGGCAGGCCGATGATCTCCTCGGCGGTATAGCCCAGCACATGCTTGACCGCGGGGCAGACATAGCGGGTGATGCCCTGCGCATCGGTGCGATAGAACACGTCCTGCATGGTGTTCATCATGCGCTGAAAGTCTTCGTCGGTCTGGCGCAGGCGCTGCTCCATCGCGGCGCGCTTGGTCATGTCGAGAAAGGTCGCCAGCACCGCCCGCTGGTCGTCCACCACCACGATGGCGCTGCTCATGGCCAGCATCAGCGGCGTGCCGTCGCAGGCGTAGGCGCGGATTTCCGTGACCGGGTTGATGCCGCCGCTCTCGGCATGGCGCAGCCGCGCCAGCGACCGATGCAGATCGAGGGGATGGATGAAGTCCTGCACCGACCGACCGACCACATCAGCCTGCCGCGACGCCCGCATCAGCCGCAGCGCCGCGACGTTGGCATAGCGCACCATGTCGCCCACCAGCATCACCACCGATGCGGGCAGTTGCTCGATCCATGCCGCACTGGGCGAGATGAGAGCAAACGGCTCCATCAGGAGAACCTCACGGCACAGGACATTTTGCTTCTGGAGCAAGAATTTACAAAAATGTAAAGAGTAGCACCGCAAAGTCCTTCGAGTCTGTCAGAAAAGCCCGATTTTCCCGAAACAGGCGCTTGCCCCCGCCCGCTGGACTTTGGGCTTCGCAACGGCACATATTCCGCGCAGTTGGATGCGTATGACAACTCTGTCGTTCCCTTTGCGCGGTCGTGTTTCCAAAATGGGTGGCATGGAACACGCCAGTCTTCTGTCTTCTCCTTCGTCCCCTCAGCGGCTCGGTGGGTGGCGGCGGCTGCGGCGCGCGCTGGTGGCGCTGTGGCTGCTCGCCGCCTGGGCGCTGCAGCAGGGAGTGAGCGCCGCACCGCCAGCGCAAGAGCCATTGGCTTTCGGCCCGCTGATTTCGGCACCGGCGCTGGCTGCCTGGCGCGGCCCGGTGCAGATCGTGGACATCCGCGATGATGCAGCCGCGCCGCAGACCGCGCACATTCCCGGCGCCATCGCGGCACCGTATGCACGCTGGCGCGGCCCGGCAAGCAATCCGGGCGCCTTGTTGCCGCTGGACCAGTTCACGACTCTGGTGCGCAGCCTTGGGTTGGAGGTGCACCGGCCCGTGGTCATCGTCGCCAGCGGCGGCGACAGCAGCGACTTCGGCGCACCGGCGCGGGTGTACTGGACGCTGAAATGGCTGGGGTTCAAGCAGCTCGCCATCCTCAACGGCGGCATGGCCGCTTGGCGTGCCGCCGGCCTGCCGCTGACCACCCGGCCGACTGCGATCACGCCCAGCCGCTTCACCCCGCAGCTCGACATGTCCATCCTGGCCACCCGCGAAGCGGTCGAGCAGGATTTGCACGACCCCGGTGTGCTGCTGCTCGACGCCCGACCCCGCGCCTTCTATATGGGCCGCGAAAAAGCCCCTGCCGCAGCCCGCCCGGGCACTCTGCCCGGTGCGCTGGACTTCGACAGCGCTCGCTGGTTTGTGCACGGCGGCGGCGCGCTGCCCGATGGGCAGGAGCTGCAACGCATCGCCCGCACCCTGCCCCAGCCCGGCGGCGTGCGGCGCACCGTGTCGTTCTGCAACACCGGGCATTGGGCCGCGACCAACTGGTTCGTGCTGTCCGAAATGTTGCACTGGCCCCGCGTGGCGCTCTACCCCGGCTCGATGGTCGACTGGTCGCGCACCAAGGCGCCGATGGCGCATGTCCCCAGCCGGCTGCAGCAGCTGTGGCAGCAACTGGAGCAGACATGGCAAGCGCGCTGAATTCGGTGTCGATCGCGCCCACAGCGCAAGCGCCGCGGCGCGGCCTGCAGCAGTTCGCAAGCCGCCTGCTGCTGGCAGCCGCGCTGGCCGGATTTGCCGCAATCACCTGGCTGGTCGGCTGGCGGCAAGGGCTGCTGTGGCTGATCGGCCTGGGCTATGGCGTGCTGCTGGCCGCAGCGGCGTTTGGCTTCACCACCGGCTGGCGGGTATGGATCACGCG
>JBMFIE010000211.1:0-2763 GCA_049976465.1 Thiomonas sp. | reverse complement strand
ATGGGGCGGCGGTGACGGTGATCGAACCACAAACGCTGCGGCAGGACATGGCGCAGGAGATCGAGCGGATGTGGGGGCAGTATCGGGGCTGAGGCGCGGGCGGGCTGCCTTGGGGGACAGCGATGCCCGAAGCGCCTGAACAGGACGTAACGACGGCGTCTCATCCGTCAAACCCCGAGGAACAGGAAGCCCGATGGAAGTCGCCCATCGAGAAGATGGGAAACGATCACTGGTTGCGTCACAGATTGACGCAACCAGGGTGCATCATGACCGCATCGAACCTGGGAGCATCTCATGACCGCACTGTCGCCACACGCCACCCCGACCGCCGTGCCCACCCGACCGCCCATCGGCGCGCTATGGGTCTGCCGCGCCTTGCTCGCGCATCCCGACTGGCTGGAGACCACACCCGCCCTGGCCACAGTCGCCCGGCGCGTGCTCGCCGGCGCAGACGCCGACACCGCGCCGCTGCTGTGCAGGCTACGCGATCGCCTGACCCTGCTGGAAGCGGATGCCGTGATGCCGCAGGCGTTGCGGGCGAACATCGGCAGTCTCGCAGAAGTGTTTGGCTTCTCCCCACTGGAGCGGCAGATCCTGGAATGGGCCGTGCTGCAGCAGACCGACCCGCTGTTGCAGGCCTTCGCGGCAGCGCTGGGAGATCGCGACACCGAGTCGCTGCAGCAGGCCATGGCCGCGATGCTGGGTGCCGACCCGCAGGCGATCGCTGCGGCTCTGTCTGCCCGTGGACGCCTGCAGCGCAGCGGGCTGCTGGAAGTGCGCGAGGGGCCGACGCGCCTGTCCTGGCATCTGACTCTGTGGTCTGGAGAACTCGCGCGGGACTTGTCCACGCCCGGGGTCGATCCCCTATCTGTCCTGCGCGAAACCATCGTCCCCAGCCCCGCCCCGACCCTGTCGCTGGCCGATTACGCCCATCTGGGATCACTGCTGGATGTGGCCGTGCATCATCTGCGGCAGGCGTTGGCGCACCGCGAGGCCGGTGTCAACATCTTGCTATACGGGCCACCAGGTACGGGCAAGACCGAACTCACCCGGGTGCTGGGCGCGGCGCTCGATTGCGCGGTGTACGCCCTGCCCTGCGCCGACCGGGACGGACAGCCCATCGGCGGCACGGCGCGGCTGCGGCGGCTGCGCGCGGCGCAGACTCTGCTGGCGTTTCAGCCTGCTGTGCTGGTGTTCGATGAACTCGACGATGTGTTCCATGACGACGGCGGTCTGCGCCGACCGCCGCCGGGCAGCGCCGGGCTGGTCAAGACGCTCAAGAGCTGGATGCATCTGGCGGTGGAGACCAATGTCGTGCCGACCGTGTGGATCTGCAACGACATCGACAGTCTGGATCCCGCCTTCGTGCGGCGTTTCGATGTGGTGCTCCAGCTGCCCACACCGCCCCGCGCGGTCAGGCGCGCGATCGTCCAACGGGCTTGTGGCAGCCTGGCCGATGCGGCCACGGTGCAGGCGCTGGCGTCACACGCGGCGCTGACCCCGGCGGTCATCACCCGCGCGGCGCGGGTGGTCGCCGGGGTGGAGCAGGCTCTTGAGTCGAAGCAGACGGCAGGCGCGCTGTGTGCGCTGGTCGATGGCACCCTGCGGGCCCAGGGACATGCCGGGCTGCCGCGCCGCCCGGCGCCCACGCCCGCATTCGATCCGCGCTGGGTCAACGCTGCGGCGGATCTGGAGGCGCTGGCCGACGGCATTGCGCGGGTCGGGCAGGCGCGGCTGTTGCTCGAGGGGCCGCCCGGCACCGGCAAGACGGCGTTTGCCCATTGGCTGGCGCAGCGGCTGGACCGGCCGTTGCAGGTGCACCGGGCGTCCGACCTGCTGTCGCCCTGGGTGGGCGCCACCGAGAAGGCGCTGGCCGCGGCGTTCCGCCGCGCCGAAGACGAGGGCGCCGTGCTCGCCATCGACGAGGTCGACAGTCTGCTGGCTGATCGCAATCAGGCGCGACAGAGCTGGGAGGTCAGTCAGGTGGGCGAGTTTCTGTGTCAGCTCGACACCTTCACCGGCGTGATCGTGGCCACGACCAACCGCCTGGATTCCATCGACCCGGCCGCGTTGCGGCGGTTCGAGGTCAAGCTGCACTTCGCCGCGTTGCGGAAAGAACAAGCCTGGGAGGCGTTCCGGCACCTGTGCACCACACTGGGCGTGCAGCCCGACCCCGGGCTGCGCCTTGCGCTGAACGCAATCGGAGGGCTGACCCTGGGAGATGTCGCGGCGGTGCAGCGGCGGGCACGGCTGCTGCCGGTGGTCAGTGCACGGGACGTGCTCGACGCCCTGGCGGCGGAATGCCTGCACAAGCCGACGGCGCCGCAGGCCATCGGCTTCGTGCCACCAAGCCAGTGTCAGATCGCGCCCCGTCCGCAGGACGCATCAACGCCATGAAGGTCGGCAGCATGCCGGCCGTATGCTGCCAGGCAAACACACCCTGGAGAGGACGAGCCCATGACACGCTGTATCGCGGAACTCCCTGACGGCCCGCTGGACCTCATTGGCGACGTGCATGGGCATTGGGACGCCCTGCGCGATTTGCTTGGCCGCCTGGGCTATGACGCGCAGGGACGGCATCCGCAGGGACGTCGCCTGGTGTTCGTCGGCGATCTGATCGATCGCGGCCCGGACAGTCCAGCGGTGCTGGACTGGGTGTTTCAGCGCGTGCGTGAAGGGCGTGCCTGGGCGGTGATGGGCAACCATGAGCTCAATCTTCTGCGCGGTGAGGAGAAAGAAGGCAACGACTGGTTCTGGAACAAG
>JBMFIE010000210.1:0-2776 GCA_049976465.1 Thiomonas sp. | reverse complement strand
GTCGAAGGCACCGACGGCAATGTGCAGGTCAGCCGCGAGCTGAACGGCCTGCTCAACATCACCGAGAAAGAAGCCAGCAAACGCGGTGACCAGTTCATCGCCAGCGAGCTGTTCCTGCTCGCCGTGGCAGATGACAAGGGCGAAGCCGGGCGCATCGCCCGCGAAAACGGGCTGAGCCGCAAATCCCTGGAATCCGCGATCGACGCCGTGCGCGGCGGCCAGGCGGTCGACAGTCCCGAGGCAGAGGGCGCACGCGAGGCGCTGAAAAAATACACCATCGATCTCACCGAGCGCGCGCGTCAGGGCAAACTCGACCCGGTGATCGGCCGCGACGACGAAATCCGCCGCACCATCCAGGTGCTGCAGCGCCGCACCAAGAACAACCCCGTGCTGATCGGCGAGCCGGGCGTGGGCAAGACCGCGATCGTCGAAGGGCTGGCGCAGCGCATCGTCAACGGCGAGGTGCCCGACAGTCTGCGCGGCAAGCGCCTGCTGGTGCTCGACATCGCGTTGCTGCTGGCCGGTGCCAAGTATCGCGGCGAATTCGAGGAGCGGCTGAAAAACGTGCTCAAGGAGCTGGCGCAGGACCAAGGCCGCACCATCGTCTTCATCGACGAAATTCACACCATGGTCGGCGCTGGCAAGGCAGAAGGCGCGATGGACGCGGGCAACATGCTCAAGCCGGCGCTCGCCCGCGGCGAGTTGCACTGCATCGGCGCGACCACGCTCGACGAATACCGCAAGTACATCGAGAAAGACGCCGCTCTGGAGCGTCGCTTCCAGAAGGTCATGGTCGATGAGCCGAGCGTGGAAGACACGATCGCCATCCTGCGCGGTTTGCAGGAAAAGTACGAGGTGCATCACGGCGTGGAGATCACCGATCCGGCGATCGTCGCCGCCGCCGAGCTGAGCCACCGCTACATCACCGACCGCTTCCTGCCCGATAAGGCGATCGACCTGATCGACGAAGCGGCTGCGCGCATCAAGATGGAGATCGACTCCAAGCCGGAGGAGCTCGACAAGCTCGAGCGGCGGCTGATCCAGCTCAAGATCGAGCGCGAGGCAGTGCGCAAGGAAACCGACGAGGCCTCGCGCAAGCGGCTCGAACTGATCGAGCAAGAAATCGCTAGGCTCGAGCGCGAGTACGCCGATCTGGAAGAAATCTGGAAGGCGGAAAAAGCCGCGGTGCAGGGCTCGGCGCAGATCAAGGAGGAGATCGACAAGATTCGCTTCGAGATCGAGGAACTCAAGCGCAAGGGCGACTTCAACAAGGTGGCCGAGCTGCAGTACGGACGGCTGCCCGAGCTCGAACGCCGGTTGCACGAAGCCCAGGCCAAGGAAACTGCAGCAGAGGGGGGCAAACCGCAGGCGCGCCGCCTGCTGCGCACCCAGGTGGGGGCAGAGGAAATCGCCGAAGTGGTCAGTCGCGCCACCGGCATCCCGGTGTCCAAGCTGATGCAGGGCGAGCGCGAGAAGCTGGTGCACATGGAAGAGCGTCTGCACCAGCGTGTGGTGGGACAGGACGAAGCCATTCGCGCGGTGTCCAACGCCATTCGCCGCTCGCGTGCCGGGCTGTCCGATCCGCGCAGGCCGTATGGCTCGTTCCTGTTCCTCGGCCCGACCGGCGTGGGCAAGACCGAGCTGACCAAGGCATTGGCCGAGTTTCTGTTCGATACCGACGAGCACATCGTGCGCATCGACATGAGCGAGTTCATGGAGAAGCACTCGGTGGCCCGTCTGATCGGCGCGCCGCCCGGCTATGTCGGCTACGACGAGGGCGGCTACCTCACCGAGGCGGTGCGGCGCAAGCCGTACAGCGTGGTGCTGTTCGACGAGGTGGAGAAGGCCCACCCGGACGTGTTCAATGTGCTGCTGCAGGTGCTCGACGATGGCCGTCTGACCGACGGTCAGGGCCGCACCGTGGACTTCAAGAACACGGTCATCGTCATGACCAGCAACCTCGGCTCGCATCTGATCATGTCGATGAGCGGGCAGCCGCAGGAGGCGATCCGCGCTGCCGTGTGGGAAGAGGTCAAGGCGCATTTCCGCCCGGAATTCCTCAACCGCATCGACGAGGTGGTGGTGTTCCACGCGCTGGGCGAGAAACAGATCGCCGAGATCGCGCGCATCCAGCTGCGCGGGCTCGAGGGCCGACTGGCGCAGCTCGACATGCGGCTGGACATCAGCGACGAGGCACTGGCGGAAATCGCCCGTGCCGGGTTCGATCCGGTGTTTGGCGCTCGGCCGCTCAAGCGCGCCATCCAGCAGCGCATCGAGAACCCGCTGGCCAAGCTCATCCTCGAAGGCCGCTTTGGCCCGAAGGATGTGATCGCGGTCAGGGTGCGCAACGGCGAGATCGTGTTCGATCGGGCGTGAGCGCGGCCCGGACCGGGGGCGACCCGGTCCGGGAATGCTGGCGTCTCAGTCTTTCAGCCACTTCAGGAAGTCGGCATACCGCTTCGGATCGCCGTTTTCCCAGCCTTTGATTCTGAGCACCCGGTTGAGCGGCGCTGCAGATGTGCCCATCAGTGCCGCGCGTACGGCCGCGATCTGCTCCGCAGGTGTGTCTGGTGCCGCGATGACTGCCCAGAACGGCATGGGCTGATGCTGCAGCAGCACACCGCCCTTGGACAGCCACTGCCTGGAAAACACCGGGGTCACGGCGCCGACGACTGCGGTATGCATTTGCTCCATCAGGCCCACCACAGCATCCTGTGACTGCACCCGCGCCTGTAATTGCGGCCCCTTGCCGTTGTGTGCTTTCCACATTTTTTTG
>JBMFIE010000209.1:0-2808 GCA_049976465.1 Thiomonas sp. | reverse complement strand
GCAGCACGGCGTTCTTTTTCATCGCGTGCCCTCCAGGCTCCTGGTCTGGTAGCGGTTGAACACCGCGATCGGCAGCAGGATGAGCGCAATCATCACAATGGCCACCGCCGAGGCCCGCTGCCAGTCGAGGTTGAGGAAGAACTCGTTCCACATCACCCGGCCGATGTTCAGTGTCGATGGCCCGGCCAGCAGTTCGGGGATGACGTATTCCCCCACCGCCGGAATGAACACCAGCAGGCTGCCGGCGATGATGCCCGACCTGGACAGAGGCACGGTGACCAGCCAGAAGGTCTTCAGCGGCGTGGCGCCCAGATCGGCTGCGGCTTCCTCGAGGCGATGATCCATTTTCACCAACGTGGCGTACAGCGGCAGGATCATGAACGGGATGTAGCCATACACCATGCCCACCATGAAGGAGAACTCGGTGAACATCATGCGCAGCGGGGCGTGGATGATGCCGGCCCACAGCAACACCTGGTTGACTAGGCCGTTGATGTCGAGCAGGTTTTTCCACGCGTAGATGCGGATCAGGAACGACGTCCAGAACGGCAGCATCACCAGCATCAGCAGGGCAGGGCGCACCGTGGGCCTGGCGCGGCTGATGAAATAGGCAAACGGGTAACCGATGACCAGGCACAGCACCGTGGTCAAAGCCGCATACCACAGCGATGACAGGTAGGTGACGATGTAGAGCTTGTCGCGCACCAGCGCCAGATACGCGGAAAAGCGGATGTGGATTTGCAGCGCATCGTTGACAAAGCTGACCAGCGGTTCGAAGCCGATGCCCAGCGCATCGGTCTGCGACACGCTGATCTTGAGCAGAATGAAAAACGGCGCCAGCAGAAAGGCCAGCAGCCAGGTCTGCGGAATGCCGATGACGATCTTGCGGCCCCAGTTGATGGGTTTGCGCACCTTGCGCGGTGCGGGGATGTCGATGCTGCTGGGCATGATGGCCTCCCCCGTCTCAATCGACGATGACCACTGGCGCATTGGGCGCCCAGTGCGCGGTCACGGGCGTGCCCAGCTCGAGGGGATCGGCATGCCGATCGGCGTTCGACACGGTCACGCGCACGCGACGCGTGCTCGGCAGCAGCACTTCGTAGGCGGTGTAGCTGCCCATATACGAGCGCCCGGACACCGTGCCCTGCATCGCGTTGTGGGGGTGGGTGTGGTGGCCTGGGGTGAGTGTCATTTTCTCGGGGCGCAACGCCACGCTCACCGGCATGTTGAGCGTGCCACTGATGCCGTGGCCGATATGGAACAGCACATCCTCGGTCTGCACTTCGCAATGGTCTGGTTCGTCGGTGACCAGCCGCCCCTCGAACAGATTGACATTGCCGATGAAGTCGGCGACGAAGCGGGATTGCGGGTGCTCGTAAATCTCCACCGGTGTGCCCAGTTGCAAAAACGCCCCGTCTTTCATCACGGCGATGCGATCGGCCATGGTCATCGCCTCCTCCTGGTCGTGGGTGACCATCACGCAGGTCACGCCGACCTTGCGCAGAATGTTGACCAGTTCGAGCTGGGTGCGCTCGCGCAGCTTTTTGTCCAGCGCGGCCAGCGGCTCGTCGAGCAGCAGCAGCTTGGGCCGCTTGGCCAGGCTGCGCGCCAGCGCCACGCGCTGCTGCTGCCCGCCGGAGAGCTGGTGCGGTTTGCGCTTGGCATACGGCTTGAGCTGCACGAGGTCGAGCATCTGCTCGACCCGCGCGGCAATGTCGGCCTTGGGCATGCCGTCCCGCCTCAGACCGAAGGCGATGTTGTCGAACACGGTCAGGTGCGGAAACAGCGCGTACGACTGGAACATCATGTTGATCGGCCGCTCATAAGGCGGCAGCTCGGTGATGTCCTGCCCCTCCAGATAGATGCGGCCGGCGGTCGGGGTTTCGAAACCGCCGAGCATGCGCAGCAGCGTGGACTTGCCGCATCCGCTCGAGCCGAGGAGCGCAAAGATCTCGCCCTGCGCAATGTCGAGATGGATGTCGTTGACCGCGACGATTTCGTCGAAACGGCGGGTGATGCCGTCGATCCGCAGAAAAGGTTGGGCACTCGGGGTGGGGAGCGTCACGGCGCGGGCTCCATCATCGGTCAGGCAGGGTCTCAGGAAGGTTGCCACGCACCGCAGAGCAAAGGCCTGGGGCGTGGCAACCTGACTCACATCAAAGACCGGTCTTGAACTTGGTGTACAGCCGGGTGACCAGGCGGCGCTGCTCCGGGGTGTAAACCTTGGGCGGGATCAGCTTGGACATCATGTCCGGCTTGAGGAACACGAAGTCGTTATCCCGGATCTTCGGATCGACATAGGGCAGCGAGGCCGGCACCGGGTTGGCGTAGGTGACGGCGTTGGTGTCGGCCGCAGCCACCTTGGGCTCGAGCACGTAGTTCATCCACTTGTAGGCGTTGTCGATGTTCTTGGCATCGGCGGGAATCGCCATGGTGTCGATGAAAATCACCGCGCCGTGGGTGGGCGGGAACACCTCGATGTTCACCCCGTTCTTTGCCGCCTTGGCGCGCGCTGCGGCAATGCCCATGTCACCCGACCAGCCCAGCGACATGCAGATCGAGCCGCCGGCCAGGTCGTTGATATAGCCCGAGGAGGAGAACAGGGTCACGTCCTTGCGCACCTTCTGCACCATCGCAAAGGCTCTTTCGAAATCGGCCGGGTTCTGCGTGCTCTGCGGGATGCCCAGGTAGTTGAACGCGGCCTCCATGATGTCGCCGCCCGAGTCGAGCATGGAGATGCCGCAGGACTTGATTTTGTCGGCGTAGGTCGGGTTGAACACCAGATCCCACGGGTTGGCCGGCATGGGC
>JBMFIE010000208.1:0-2830 GCA_049976465.1 Thiomonas sp. | reverse complement strand
CGATTGGCCTTGACCTGGCAACGCAGTATTCCCATGTAAATCAAAGCAAAATGTCGGCAGCTGCTGAGCACCACCTGCGTACCTTGAGAACTTCCCGCGAGTCAAACGATTTGTTCCAAAACCTGCGGGTGAAGCATGCTGTTTGATACGATTTTCTGACCGGATCAATCACGACAATCAACGCCCTGCACGCCCCGCAGAAGCGATTCCATCACGTCCTGCAGCATGGATGACGGATCTCAAGAGCCAGTACGCGATGCTGCCGATTCCGCGCCGAACACGGCGGCCAGAAGCCGCGCCCCGCAACCGGCGGACTTGCTCGCCAACGCGACCCACCAGCACATCGCCCTTGCCGACATCCGCGGCGCCCATGCCTTGCTGACGCGCACACTCGAGAAAACACATCCCCGCCCCATCGACGACGTGCTCACGCTCACCCCGGCCGCAGTGCAGATATTGTGTGCCCAACACCCGCTGATCGTGCGGACGGCAGGGCGAGGAAAGAACAAGGGCTTCGAGGTTTTGGGCGGTCTGCTCGCCTGGCGTGCGCTGCGCCCGCATCATGCGCGACTCGGGATCGAGAAGCCCACTGCAGTCAACTCTTCCAGCACCCAAGGGGAGATCCCGACACCTGACGATGTGGCCACGGAATCCCCGCCACAGACAGCGCCCGAGAGCAAGCCAAAGCGTCGGCGCCGATCGTACGCATCCTCCCCCCTGTCGCGCGAGTTCCAGATCCCCGCCCTGGTGCTCGGGCGCAAAGTGTCAGACGAGGACATCGACACCTTGCTCCTGGCCGAGCGCTGGCTGCTGCTGAGCTGTGTCGGCCCGCTGAAAGCCCTGCAGTCGGAGCTCGAGGTGCTGCACCGACAGACAGAACACCGCAAATGGATCGATGACCTCACCCCAGACATCCCTTCTTTGGCCGCGCTGAGCAGAGTCCTGGGCACCTCGCGTCAGACCCTGCATGCCCGACGCCGCAAGACCTCCTTCCGGCAAGACCATGACGACCCGCCCAACGACACAGACGGCGTTGCACAGGCTTTTGCAGCTGAGCAACGACGACCCGAGGGTGGCTGCGGCGCTGACCTGGATCGAAGCCCCTGAGAGTGCCCTGGCGCTGCCGCTGGTGCTCGACGGCGTGACCGATCTGCTGGACGCCTTCCAAACCGTTGCCGCTGCCAACACACCCGCGCTGGACGCGGTCGTCGCTCCACTGGCCCAGGTCGCCGAAGGTGTGCGCATTGTGCAAAGTCTGCTCGCCGCGCACGGCGACCTCCCCAGCAAGCGCCCCGATAAATCCCGGCTGTTGCCGTTTCGCGGGGTGATGTCCTCGCATCCGATCTACACCCTGTTGGGCAGCTGGCACTGGCGCTTGGATCCGGCGCGCTGTGATGCGACCGCGCGGGAGGCCATCGCCACCGTCGTCCTGTTCGCCAAGGCGCGTTCGTCGGCGCCTGCCGCCAGCGCAGTGGGTCTGAGCCCCATCTACGACGCCTGCACCAAGATGCGCGAGCTGTTGCACGACCACCCCGAGGTCTTGCGGGATCGACGCCATGCACGCGACTGGACGCGGCCTGCGCCGTCGAGCGCACTCGAGCCCGCCTTCGACGCGGTGCGCCGGATCATTCAACCGGTGCTGAAAGATCACGGGGTTCTGGAGGACATCGAGGACGAGCAGGCGCAGGGCGAAACCATCATCGCAACCGATCCGCAAAGCCATGACGACCGCCTCGATCGTCTGAGGTCACAGACGGTGACCCGGCTGCACTCCACGACCCAGCGGGCACTCGAGCGCAGCGGCCTGATCCTTGCCGAATTCCAGCCGCAGGAGGAGTATGTGGAGTGGATGGAGTCGGGCGAGGATGACCCGCTCGATCCGACACCGCCGCAACCGCTGGAGCGCAGCCTGGCCGAGCAGGTGCTTCGCACCAGGGCGATGATCGGGCGGCGCGAGCGCGCGATGCAACTGCTCGCCGCGGACTGGACGCGCCCGACCGAAGCGGAGATCGCGCGGCTGTGGCAGGCCATCGTGCGCTGGTCGACCGATGCGGAGCACCACAAGCGTGATGCAGCGGCCCTGTTGGCGCTCGCCCTGTGGACATCGCACCCTACGCGCCGCGATCCCGATGGCGGCCTGGTGCGCCTGAAGGCGGTCACCCATGCCGCGCAGGCGCCGCAAGGCACCGCCATAGCCTTGCTGTTGCTCGATCGCTGGATGTTGCGCCTGCCGGTGTTGCGGCCGTCTGCGGCGCCGCAATACCGCCACACCAAGCTGGACATGGCGCGTTCGGTTGCAGATGCCATCGACATTCCCTTGCCCGCCGCTTTGGCTCCAGTCTTTGAGGGCTTGCCGTCCGTCCGTGCGCTACGAAAAAACCCCCGAAGCCGCCCGGGCGATGTCTTTGCCGAACCGGCGGTCGATGTGCTGACCACAGCCACCGCGCTGCTGCGCGCGCACGTCGCGCAGACCAGCGGGCGACTCACGCTGTCGATGGTCGAGACCTGGATGTTCCGTCGCCTGGTCGAGCGGCGACGTGACCACGCGCTGGCCAGTCTGGCCACCGGACGCCCCCACATCCTGGCCGACACCGGCCTGCACTATTTGCATCTGCACGCGAGCGATCTCGTCGGCTGGGTCAAGGAGGAGCAAGAACGTGCCTGGGCTGATCTCGTTCACGCCGATGCGGACCTGAGCCGCGCGGTGGATGGCTGCCGCTTGCCCGGGACCAACGCGCAACCCCCACAGAGCGGTGTCGGCTCGCCCATCGTGCCCCGAGACGAAACAGTGAGTGCCTTGGCCACCCGGCTTGCGCAGCAGCTCGTTCAG
>JBMFIE010000207.1:0-2866 GCA_049976465.1 Thiomonas sp. | reverse complement strand
CCCCCAGAAAGTCTTGCGCTGCGAGAGCTCGTGGAACTCGAACGACACCCCGCGCAGCATGAAGCCCAGCAGCATCAGGATGATGGGGATGTACAGCCCGTGCAGCACCGTGCCATAGGCCAGCGGAAACGCGCCAAACAGCGTGCCGCCGATGACCACCAGCCAGGTTTCGTTGGCGTCCCAGATGCTGCCCAGGCTGGCCATCATCACCTTGCGGCGTCGCTCGCCGACGAACAGAGAAAGCACGCCCACGCCGAGGTCGAAGCCGTCGAGCACCACATAGAACACCATGAACAGGCCGATGATCAGGAACCACACCGTGGCCAGGATGTGATGCAGTTCCTGCGGGTTGCTCAAGTCCATGTCACTGACCTCCCTTGACTGCGAGCTTGGCGCTCACCGCGGCGGACGGCACGGGCGGGGTGAACGGCACGGGCTTGGGCGCGGCTGGGGCGACCGGTTGCCCCTTGACGCCGGGCGGGTGCGGCGGCGGCTCGAAGCTCGGGCCCTTGCGAACGGTGCGAACCATGAACACCAGCGCGGCGATGCCGATGACTCCATAGAACAGCATGTACATCACGAACGACCACAGCACCGTGCTGGCCGGCAGATTGCTCACCCCTTCGCTGGTGCGCATCAAGCCGTAGACGATCCACGGCTGGCGGCCCACCTCGCGCGTCATCCAGCCGGCTTCCACGGCGGCGTAAATGGCGGGAATCGCCAGCAACCAGCCGCGCAGCAGCCATTTGTTTTCGCTGATGCGCGCAGCGGTCATCCGGTCACGTTTGCGCCACAGCAGCCATAGCGTCCACAGTGCCATGGCTGCGACGAACACCCCGGCAGCCACCATCACGCGGAAAGCGTAGAACGGCACCCACACCGGCGGCTGATCCTGCGGCTTGAAGTCGGTCAGGCCGACCACCTTGCCGGTGGGAGAGTGGGTCACGATCAGGCTCAGCGCATTCGGGATTTCCAGCGCCCAGTCGTTTTTCTGCTCTTTTTGGTTGGGGATGGCCAGCAGCGCCCACGGTGCGCCTTCGCCCGGCTTGTTGGTGTGCCAGTGCGCTTCGATCGCAGCCAGCTTGGCCGGCTGGGTGTCGGCCAGCGCGCCGCCAGCGGAGTCGCCGATCAAAATCTGCAGCGGCGCCACGATGCACAGCGCCACCACCGCCCACTTGAACGCCGGACGGAAGAATTCGACGTGGCGTTTTTTCAGCAGGTAATAGGCGCTCACCCCGGCCATGACCACCAGGCTCAGCTCGATCGCGGCGGTGAACATATGGCCGAAGCCATAGGGCAGGTCGGGGTTGAACACGGCGTCAAGCCAGTTGGTGATGACGAACTTGCCGTCCACCAGCTTCACTCCGGTCGGGGTCTGCATCCAGGAGTTGGCCACCATGATCCAGAACGCCGACAGCGTGCTGCCGAAAGCCACCATCGCGGTGGCGAACAGGTGCATCTTCGGCCCCACGCGGTTCCAGCCGAACAGCATGATGCCGAGGAATCCGGCTTCGAGCATGAACGCCATCGCGGTTTCGAAGCCGAGGATATTGCCCATGAAATCGCCCGCCGAGGTGGAGAACGGCCCCCAGTTGGTGCCGAAGGAAAACTCCATCGGAATGCCGCTGATCACCCCGACCCCGAAGTTGATCAGGAACAGCTTGGTCCAGAACTTGGTCTGGTGGAAGTAAAAGATGTTGCGGGTCTTGACCCAGGCGGCTTCCATGCCGAACAGAATCAGCGCCAGACCGATGGTCAGCGGCGGCCACATGATGTGGAACATCGCGATGAAGCCAAATTGCGCCCGGGCGAGAAATTCCGGGTTTTGCAGCCAGTCCATGATGCACTCCAGTCAGAGAATCAAAATCGATCGAATCCGTGGCGAGCAGGCCGCCCGGCTGATGCGGCGCGGGTACCTGCACGCGGCAGCGGCCCGGCGCCGCCGCCCGGTCTGCGGCGGCGGCAGGTCGTTGCGCAGGGTCCAACGGATGCTGGCGCACATGGTTCAGCTCTCCACGGCCTTGAGCACCGGCTGTTGCGGCTGCTTGCGCGCGGTGGCCTGTTTGACCCGGCCCTTGAAGGCCAGCAGCTTTTGCACCGCGCCGCCGAGTTTCATCAACTGGCGCACATCCTCGCTGGGCATGCGCTGGATGTCGTCGAACCACTGGGTGGCCAGCTCGATGAGGTCGTGCATCTGCCGCATGCGCTCCTGCGCATGCCGCTCGGCCGGGCTCTCGGGCTGGTGCAGCAGGGCCTCGCGCAGCATCGACAGCGTGGGGTCGATTTCGCGCTTACGGCGTTCCTCGGCCAGGGTGCGGAAAATGGCCCAGACATCGTCCGGTGCGGAAAAGTAATCGCGCCGGTCGCCCGGAAAGTGCTGCATGCGCACCAGGTTCCATGCACCGAGCTCTTTCAGCCCCATGCTGACATTGGACCGCGAGAAGTTCAGCGTTTCGGCGATCTCGTCGGCGTTGAGCGGGCGCTCGGCGATGAACAGCAGGGCGTAGATCTGTCCGACCGTGCGGTTGATGCCCCAGCGGCTGCCCATTTCGCCAAAGTGCAGCACAAAGCGTTGGTTGAGTTCGGGAAGTTGCATCGGGAGTTTGATCTGAAGTTTCAGGAATTTCTGAAATTACGCAAATTGTCTGATCTGGATCAACAGATTGCTGCAACCGAATGTGTTGACCATATACCCTGCAGGGTATTTGGCTTCGGCGTGGCGGCAGGTGGTTTCGGCAGCGGTGATACCCGTACTGCGCGTAATAGTTCTAATGCGAACTAATATGCCCGCGTTTGCCGTCTATGTCATGCCCATGTCCCGACCGAGTTCCTCACCCGCCCCTTTCTTGCCGCTGCTGCGCGAGTT
>JBMFIE010000206.1:0-2926 GCA_049976465.1 Thiomonas sp. | reverse complement strand
GTCATCGTGGCGCAGGCGGCCAAGATGGCGCGAACGATCTGGGCGGTCACTGCCCGGCAGCAAGAGTACCAACGGGGCTATCGCAGCGTGCGGCCGCAAGCGGCCTGAGGCGACGACAGCCGATTCAATCCCCCAACTTCACGAAAGGATATGGAACACCTTTGTAGGCGATGAGGCAGCAAGACGCAGCGTGATGTGAACCGGTCGGACCGGGGCAAGCTCAGCCTGTATGGGGTTTCGGACTTCAACAGTCCGCTCTAGGAGATGAGGCGCTTGTCCGCGAATGACATCGGGGCCCGCGGCAACCTTGGGCAACCAGGCAAACCGCAATCAAGGCCGGATATAAGGCAGCAGCCGACTTCTTCACAACACAACGCAAACGGCTCTTGATCGCCGGGAGGCATCCATATAAGATGCCCATGAGCGAGCTCCATCCCCGCCCCCGCCGCGCGCAGGCATCCAAACCGGGGCCCGGCGCCGGCGAAACGTCCGGCAAGCAACCCGCGCTCAAACTGGCCGCGGCCACCTCGATGCCGGCAGCGTCCGCTGCTGCGCCGCAGCCGCCCATCCCTCTGCCGCCCACTGCGAACGCAACGCTGGCCCCGCCAGACCGGGACGAGTCGCTGCGCGACATGATCGACCGCGCGATCCACGCGCTCACCGCGCGCGTCACGCTGGGTCTGTCTCCGGCTGCGCTTGGGCTGGCCTTTGCCGACTGGGCCATGCACATGGCGGCCTCTCCGGGCAAGCAGGCCAGCCTGGCCGTGCTCGCCGCGCAGATGCAGGGACAGTGGCTGCGCTACGGTGCCGATCTGGCGGCACACGCGCTGCGCGCCGATCGCACCCCCTGCCCAGAGTGCGTGACCCCGCCAGCCTCCGACCGGCGCTTTGCCGCGCCGCAGTGGCAGCAGTTTCCATTCAACCTGATTTCGCAGCACTTTCTGCTGCGCGAGCAATGGGTCGATGCCGCCGCGCGTGGGGTGCGTGGTGTCACGCCGCACCACGAACAGGTCGTCGCCTTCATGGCGCGGCAATGGATGGACATGTTCGCGCCAAGCAACTTTTTCTGGACCAACCCCGAAGTGCTCGAGCGCACCATGGCCAGCGGCGGGGTCAACCTGATGCAAGGTCTGCGCAACTGGCAAGACGACCTCCAGCGCCTGCTCGACAAGCGTCCGCCGGCCGGGGTGGAGCAGTTTCGCCCCGGACACGAGGTGGCGATCACGCCGGGCAAGGTGGTGTTGCGCAACCGGCTGATCGAGCTCATCCAGTACAGCCCGACCACGCCCAAGGTGCATGCCGAGCCGGTGCTCATCATCCCGGCGTGGATCATGAAGTACTACATCCTCGACCTGTCGCCGCACAACTCGCTGGTGAAGTTTCTGGTCGATCGGGGCCACACCGTGTTCATGGTGTCGTGGAAAAACCCGACCGCCGAAGACCGCGATCTGGGCATGGACGACTATCTGCGTCTCGGCCCGCTGGCCGCGCTGGATGCGGTCGGCAGCATCGCCGCGGGGCGCAAGGTGCATGCCACCGGCTATTGCCTGGGCGGCACGCTGCTGGCCATTGCCGCAGCCGCGCTGGCACGGCGCGGGGACGAGCGGCTGGCGAGCATCAGCCTGTTTGCCGCGCAGACCGATTTCACCGAGGCCGGCGAACTCACCCTGTTCACAGATGAGAGCCAGGTGAGCTTCCTCGAAGACTTGATGTGGTCGCAGGGCTATCTGGACGCCACGCAAATGGCCGGCACCTTCCAGATGCTGCGTTCCTCCGACCTGATCTGGTCGCGCATCATGCGCGACTACCTGATGGGCGAGCGCGCGCCGATGAACGACCTGATGGCCTGGAACGCCGACGCCACCCGCATGCCCTACCGCATGCACAGCGAATACCTGCGCAACCTCTACCTGCGCAACGCGCTCGCACAAGGGCATTACAAGGTGGACGGCAAGCCGGTGGCGGTGGAAAACGTCACCGCGCCGTGGTTCGTCGTCGGCACCGAGACCGACCATGTCGCACCGTGGAAATCGGTCTACAAAATCCACCTGCTGGCCGATTCAGAAGTGACCTTCGTGCTCACCAGCGGCGGGCACAACGCCGGCATCGTCAGCGAACCCGGGCATCCGCGCCGTCA
Source organism: Thiomonas sp. (assembly GCA_049976465.1). GTDB lineage: Bacteria > Pseudomonadota > Gammaproteobacteria > Burkholderiales > Burkholderiaceae_C > Thiomonas. The sequence continues at coordinate 789 of JBMFIE010000206.1, read as the reverse complement.
CTACCGCTGGGCGGTGCATCCGGGCGGTCGTCCCTACCTCGATCCCGACCACTGGCTGCCGCTGGCGCATGCCGAGCAAGGCTCGTGGTGGCCGCGGTGGAGCGATTGGCTGGTGTCCAAGGGCAGCGGCAGGCAGATCGACCCGCCGGCCTGCGGCAGTGTGGACTACCCCCCGCTGGCGCACGCCCCCGGCGAGTATGTGCTGCAGCGCTGAACCGAGACTCCCGAGCCCGCCCATGACCGACCAGATTTGCAACCGCACCTTCGACGAGATCGCCGTGGGCGACAGCGCCAGCCTGCAGCGCACCCTCACGCTCGATGACATCGCCACCTTCGCGGTGATGTCGGGCGATGCCAACCCCTCGCATGTGGACGCCGATTTCGCCCGCAGCACGCCGTTTCACCAGGTGGTCGCGCACGGCATGTGGAGCGCCGCTTTGCTGTCCAATCTGCTGGGCACCGAACTGCCGGGGCCGGGCACGGTGTATGTCGAGCAGACACTGTCGTTTCACCAGCAGGTGATGCTGGGCGATACGGTCACGGTGACCGTGACCGCCCGCGAGAAATTCGCCGACACCCACCGCATCCGCTTCGACTGCGCGGTGGTCAACCAGCGCGGGCAGACCGTGGTCAGTGGCCACGCGCTGGTGCAGGCGCCGACCGAAAAAGTCTGCCGCCCCCGCACCCATCTGCCGCAACTGCATCTGATCGACCCGGGCCAGCGTCTGCTGGCGCTCGTGGCCAGGGCGCGCGAAGGCTGCAAGGGTCTGCACCCGATGCGCGTGGCCG
>JBMFIE010000205.1:0-2936 GCA_049976465.1 Thiomonas sp. | reverse complement strand
CCGGCCCGCAGGGTTGCCCCCAGGCGGGGCGTCTGCGGCGTTGTCAGCCCGGGGCAAGGCGTCCAGCCTTGCCCCGGCCTCCGCCTTGCATCCATCCCCGCCTGGGGGCAACGCGGGTGCACCAATAGCGTGAACAGGCCCTATTCGCTTGCTCCCGCTGCGTCGATGCAGCAGATCGTGCTCGATGTGGTGCAGGCGCTGGCCTGGGTGTGGCGGCGGGCGGAGGAGTTCGGGGTGGATCGCTCGCGCATCGTATTGGCGGGGCACTCGGCCGGGGCGCATCTGGCGGCGATGATGCTGGCCTGCCGCTTCGACTGGTATGGCGATGATCTGCCGCGGCAGATCCCGGCCGGGGTGCTGGCGCTGTCCGGGGTGTACGACCTGGAGTCGGTGCGCAGGACGGCGTTTCTGCAGCGCGACCTCAAGCTCAGCCAGCGCGCAGCGCGGGCGATGTCACCCGCCTGGCTGCCACCTGCCGGGCCGGCGCCGCTGGCGCTGGCGGTGGGCGAGGCCGAGTCGCAGGCATTCCATGTGCAGGCGCGGTTGATGCATCGTCACTGGCCGCAGGCGGGCAAGACGCTGATCGTTCCTGGAGCACATCATTTTTCCGCGCTCGATGCCCTGGTGCAGCCGGCAGCCGTGTTGCACCGGCGCCTGTGCGCATTGCTTGCAGTCGATCCGGCCGATCCCGAGCCGTCTGACGATGCACGGCAGGCGTTGGGGGAGCTGTCTGCGTCATAGGCCGTTCTGCGCCTGCAGCACCCGCAGCAGGCTGGAGGTGTCGTCCTTGCCCCAGCCGGCCTGCATCAGCGCGTCGAGCTGATGCTTGACCAGTTCCATTGCCGGCAGGTGCAGACCGGCCTGCTGTGCAGAGGCGGCGATCAGGCCGAAGTCCTTGGCGTGCAGCCTGGCCTCGATGCCCGCGGCGAAATCCTGCCGGGCCATTTTGGGGCCCATCAGATCGAGCATGCGACCGCCGGCAAAGCCGGTGGAGATGGCGTCCAGCACCGCCTGCGCGTCCACGCCTTGCCGCGTGGCGTAGAGCATGGCTTCGGCGATGGCCTGGATGGTGACCACCTGGATGAGCTGGTTGCAGGCCTTGGCCACCTGGCCGCTGCCGCTCGGGCCGACATGGCGCACATGCCGTCCGAGCACGCGCAGCAGCGGCAGGGCGCGTTCGAACACCGCGCGGTCGCCGCCGACCATGATGCTCAGGCTGGCCTGCCTGGCGCCATCGACGCCGCCGGAGACCGGCGCGTCGAGAAAATGCAAACCCGCCTGCGCCAGGGTCTGCGCGATCTGGCGGGCGCCTTCCGGGGCGATGGTGCTGTGGTCGATGCAGATCGTTCCTGCGCGCGCCCCGTGCAGCACCCCGTCTGCGCCGCAGAGCACGTCCTGCACGTCCTCGGTCGAGGTCACGTTGGTGAACACGAAGGTGGCATCCCGCGCGGCCTCGGCGGGCGTGGCGCAGGGCTGCACGCCCAGCGCAGCGGCGGCGTTGCGCGATGCGGCGCTGCGGGCATAGACACGGGCGCTGCAGCCGTGTTGCAGCAGGTGGGCGAGCATGGGGGTGCCCATTGCGCCCAGGCCAATGAAAGCGATCGGCAGAGTCATGTCCTAGTGGCGAAAAACTTGCGCTGCAGACACACAGACACCGCGTCCGATTCGGCGTCGGCGGTGTTGGATCGATGCAGCCAAGCCGATTGTCCACCAAGCGCGGGGCAACGCGGTTCGTCCGGCCTGCGTCGGCGTCTTTTGGCTTTGCCGTGCCGATGGCGACTCGGCTGGTTACACTCAAACGCGAAATGCCCGCGCCAGCTTGGGTTGAGACTTTTCGCTGAAAGAGAGACGACATGCTGCTGATGGTTTTGTCCCCCGCCAAATCGCTCGACTACACCACACCGCCCACCACGACCCTGGCCACCCAGCCGCAGTTCGTCGAGCAGGCCAAGGAACTGGTCGACGGCCTGCGCCAGCAGAGCCCGCAGCAGCTCGCCGCGCTGATGGGCATATCCGACAAGCTCGCCGCGCTCAACGCGGCGCGTTTTGCCGAGTGGAAACCCAGTTTCACGCCGCAGGACAGCAAGCAGGCGGTGCTGGCGTTCAACGGCGATGTGTACGAGGGGCTGGATGCGCCCAGTCTGAGCGAGGCCGATTTGCAATGGGCACAGCAGCACCTGCGCATTCTCAGCGGGCTGTACGGGGTGTTGCGCCCGCTCGATCTGATGCGGCCTTACCGCCTCGAAATGGGCACGGCCTGGCCCAACGCCAAGGGCAAGGATCTCTATGCCTACTGGGGCAGCCAGATCGCCGAAGCAATCAATGCCGATCTTGCCGCCGGCCCGGGCGAGCCGGTGCTGGTGAATCTGGCGTCCGACGAATATTTCCGCAGCGTCGACCGCAACGCGCTCAAGGCACGGGTGGTGCAGCCGGTGTTCCAGGACGGCACGCCGCAGACCGGCTACAAAGTGGTGAGCTTTTACGCCAAGCGCGCGCGTGGCCTGATGGCGCGTTATGCGATCAAGAACCGGCTGACCGAGGTCGAGCAGCTCAAGGGTTTTGACAGCGAGGGCTACCGCTTCGTACCCGAGGCGTCCAAGGCCGACCAGTGGGTGTTTCGCCGCGACAAGGCCGCAGCATGAGCGCGCTGCCCCTGCTCACGGTCTACGGCCTGGCCCAGTGCGACACGGTCAAGCGCGCGCGGCAGTGGCTGGACGCGCAAGGGCTGGCCTACCGCTTTGTCGATTTCAAGAAAACACCGCCCAGCGCGGCGCAGATCGCGGCCTGGGCAGATGCGGTCGGCTGGGACACCTTGCTGAACCGGCGCGGCACCACTTGGCGCAAGCTCGATCCAGCCGTGCAACACGGCGTGGTGGATGCGGCCAGTGCGGTGGCGCTGCTGGTGCAACACCCCAGCGCGATCAGGCGCCCGGTGG
>JBMFIE010000204.1:0-2961 GCA_049976465.1 Thiomonas sp. | reverse complement strand
GCTCAAGCTCAAGGAAATCACCTACATCCACGCCGAGGCCTACCCCGCAGGCGAGCTCAAGCACGGCCCGCTGGCGCTGGTGACCGACGCCATGCCCGTGGTCGCCGTGGCCCCGCGCGACGCCCTGCTCGACAAGCTCAAGAGCAATCTGCAGGAAGTGCGCGCCCGCGGCGGCGAGCTGTTCGTGTTTGCCGACGCCGACGGCCAGATCACCGCCAGCGAGGGCGTGCACCTCATCCGCCTGCCCGAGCACTATGGCGAGCTCTCGCCCATCCTGCATGTGGTGCCGCTGCAGCTGCTGGCCTACCACACCGCCACCGCACGCGGCACCGACGTGGACAAGCCGCGCAACCTGGCCAAGAGCGTGACCGTGGAGTAAGGCCGATTCACGCGATCGATGCGCCCGCGCGCCGTTCAGCCCGCACGCAGCCGCTCGATCGCCCGCTGGTAGCGCATTTTCACCGCCGACAGCCCCAGGCCGACCGCCTGCGCCACCTCGGCGAACTCCAGCCCCACCTGCAGCCGCAGCAGCACGATCAGACGGTCCTGGGCCGGCAGGCGCTGCAGCAGCCGCTCGGTGTCGATCCGCGCCTCGGTGGCGCCGATGGCATCGCGGGTGTCGACGATCTCGGGGCAGGATTGCACGTCCTCGACCTGAGCCGGACGCGCGGCGCAGCGGCGCTGGTGGTCGATGCAGGCATTGGCTGCCAGGCGCCACAGCCAGGTCGAGAATGCCGCCTCGCCGCGAAAGCGCGGCAGTTCAAAGAACAGCTTGAGCAGAATGTCCTGCGCCAGATCCTCGGCGTCGGCAGCCGAGGAAACGAAGCGCCGCGTCAGGGCCTTGATGCGGCCACCGTGCCGCCGCACCAGCGCCTCGAACGCGCCGGTGCGGTACGGCAGCTCGGCCTGTGCCTGCGCCACCAGGGCGGCGTCATCGGCCGGCGCGGGGTGGAGCTCAGCGCGCGATGATGACCTCATCGCGGCTCAAGCGCGAATTGGCCACGGTGAGTTGGCGTCCATCGTCGAGCGCAAGTACGGTCTTGATCGTGCCGACCTCGCGCACCGTGGCCTGCCGGCCGTGCCACTCGATGCGATCGCCCTCGCGCAGCAGGTCCCGCAGATACACGCCGCTGACGATCTCAGCCGCCAGATTGCGTGTGCCCAGACCCAGCGACAGCGCCACCGCCACGCCCAGCGCCACCAGCATCACACCGATGACCTCCTGCAGCAAGGCGGTACGGATATCGAGCTGCTCGATCGCCAGCAGCAGCACCAGCGCGGTCAGCACGCCCATGGTCAGGCGCGACAGCGTCGATGCATAGTCCAGCCCGGCTGCCTCTGCCGTACGCTGCACCAGCCCAGACAGCCAGCTCGCAGCCATCAGGCCGAGCACGAGCACGACCATCGCTGCGACGAACTTGGGCAGGAACAGCATCACCGCAGCCACTGCGGTGCTCGCCGCGGCCAGCCCGAGCGCATCTGCCGCAGACAGGGCAAAGGCCAGCAGCACAAAGGCAAAGACCAGCGCGCCCAGCGCCGTGGACAGCGGCTGCTGCATGCCCCACTGCTGGGTGAAACGGGTCAGGCCGGTCTGTTCGGCAAGGCGATCGGCGCCGAGGCGGGCCAGCACACGGCGCACCACGGCGGCAGCCACCTTGGCCAGTAAATAGCCCACCAGCAGCAGCAACAGCGCACCGAGCAAATTGGGCAAGGCCGCAGCCAGGCGGCCATACAGGGCTAGCAGCGGGTTGCCGAGATAGGTCAGGGTTTGGTTGACGGTGTCCATCATCGATCTCCAGAAGGTGAAGGTTCAGCCAGCGCGGCGCGTGCTGCTCAGGCGATGCAACCGCACCGCGGCAGGGGCGAGCAGGCTGGCAAGGGCCAGCCAGATCCGCCCCAGGATCAGCGACAGCACATTGCGCGCGTTCACGCGGCGCCGCGCCCGCCGCAGCACACCGGGCAAATCCGGCAAATCCTCCGGCGCCGCGTGCAGCTGCTGCGCCAGACGGTGCTCAAAATCATGGTCGGTGGATGTCATGTCATGGTCTCCGCTCGAGTTGACAGCTTGATGTCAAGCGTTTGGACGCAGCGCGGCGCGCAAACGTCACATCGGCCCGCGGCCCGGCGGCGCGCAGACTCCCTCAGCGCCGGGCTGCGTGACTCACCACGACGGCCCATCCTGCATCAGCGCCACCTGCTCGCGCAGTTCGAGGATGCGGTCCTGCCAGTAGCGCGCACTGCCAAACCACGGGAAAGCGGCGGGGAAGGCCGGATCGTGCCAGCGACTGGCGATCCAGGCGCTGTGGTGCAGCAGGCGCAGGGTGCGCAGCGCTTCGATGAGGTGGGTCTCTTGCGGATTGAAATCGCGGAACAGGGTGTAGCCGCGTAGCAGCGCATCGAACTGGCGGCGCATGTCGACGGCATCACCGCTGAGCAGCATCCACAAGTCCTGGACCGCCGGGCCCATGCGGCTGTCGTCGAAATCGACGAAATGCGGGCCGTCATCGGTCCACAGCAGATTGCCGGGGTGACAGTCGCCGTGCAGCCGCAAAGACTGCACCTGGCCTGCGCGATCAAAGCTGCGGCGCACGGCAACGAGCGCCTGCTCGGACGCCGTAGCCCAGGCCGGGCGCAGGTCTGCAGGAATCCATGCGCTGTCCAGCAGCTGCTGTCGCGGCAGGTAACCGAACGTCTGGATGTCCAGTGCAGGGCGCGCGCGGTACACGGCGTTCGCCCCGACTGCGTGGATGCGCCCGAGAAAGCGTCCCAGCCATTCAAGCGTCTGCTCCTGCTCGATCTCGGGAGTGCGACCGCCCTGCCGCTCGAACAGCGCAAAGCGATGGCCGCCGACATGATGCAGGGTGCGCCGATCGATCACCAGCGGCGGCACCACGGGAATTTCGCGCGTGGCGAGCTCCAGGGTGAAGGCATGCTCTTCCAGAATGGCGGCATCGCTCCAGC
>JBMFIE010000203.1:0-2999 GCA_049976465.1 Thiomonas sp. | reverse complement strand
CGGTCTTTTTGGGCAGGCCGCCGGGCATGGGCTTGTTGATGAAGTGAATCACCTGCTCGCGCACCGGCGGCTTGCCCACGGTGAGCTTGGGCGCTGCGGTCTGCGCCTTGGCTGCCGGTTTGAGGAGCTTGACCGCCAGCCGCTGCGCGCGAAAGCCCATGCCGACCATGGCCGAACGCACCAGCTTGATGGTCTGCGGCTTGGTCGCGTTGAGGAAGAACATCGCCGCGGCATTGCCCGGCTTGAAGCTCTTCTTGCCCATTTTGCGCAGCAGATTGCGCATGTTCATGGTGACGTCGCCAAAATCGATGTCCACCGGGCAGGGTGTCACGCATTTGTGGCAGACGGTGCAGTGGTCGGCCACGTCCTCGAACTCTTCCCAGTGCCGGATGCTCACGCCGCGCCGGGTCTGCTCCTCGTACAGGAATGCCTCGATCAGCAGCGAGGTGGCGAGAATCTTGTCGCGCGGCGAATACAGCAGATTCGCCCGCGGCACGTGCGTGGCGCACACGCTCTTGCACTTGCCGCAGCGCAGGCAGTCCTTGACCGATGCGCTGATCGCGCCGATGTCGCTTTGCTGCATGATCAGCGACTCATGGCCCATCAGGTTGAAGCTGGGCGTGTAGGCGTTGCGCAGATCGGCCGGGCAGGCCGGATCGTCGAGCAGCTTGCCCTTGTTGAACCGGCCTTCGGGATCGACCTCGCGCTTGTAGGCGCGAAACGCGCCGATCTCGTCTTCGGTGAGGAATTCCAGCTTGGTGATGCCGATGCCGTGCTCGCCCGAGATCACCCCGCCGAGGCGGCGCGCCAGCGCCATGATGCGCGCCACCGCGTCATGCGCCTGCTGCAGCATGGCATAGTCGTCGGAGTTGACCGGGATGTTGGTATGCACATTACCGTCCCCCGCGTGCATGTGCAGCGCCACCCAGCAGCGGCTTTTGAGCACGCGCTGGTGGATGGCGTCGATCTCGCGGCGCAGCGGCTCGAACAGCCCGCCGGCAAACACGGCGGCCAGCGGCTTGCGCACCTCGGCTTTCCAGGAGGCGCGCAGCGTATGGTCTTGCAGCAAATGGAACAGGGTGCGACCCGGCTCGAAGTCAGCGGACTGCAACGCCAGCAGCGCCGGCGACAACGCGCGTTGCGCCTCGGGCAGCGCCGACACCGGCGTATCGAGCTGCTCGAGGTAGAACGACCAGCGCGCATGCACCGCAGCGAGCAGCTCCAGCGCCTGCGCACGCTTGGCCTCGAGTTCCTCGCTGGACAGCGCGGGCTCACCTTCAGCCAGTTCCTCATTGCGCGCCAGCGGCAGGGGGCCACGCAGCGCACGGTCGATTTCGGCCAGCAGCGCCAGCTTGTTTTTCAGCGACAGCTCGACATTGATGCGCTCCACGCCATCGACATATTCGCCCATGCGCGGCAGTGGGATGACCACGTCCTCGTTGATTTTGAACGCATTGGTGTGGCGGGCGATGGCGGCGGTGCGCTTGCGGTCGAGCCAGAATTTTTTGCGCGCCTCGGCGCTGACCGCGATGAAGCCTTCGCCCACGCGGGCATTGGCCATGCGCACCACTTCGGAGGCGGCGCGGGCCACCGCGGCTTCGTCCTCGCCGACGATGTCGCCCAACAGCACCATCTTGGGCAGCGTGCCGCGCGCGCTCTTGGTGGCATAGCCCACAGCCTTCAGATAGCGGTCGTCCAAATGCTCCAGCCCGGCGAGGATGGCGCCGCCCGGACGGGCATCGAGATAGTTCTTGATCTCGACGATGCTGGGAATGGCCTCGCGCGCCTGGCCGAAGAATTCCAGACACACGGTGCGCACATGCGGCGGCATTTTGTGCAGCACCCAGCGCGCGCTGGTGATGATGCCGTCGCAGCCTTCCTTTTGCACCCCGGGCAGGCCAGCGAGGAATTTGTCGGTGACATCCTTGCCCAGCCCGGCCTTGCGGAATCGCGCGCCCGGGATCTCCAGCAGGCGCGTCTGCAGCAGCGTCTTGCCGTCTGCGGCGAAGGTGCGGATTTCGAACCGCGCCACCTCCACATCGTGAATCTTGCCCAGGTTGTGATCCAGCCGCTGCACCTCGACCCAGCGGCCTTGCGGGTCGACCATGCGCCACCAGGCGAGGTTGTCGATCGCCGTGCCCCACAGCACCGCTTTTTTGCCACCGGCGTTCATCGCCACATTGCCGCCCACGCACGAGGCATCGGCCGAGGTGGGGTCGACCGCGAACACCAGACCGGCGGCTTCGGCGGCGTCGGCCACGCGCTGCGTCACCACGCCGGCGGGGGTGAAAATCGTCGGCACCGGATGTGCCACGCCGGGCAGCTCGACATATTCGACCGGGCCGATGCGATCGAGCTTTTCGGTGTTGATCACCGCACTTTTCCACACCAGCGGCACGGCTCCGCCGGTGTAGCCGGTGCCGCCGCCGCGCGGGATGATGGTCAGGCCAAGCGCGATGCACCCCTGCACCAGGGGCGCGATCTCCTCCTCGCTGTCCGGGCAGAGCACGACAAAGGGATATTCCACCCGCCAGTCGGTGGCATCGGTCACGTGCGACACCCGCGCCATGCCGTCGAAGCGGATTGCGCCTTGCGCGCAGTGCCGCCCGAGCACCTTGCGCACGCGCTGGCGCAGCGCCGCAGCTTCGTCGAACCAGGCGGCAAACGCGGCCACCGCAGCGCGGGCGCGGTCGAGCAACTGCCGCACCAGCGCGTCGCGCTGCGCATGCTCGCCGTCGCCGTGTGCGCTGTCATTGCGGCGGCGGTCGATTTCGCGAAGCCGGTGTTCGAGCGCCTCGATCAACGCAGCGCGGCGCTTGCGGCTTTGCAGCAGGTCGTCCTGCAGAAAGGGATTGCGCTGCACCACCCAGATGTCGCCCAGCACCTCGTAGAGCATGCGTGCCGAGCGTCCGGTGCGCCGCTCCTGCCGCAATTGGTTGAGCCACTCCCAAGCCTCGCTACCGAGCAGGCGCATCACCACTTCGCGGTCGGAAAACGAG
>JBMFIE010000202.1:0-3017 GCA_049976465.1 Thiomonas sp. | reverse complement strand
ATACGCCTCGACGAAAGTGAAGCCGTTGGCCAGGGTGAACGCGAGCTGGCTGATCGGGTTGGCGCCGGCTTCGGCGATGTGATAGCCGGAAATGCTCACCGAGTAGAAGTTGCGCACCCGGTGGTGGACGAAATATTCCTGAATGTCGCCCATGACCTTGAGGCTGAACTCGGTGGAGAAGATGCAGGTGTTCTGTCCCTGGTCTTCTTTCAGGATGTCGGCCTGCACCGTGCCGCGCACGTTTTCCAGCACCCAGGCGCGGATCTTGGCGGCTTCCTCGTCGGTCGGCTCGCGACCGTTGTCGGCGCGGAATTTGTCGAGCTGCTGGTCGATCGCGGTATTGAGAAACATCGCCAGAATGGTCGGTGCCGGGCCGTTGATGGTCATCGACACGCTGGTTGCCGGGTCGCACAGGTCGAAGCCGGCGTACAGCGCCTTCATGTCGTCGAGCGTGGCCACGCTGACTCCGGAGTTGCCGATCTTGCCGTAGATGTCCGGGCGCAGGTCGGGGTCGGCACCGTAGAGGGTGACCGAGTCGAACGCGGTGGACAGGCGCTTGGCCGGCATGCCTTCGGACAGCAGCTTGAAGCGCCTGTTGGTGCGAAACGGATCGCCCTCGCCAGCGAACATGCGGGTGGGGTCTTCGTTCTCGCGCTTAAACGCGAACACCCCGGCGGTATACGGAAAGCTGCCGGGGACGTTTTCGCGCATCAGCCACTTGAGCAGCTCGCCGTGATCCTCGTATTTCGGCAGCACGACCTTGCGGATGATGTTGCCCGACAGGGTCTTGTGCGTCAGCCGGGTGCGGATTTCCTTGTCGCGGATTTTGACCACGTACTCGTCACCCGAGTAAGCGCGCTGCATGTCCGGCCACATTGCCAGCAGCTTGCGCGCCTGCGGCAGCATGGCCTGCTCGCGCAGCATGGCCTGCTCGCGTGCGGCCTCGGCGGCGCTGGGCTTGTCGGGTTTGCTTGCCTGCAGGATGTCCGCGGCCTCGCGCAGCTGCTGCACCTGCCGGGCCAGGCGGCTTTGCTGCTCGACCGTGCGGTGATAGCTGCGCACGGTGTCGGCGATTTCGGCCAGATACCGACTGCGCGCAGGCGGCACGATGGGGGTCTGATGGGTGCTGTGGCGCGTGCTCACCTTGGGTAGGCGCCCGGGTTGCAGCGCCAGCCCGTGCTCGGCCAGCCGGGGTTTGATCGCCTGATACAGCGCGGTGACGCCATCGTCGTTGAAGCGGCTGGCCTGGGTGCCGAACACCGGCATGGCTTCCACCGGCTGATCGAATGCCCCGCGGTTGCGCTGCACCTGCTTGGCCACGTCGCGCAGCGCATCCATCGCCCCCTTGCGGTCGAATTTATTGATCGCGACGAAGTCGGCAAAGTCGAGCATGTCGATTTTTTCGAGCTGGCTGGCCGCGCCGAATTCGGGGGTCATGACATACAGGCTGAGATCGACCAGTGGCGCGATGGCCGCATCCCCCTGGCCGATGCCCGAGGTTTCGACCAGCACGAGATCGAAGCCGGCCGCCTTTGTCGCGGCGATCACTTCGGGCAGCGCCTTGCTGATTTCGCTGCCGGCTTCGCGCGTGGCCAGGCTGCGCACATACACCCCGTGGCCGCGCTGCCACGGCCCGATGGCGTTCATGCGGATGCGGTCGCCCAGCAGCGCGCCGCCGCTCTTGCGTCGAGAAGGGTCGATGCTGATGACCGCAATGCGCAGGGCATCGTCCTGGTCGAGTCGCACACGGCGGATCAGCTCGTCGACCAGACTGCTCTTTCCCGCACCACCGGTACCAGTGACACCGAGCACCACACCGTGCGCAGAGTCGGCGCGGGCGTGGAGTTTGCGCAGCAGCGCCGGGGCTGCCGTGCCGCTTTCCAGCAGCGTAATCAGCCGCGCCAGGATTTGCGGGTCGTCCTGCAGCTGGTCCAGCGCGCGCTCGGCGTCTAGCGACGGCAGCGGCCGGTCGGCGCGCTTGAGCATGTCGCCAATCATGCCCTGCAAGCCCAGCATCTGTCCGTCTTCAGGGCTGTAGATGCGCGCCACGCCGTATGCCTGCAGCGCGGCGATTTCCTCGGGCACGATGACTCCGCCGCCACCGCCGAACACCTGGATGTGTCCGGCGCCGAGTTCGCGCAGGCGGTCGATCATGTAGCGGAAGTACTCCATGTGCCCGCCCTGGTAGCTGGAGATCGCAATCCCATGCACATCTTCCTGGATCGCCGCGGTGACGATTTCGTCGACCGCGCGGTTGTGGCCCAGGTGGATCACCTCCGCGCCCATCTGGATCAGGATGCGCCGCATGATGTTGATCGCCGCATCGTGCCCGTCGAACAGCGATGCTGCGGTGACGAAGCGCAGCCGCTGCTGCGGACGATAGGCGGCCAGAACCTTGGCGTCGGATAAGTCGGTCATCGCTGTCTCCTTGCGCGCGGCGTCTTTTGCGCCGCATCCTGTTGAGTTGACGTATACGTCAATTCACAACTGTAGTCGATCTGCGATGTCCTGCGGGGGTGTGGACCCGAGAGATTCCCTCGGTACCCGTCAAAACCCTAAGCACGATTTCAGCTGACGGCATTAGCCTTCACTCGAGGCCAAACCGAGGAAAAAGTGGGTTGGTCTCGACATCGACCATCGATCCATCGGGAGACAGTCATGCGCAGACTCTTTTTTCTTGCTCCAGACGTGCAAAGCGCGCACGCCTTGGTCGATCAGCTCTTGCTCGCGCGCATTCCGGACAAGCACATCCATGTGCTGGCACGCGAGGGCACGCCGCTGGGCGATCTGCCCGAGGCGGGCATCGCGCAGCGCTCCGACCTGATTCCGGCCATCGAGCGCGGTGCGGCGGCTGGCGGCACCACGGGGCTGATTGCCGGGCTGGTGGCGGTGGCGTTGCCGGGCATGTCCATCATTCCGGCGGGCGGCATTGTGATTGCGCTGGCGGCTGCCGGTGCGCTGGTCGGCAGCTGGGCCAGCAGCCTGGTGGGGGTGAGCGTGAGCAGCACCCGACTCGA
>JBMFIE010000201.1:0-3038 GCA_049976465.1 Thiomonas sp. | reverse complement strand
GCCCCGACGCGCTGATCCCGCGGGCGGAGAGCGAATTGCTCGGCACGGCGGCCGCACAGAAGCTGCGCACGATGGCAGCGGGCGCAACGGCCGCGCCCCCAGTGGTGATCGATGTCTGCTGCGGCTCGGGCAATCTGGCGCTGGCGCTGGCGCATGCGGTCCCCCAGGCACAGGTGCATGGTGCCGACATTTCTGCGGCGGCCATCGCCCTGGCCCGCGAGAACGCCCGGCAGCTCAAACTGGATCACCGCGTGACCTGGCACACCGGCGATCTGCTTGCACCCTTTGGTCCGGAATTTTCCCGCCAGGTCGATCTGTTGGTGTCGCTGCCGCCCTACATCTCGACCGCGAAAATGGACACCATGCCGCGCGAGATCGTCGGCCATGAGCCGCATCTGGCCTTCGACGGCGGGCCGTTTGGTGTGCGCATCCTGATGCGCCTGATCAATGAGGCGCCGCCGCTGCTGCGTCCCGGCGGTTGGCTGGGCATGGAAGTCGGCCTCGGCCAAGGCCCGGCGATGGTGCAACTGCTCGACAAACATCCGGCCTATGGCCGTGTGGAAAGCGTGTGCGACGCCGACGGTGCAGTGCGCGCCGTGCTGGCACAGGCAGCCTGACCGCGGCGGGCGTGCATGGGCCAGGCCCGCGCGGCCGCCCCGCGCGCGCCGATGCGGTGCGCAGCGTACAGCCCCGGCAGCGCGCCGCCCACCAGCAGATGCACCACAGCGCTCCACACCGGAAGCCGCTCGCCACCGGCGTAGTACAGCGCCAGGCCGGTGACGCCCAGCAGGCCGAACGCCAGCAGCAGCAACGCCCCGCTGATCAGGTTTTCACGCCGCACCCAGCCCGCGCGCACATGCACCACCCACAGCGCGCCGACCAGCCCAAGCATGAGGAAAAAGCTCAGCGCATGCAGCGCAGCCACCCACACCCGAGCCCCGCTGGACAGAACCCAGGGCATGTCCCATTCCAGCCGCATCTGCAGCGCACCGGGCGCAAGCAGCATCCCGCTGGCAAGCAGCGCCAGCAGCACGGCATGCAGCAGCGGCCCGAAGCCGCGCGGGTAGGTTTTCATGCGACGCCCTGCGGTGCGGACTGCACGAGGGTGCCGCCCAGCCGGGCAAGCAGCGCTTCACGCTGCGCGGGCGCGGCCAGCGCCGCGACCTTGGTCAGCGCATCGGCACGCCAGCACTGCGCCGCGCGCACGCTCCAGACTCGCGGCACACGCTGCGCGGGTTCCTTGCCTGCGGGATGGATCACACAGCCGGGAAAGCGCGCGCGTGCCGCCGCACCCAGCCCGATCGCGGAACTGGCCACCGCCGCGTTGCGCAGCAGCCCGGCATCGCGAATCGCACCGTCTGCGCAGCGGATGCCCAGCGGCAGCGCCTGCGGGCCGAACACCCGCAGATCGCCTCCGGCATTGACCACCGCCTGTTGCACCCCGGCGCGCGCGAGGGCGTCGATGGCGCGATCGACCGCATAGCCTTTGGCAATGCCGTCCAGCGTGAGCAGCACCGGGCGGCGCAGCGCCACCCGCCGCCCAGGCAGCAGCGCCACCGCATCCGCGCCCGGCGGTGCATCCAGTGTCGCGAAACCGTGATCCGGCAACAAGCCACGCGCCACCAACCGGCCTGCGACCGTGATGTCGAAGCATCCCGCGCTGGCCCGCGACAGGGCGAGTGCCTTGCGCAGCACATCCCAGGTCAGGGCATCGACCGGCTGCGGCTGGCGATGCGCGTGCAGGTTGATGCGGGTGAGCACGCTATCCGGCGCATGAAAGCTCATGCGCTGCTGCACCCGTGCCAGATGCAAGAACGCCGCGCGCACCGCGCGTTCCACCCGCCCGGCGCGGCCGGTGGCGCGGATTTCCACCCAGGTGCCCAGCAGCGGCTGCATGCGGCGCACGGTGATGGTTTCGCCCGCGCTCATTTGCCCTCCTGCAGCGCGACCTGCTGCAGCACGAGCAGCCGCTTGACCCCGTTCATCACATTGCGGCAAGACAGCGTCGCGCCGCTGATGTTGGGCACGTCTTTGTCGAGCTTGAACGGATCGGCCAGGGTCTTACCCACTAGCGTCTTGCGCCAGTCGGCGCGGCGGATTTCATCGCCGTAGGTTTCGCGAAAAATCAGCACCTCGACCCCGCGCACCTTGCCCTCGGGCAGCAGGCCCACCGCGTAGTGGATGAACTCGTGCTTGCCCACCACGTCATCGACGATGAACCAGCCGAGCAGCTTGCCGCCTTTTTCTGCGCGCCAGACCTCCTGCTTGTCCCAGCGCTGCTTCAGCCCGGATTTGTCCTCGATCGCCGCCTTTTGCTGCGGCGTGAGCTGCAGCGGTGCGGCGACGAAGCGCTCGGCCTCGGGGAAGATCGCCTTTTGTGCCTGCTCGACCGTGAGGTATTCAGTCGCATGGGTCGGCCCCGCGACCAGCACCGCCAGCGGCAGCAGTGCGTGTGCCTGCCAGTTGGTCATCGCCGCCCCCTTCAAAAGTTGTAGCCGACCTTGAGCCGCAGCTCACGCCTGGCGTGGTCAGCCAGGTGCAGCCCGGCGCGGTTGCCCTCGGCCTCGTTCGAGCCGCGCAGCTGCTCGGCCCAGGTGAACGTGGCCCACCAGCGCTTGCCGCCGTAGTGGATCGACGGGCCAGCAAACGCGTCCCAATGGTCGAACTCCCACGAACCGTCCGCTGGGCGCAGCACCTCCATATCGACCCAGCCTTCCAACCCGATGAACCAGTTGGGCGCGAAGCGGTACGCGACCCCGGTGCGCAACCGAGGCGCGATCGCCACCTCGGTGCCGCCGCCCGCGTCAGGCCGCCAGGTCTCGGCCTCCAGTTCCAGATTGGTCAGCCATTGCAACTGGCCGTCGAGGTAGGGCTTTTGCAATATCAGCTTGCTCTCCAGTTCCCAGCCGCGCCCCTTCTCCCCGGTGATTGCATCGACCGTGTCGTAGCTCACCTCGCCATACAAGGCCACGCCGAGGTCATCTTTGTACGGTGAGGCGAGCATTTTTTTGAGCTCGAACGACACCCCGCTGAACTGG
>JBMFIE010000200.1:0-3144 GCA_049976465.1 Thiomonas sp. | reverse complement strand
GGACGCCAGCGGCCTCATCGTCCTGCCCGGCCTGATCGACCTCTGCGCCCGCCTGGGCGAGCCGGGGTACGAGCACGAAGGCATGCTGGAAACCGAGTTGCGCGCAGCGCTCGCCGGCGGCGTCACCCGCGTAGTCTGCTCGCCCGACACCGACCCGGTGCTCGACGAACCCAGCCTGGTCGAAATGCTGCGCTGGCGCGCGCGGCGCATCAAAAGTGCGCGGGTCTATCCGCTGGGCGCGCTGACCAAGGGGCTTGCCGGCGAGCGGCTGAGCGAAATGGCCGAGCTCACCCGCGCCAGCTGCATCGGCTTCTCGCAGGCCGACACCCCGGTGGCCGACACCAAGGTGCTCTACAGCGCCATGCAATACGCCAGCACCTTCGGCTACAAGGTCTGGCTGCGCGCCAAGGATGCGGCGCTGTCGCGCGGCGGCATCGCCGCCAGCGGCGCGTATGCGCAGCGCCTCGGTCTGGCCGGGGTGCCGGTGATCGCCGAGACGGTGGCGCTGCACACCCTGTTCGAACTCATGCGCGCCACCGGCTGCGCGGTGCATGTGAGCAAGCTGTCCAGCGCCGCGGGTGTTGCGCTGGTGCGGCAGGCCAAGGCCGAAGGGCTGCCGCTGAGCTGCGACGTGTCGATCAACAACCTGATGCTCACCGATCTGGACATCGGCTACTTCGACGCCCGCGCCCGGCTCGACCCGCCGCTGCGCCAAAGCCGAGACCGCGACGCGCTGCGCGCCGCGCTGGCCGACGGCACCATCGACGCGCTGTGTTCCGATCACACCCCGGTGAGCAGCGACGACAAAACGCAAACCTTTGCTGCCGCCGCCCCCGGTGCCACCGGGCTGGAACTGCTGCTGCCGGTGGCGCTGCGGTTCGCCGCCGACAGCGGCCTGCCGCTGGTGCAGGCGCTGGGCTGCGTGGGCCACCGCGCCGCGCAGGCTGCGGGCCTGACCCCGGCGACCCTCTCGGTCGGCGCGGCCGCCGAGTGCATCCTGGTCGACCCCGAGGCGCTCTGGCGCGCCACCCCCGACGCACTGCACAGCCAGAGCCGCCTGACGCCGCTGGCCGAGCAGGAATTGCCGGGCCGCGTGCGGCACGCGGTGATCGACGGGCGCGTGGTGTGGAGCGCGCCATCCCCGGTCAACGCATGAGCCAGATACCCCCGCAAACCGCAGTCTCGCCGGTCGCGGCGGAGCAAGCGGGGCCGAAGGCATCGTCCGAGGCGATCGACCTGCCCCCCGTGCCCCCCGTTGCCGCACCGCTGCTGCGGCGCGCCACCGCGCCGGCGCGGTTCGCAGTGCGGCTGGGGCGGCTCGGCGCGCACGCCCTGCGCGGCCAGCGCATCATCCGCAGCCAGTTTCCTGCCCTGTCAGTGGAAGAGCGCCAGCAATGCATCCGCGACTGGTCGGCGCAGCTGCTGCGCCTGTGCGGCATTGCGCTGCAGGTGCACGGCACACCGCTGCAGACCCCGTCGCTGCTGGCGGCCAACCACATCTCCTGGATCGACATTTTCGCAATCAACGCAGTGCAGCCGGTGCGCTTCGTCTCCAAGGCGCAGGCCGCGCACTGGCCGCTGATCGGCCCGCTCGTGCGCGGCGTGGGCACGCTGTTCATCGAGCGCGAGCGCGCGCAGGACGTGGTGCGCGTCATCCACCAGATGGCGCAATGCTTGCAGCAGGGCGACCATGTCGGCGTGTTTCCCGAGGGCACCACCAGCCACGGGCACACCCTGCTGCCGTTTCATGCCAATTTGTTCCAGGCTGCCTGCGTGGGCGATCGGCTGAGGGCGGTGCAGCCCGTGGCGCTGTTCTATGCCGAGCAGCGCACCGGTCACTTCAGCCGCGCCGCGGCCTATGTGGGCGACGAGACCATGATCGGCAGCTTGTGGCGCATCTGCGCTGCGCCCCGCCTGCGGGTCGAGCTGCACTATCTGGAACCCCTGCAGTCGAACAACCGGCGTTGGCTTGCGGAGCAGACCCGCGCCGCGATCGCCGCACGGCTGACCGAGCGACGCAAACAGGGCGGGTGAACGCCCACACAGGCTGCCCGTCGGGTGCCGCTCACTCCTTGTGCAACGCAGCGATCAACGGACAGGCTGTCGCCCCCGCGCTCTCGCTGCAGGCGCGCAGCATGTCCGACAGCGCCGACTCGATGCGCTGCAGGTCAGCCAGACGCGCGCGCACGTCTGCCAGCTTGCGCGCGCCCAGCGCGCTGGCCTCGTGGCAATGCATGCCATCATCGAGCGCGAGCAGCTCGGCCACCTCCTCCAGACTGAAGCCCAGGCGCTGCGCCGATTTGATGAACCGCACCCGCGCCACATCGCTCGCGCCGTAGTGCGCAAACCCGCCCGGGCGTCGCGGCGGCACGGCCAGCAGCCCCTTGCGCTGGTAAAAACGGATGGTCTCCACATGCACACCGGCCGCCCGAGCCAGCGCGCTAATGGTCAGTGTCTGCGTGGCAAAGCCGGTCATGGTGCGGTGCGGTCTGCTCTTTGCGGTACGGGGTGATCGCAGCGGCGCTGCCCACCCGCCGTATGGGGGTGGCTTACCATTGTGGTTTCTCGCCGTAGTTCAATGGATAGAACGGCTGCCTCCTAAGCGGCAAATACAGGTTCGATTCCTGTCGGCGGGACCAAGTTCAGCGGCTGGCCGGGATCGGGGGTTGGTCCAGTTGCACATCGCCGCACTGCGCGCGGTGGCGCAGCGCGTGGTCGATCAGCACGATGGCCACCAGGGCCTCGGCGATCGGCGCGGCGCGGATGCCCACGCAGGGATCGTGGCGACCATGGGTTTCCACCGTGGTGGGGGCGCCCTGCAGGTCGACCGATTGCCGCGGCAGGCGGATGCTCGACGTGGGTTTGATGGCAATCGAAGCCACGATGTCCTGCCCGGTGCTGATGCCACCGAGCACGCCGCCGGCGTTGTTGCTGGCAAAGCCCTGCGGGGTGAGTTCATCGCCGTGCTGCGTGCCTTTTTGCGCCACGCTGGCGAAGCCCGCGCCGATCTCCACGCCCTTGACGGCGTTAAGGCCCATCAAGGCGTGGGCGATGTCGGCGTCGAGCTTGTCATACAGGGGCTCGCCCCAGCCCGCGGGCACGCCGCTGGCGGCAACCATGATGCGCGCGCCGACCGAGTCGCCC
>JBMFIE010000199.1:0-3167 GCA_049976465.1 Thiomonas sp. | reverse complement strand
GGACAAGGCGCTCGCGGCGCTGCGCCCGGTGGCCGCAGCGCGCAAAGGCAAGCTATGGTGCATTTTCGGCGCCGGCGGCGACCGCGACGCGCGCAAGCGCCCGCTGATGGCGCAGGCGGTCGAATCCCGCGCCGACCGCTTGGTGCTGACCAGCGACAACCCGCGCAGCGAAGCGCCGGGCGCGATCCTGCAGGACCTGCTCGCCGGGCTGCAACAACCGGCGCAGGCGTTGCTGATCGAAGATCGCGCGCTGGCCATTGCGCAGACGCTGGCGCACGCCGCGGCGCACGACGTGGTGCTGATCGCCGGCAAAGGCCACGAGGCCACGCAGGAGATCGCCGGGCGCAGGCTGGCGTTCAGCGACGCATTTCACGCCCGCATGGCGCTGGCGGCGCGCGGCGCCGGGCTGTTCACTCTGCGCGAGGCGCAGGGCTGGATCGGCAATACGGCGCGGCTCCATGGCGACCCGAACACCCCGATCCACAGCGTGCAGACCGACAGCCGCAAGCTCACCCCGGGCGCGCTGTTCGTCGCGCTGCGCGGCGAACGCTTCGATGCGCACGACTTTTTGCCGCAGGCCGCTGCGGCGGGCGCAGCGGCGCTGCTCGGCGAGCGCGGCGTGGCGGCCAGCGGGCTTGCCGGCATCGAAGTGCCCGATTCCCGCCGCGCGCTCGGCCTGCTGGCGCGCGGCTGGCGGCGGCAGCAAACCCTGCCGCTGATCGCAGTGACCGGCTCCAACGGCAAGACCACGGTGACGCAGATGCTCGCCGCCATCCTGGCCGCATGGCACGGCGAGGACGCACGGCTGGCCACGCAGGGCAACTTCAACAACGACGTCGGCCTGCCGCTGACCCTGCTGCGGCTGCGGCCGCAGCATCAGGCCGCGGTGGTCGAACTCGGCATGAACCATCCCGGCGAGATCGCCTGGCTGGCGAGTCTTGCCGAGCCCACCGTCGCGCTGGTGAACAACGCGCAGCGCGAGCATCAGGAGTTCCTGCACGGCGTCGAGGCGGTGGCGCGCGAAAACGGCGCGGTGCTCGCCGCGCTGCCGCCGCAGGGTGTCGCGGTGTTTCCCGCGGACGACGCGCACAGCCCGATCTGGGCCGAACTGGCAGGCCGCCGCCGCTGCCTGCGGTTTGCGTTGCGCACATCCGATGCTTTGCGTGTGGATGCCGAGGTCAGCGGTGTGGCGTTCTACCGCCAGGGTCAGCTGCGGCTGCAGCTGCACACCCCGGCCGGTCATGCCGAAATCGGCCTGCGGTTGCTCGGGCGGCACAACGCGCGCAATGCGCTGGCGGCAACCGCCGCGGCGCTGGCCGCAGGCGCGCCGCTCGACGCGGTCTGCCGCGGCCTCGAAGCGTTCAGCCCGGTCGCCGGACGGCTGGTGCCGCATCGCCTGCAGCTTGCAGCGGGACACGCTCTGCTGCTGATCGACGACAGCTACAACGCCAACCCGGATTCGGTACGCGCCGCGATCGACGTGCTTGCCGAATTGCCGGGCCGCAGCCTGCTGCTGCTCGGCGACATGGGCGAGGTCGGCGACCATGGCCCGGCCTTCCATGCCGAGGTCGGCGCGTACGCGGCGCAGCGCGGAGTCGCCGCGTTGTGGGCCTGCGGCGAAGCGACCACGCAGACGGCAGCAGCCGCGCGCGCAGCGGGTCTGGCGGATGTGCTGCACGCTGCCGACCCGAGCGCGCTGCCGCTGCAGGCGGACAGGCTGCGCGGTTTCGATACCGTGCTGATCAAGGGCTCGCGCTTCATGCGCATGGAGCGGGCGGTGCAGACCATTGCCGCGCTGGCCACGGGCGGCCATGACGCATCCACCCAGGAGGCGCCCCATGCTGCATAGCCTGGCGATGTGGCTGATGGCGCAGTCACCCGAACTCGGCTTTTTCCGGGTGTTCAACTACATCACCTTCCGCGCGGTGATGAGCACGCTCACTGCGCTGATCATCGGCCTGCTCGCCGGCCCCGCGGTGATCCGCAAACTCACCGCAATGAAGGTCGGGCAGGCGGTGCGTCAGGACGGGCCGCAGACCCATCTGATCAAGACCGGCACGCCGACCATGGGCGGAGTGCTCATCCTGCTGGCCATCGCCGTGTCCACGCTGCTGTGGATGGATCTGTCCAACCGCTTCGTCTGGCTGGTGCTGCTGGTCACACTGGGCTTTGGTGCCATCGGCTGGGCAGACGACTATCGCAAGGTGGTCTACCGCGACCCCAACGGCATGCGCTCGCGCGACAAGTATTTCTGGCAGACGCTGATCGGCGTGGCGGCGGCGTTCTATCTGGCGTTTGCGGTGTCGGGCAAGAGCAATGCGGCGGTGTGGCATCTGTTCATCGAATGGCTGCGCAGCGGCATGACCATGCCGCTGCCACCCGCGTCCGACCTGATCGTGCCGTTTTTCAAGTCGGTGAGCTATCCGCTGGGGGTGACTGGTTTCATCGTGCTGAGCTATCTGGTGATCGTGGGCAGCAGCAACGCGGTCAACCTCACCGACGGCGCCGACGGTCTGGCCATCATGCCGGTGGTGATGGTCGGCAGCGCGCTCGGTGTGTTCGCCTACGTCACCGGCAACGCGGTGTATTCCAAGTATCTGCTGTTTCCTTTCATCCCCGGCGCCGGGGAACTGTTGATCTTCGTTGGCGCGATGGTCGGCGCGGGGCTGGCGTTTCTGTGGTTCAACGCCTACCCGGCGCAGGTGTTCATGGGCGACGTGGGCGCGCTGGCGCTGGGCGGCGCACTGGGCACCATTGCGGTGATCGTGCGGCAGGAAATCGTGCTCGCGATCATGGGCGGGGTGTTCGTTGCCGAAACCGTGTCGGTGATGATCCAGGTGAGCTATTTCAAGTACACCAAAAAGAAATACGGGGTCGGGCGGCGGATTTTCAAAATGGCGCCGCTGCACCATCACTTCGAGCAGCTCGGCGTGAAGGAATCGCAGGTGGTGGTGCGGTTCTGGATCGTCACCATGATGCTCTGCCTGGTCGGGCTGGCCAGCCTGAAGCTGCGATGAAGCTGCGCGATCTGTCCGTTCTGGTGCTCGGTCTGGGCGAATCCGGCCTGGCGATGGCGCGCTGGTGCGCCGCGCAGGGCGCGCGCGTGCGCGTGGCCGACAGCCGCGAACGACCGCCCGGGCTGGCAGCGCTTGCGCAGGAACTGCCCG
>JBMFIE010000198.1:0-3170 GCA_049976465.1 Thiomonas sp. | reverse complement strand
TGGTGTTGTTGTGTAGTCGCGTGTTGCGCGACCAGGGCATTCTGGAAAAGCAGACTTAGCGCAGGGTGAGCCCCTGCCGCTGCAGCGCGGCTCAACCGCTTTTGCGCAGATTGGCCGGGGCGATGCGCAGCGCCTCGCGGTATTTCGCCACGGTGCGCCGCGCCACCTGCACGCCCTGGCGCGTCAGACGCTCGGCGAGCTCGCTGTCGGACAGTGGTCGGGCGCTGTCCTCCTCGGCGATCAGGCGACGGATGAGTTCGCGCACCGCGGTCGACGAGGTGTTGCCACCGGTCTCGGTGCTCAGCCCGGAGCCGAAAAAGTATTTCAGCTCGACCGTGCCGAACGGCGTGAGCATGAATTTCTGCGTGGTCACGCGCGAGATGGTGGATTCGTGCAGGCCGAGTTCGTCGGCAATCTCGCGCAGCACCATCGGTCGCATGGCCACCGGGCCGTAGTCGAAAAATCGCTGCTGCCGCGCGACGATGGCCTGCGCCACGCGCTCGATGGTGTCAAACCGCTGCTGCACGTTCTTGACGAACCAGCGCGCCTCCTGCAGCTGGCCGTGCATCGCAGTGCCGCCGTCGCGCGCGCGGCGCAGCGCGTCGGCGTAGATCTGGTTGACCCGAAGCCGTGGCAGCACCTCGGGGTTGAGCTGCGCCGTCCAGCCCTGCGCCAGTTTGCGCGCGATGACATCGGGCGTCACCGCCTGCGCGGCGTCGCTACGAAAGGCGCCGCCCGGGCGTGGATCGAGCTGGGCGATGCGTTGCTGCGCAAGCCGCAGCACGGCCTCATCGACACCGAGCAGGCGTTCGAGCCTGCGCCAGTCGCGCCGCGCCAGCAGATCGAGGTGGCCGCCGCGACAGATCTGCAGCGCGGTGTCGCGCACCGCACAGGCGGGCTGGCGCTGCAGCTGCAGGCATAGGCACTGCGGCAGGTCGCGCGCCGCCACGCCGGCCGGGTCGAAGCTCTGGATCAAGCGCAGCGCGGTGCCCAGCACTTCGACCAATTCGTCATGTTGCTCGTGCGTGGCATCGGGCGCCAGCGCCAGCGCCAGTTCAGAGGGGGTTTCGAGCAGAAAGCCGTCGTCGTCGAGCGAGTCGATGATGGCCTCGGCGGCCGCGCGGTCGATGGGGCTGAGCGCCAGTCCGGCGAGCTGGCTGCGCAGGTGCGCGCGCAGGTCGGTTTGCCCGGCGGCGCGATCCAACGCGCTGAAGTCATCGTCCTCGTCGCCCGCGGCGGACGCCCCGACGCCGGCCCAGGAGTCGGCATCGGCGTCGGCATCGAGGTCGGCCTCGGCGCCACTGGCGATCCAGTCCTGGGCGTCGAGCTGTAGTTCGGCGGTCGGCTCTCCTGCGGCATCGAGCGGGTCGGCGGCGGTAGGCGGTTCGGGCGGCGGGGGGGCGAGTTCGGCCGCGGGCGCTGCATCCTCGGCCTCGTCGACCTCGAGAAAGGGGTTGGATTCGAGCAGACCCTCGATTTCCTGCGTGAGTTCGAGGCTGGAGAGCTGCAGCAGACGGATCGATTGCTGCAGCTGCGGGGTGAGCGCCAGATGCTGGGACAGGCGCAGATTCAGCGCGGGCTTCATCGCGAACTACATGCGGAAGTTTTCACCGAGATAGACCTTGCGCACCGCAGGATTGTCGATGATGGATTGCGGATCGCCCCGCGCCAGCACCTGGCCTTCGCTGATGATGCAGGCCGAGTCGCAGATGCCCAGGGTTTCGCGCACATTGTGGTCGGTGATCAGCACACCGATGCCCTGCTCCTTAAGGAACTGGACGATGCGCTGAATTTCGATCACCGCAATCGGGTCGATGCCGGCAAACGGCTCGTCGAGCAGGATGAAGCGCGGCTGGGTGGCGAGCGCACGGGCGATTTCCACCCGCCGCCGCTCCCCGCCGGACAGCGCGGGCGCCGGCGTGTCTCGCAGGTGCTCGACATGCAGCTCGCGCAGCAGATGCTCCTCGCGCGCGCGAATCTCGTCCCTGGACAGCCGCCGCCCCTGTGCGTCGCGCTGCAGCTCGAGCACGGCGCGCACGTTCTCGGCCACGGTCATGCGGCGGAAGATCGACGCCTCCTGCGGCAGGTACGACAGCCCCATGCGCGCGCGGCGGTGCATGGGCAGGTCGGTGACGTCCTGGCCGTCGATGTGGATGCGCCCGGCGTCAGGCCGCACCAGGCCAACGATCATGTAGAACGACGTGGTCTTGCCCGCGCCGTTCGGCCCGAGCAGACCGACCACCTCGCCGCAACGCACGGCAAAGCTCACGTCGCGCACCACTTGACGGCCGCCGTAGCGCTTTTGCAGGTGTTGTACATCGAGTTGCGGGCAGGCCGCGGAGGCAGACGCGCCCTCTCCCGCACCGCCCTGCGCTGCCACCGGTTCCAGCCCGCCGCGCACCACGGTCTGCCGCGTGGCCTCGGGCTGTGCGCTCACGGCGTGGCTCCCAGTCGGGGGGAGACCTTGAGCGCCGGTGGCGCGCCTGGCGCCGACGCTGCGGCAGCGGGCACGGGCTGCGGGCTGAGCATCATGCGCACCCGTCCGCTGGGATTGGTCGCGCTGGCACCGGCTGCGCCGCCTTCGACCGTGAACACATCGGTGATCTGGTTGTAGGCGATCACACTGCCTTGGCTGCGATCGACCAGCTTGCCGTCGATCAGCCGGCTGAGTTCGGCCTGCCCGCGCAGGGTGATCACATCGGTCTTGCCGTCGTATTCGATACGCTGCGCCGCACCCTCCAGCGTCTGCGTCGGCTGTCCCGGCGCGCTGTCGAGCTGCTGCCGGAATGTCGCCAGCTGCCCCGGCGCGGCCGTTGCAGTGGCGTATTGATAGCCGTCTGGCGCCTGACGCACGGTCACCGCCCCTGCCCGCAGCACCAGCGTGCCCTTGGTGACCACCACGTTGCCGGTGAACACACTGGTCTGGCGCACATCGTCGTAGCGCATGGCATCGGCCTCGATGTGGATCGGCTGATTGCGATCGGCCTGCGCAGCCCAGGCAGGCGGCACCAGGGCGAGCACGCACAGGGCGGTCATCGGCAAAAGTCGGGCCAGTGGTTTCATCGGCATGGGTTTTGCTTTGGTCGGTGCATTCTAGGGCCTGTTCACGCTATTGGTGCACCCGCGCCGGGGGTCTGGGCGGATGCAATGCGAGGCGCAGGCCGCGCCGT
>JBMFIE010000197.1:0-3177 GCA_049976465.1 Thiomonas sp. | reverse complement strand
CCTGGTGGAGCCCGCCGAGCAGGCGCTGGCGCAGGCGCTGCAGACCATCGCGCCGCAGGCCGACGCGGCCTATGCCCGGGGCGACTACACCGCCGCGCTCAAGGCGCTGGCGGCGCTCAAGGCGCCGGTGGATGCGTTTTTCGACAGCGTGATGGTCAACGCCGACGATCCCGCGTTGCGCGCCAACCGTCTGGCGCTGCTGGCGCGGCTGCAGGCGGCGATGAATCAGGTGGCCGACCTCTCACGCCTGGCCGCCTGAAGCTGCGGGACAATGCCGGCATGAAACTGCTCATCCTCGACCGCGACGGCGTCATCAATCACGACAGCGACGACTTCATCAAGTCGCCCGACGAATGGGTGCCGATTCCCGGCAGCCTGGAAGCCATCGCCCGGCTGAACCACGACGGCTGGCATGTGGTGGTGGCGAGCAACCAGTCGGGCATCGGCCGGGGACTGTTCGACATGTCCACGCTCAATGCCATCCACCGCAAGATGCTGCGTGAACTGGCCGCAGTGGGCGGGCGCATCGACGCCATTTTTTTCTGCCCGCATGCGCCGGAAGATCACTGCAGCTGCCGCAAGCCCAAGCCCGGCCTGTTCCAGGACATCGCCAAGCGCTACGAACTCGAGACGCTGCAAGGCGTGCCCGCCGTGGGCGACAGTGTCCGCGACCTTCAAGCCGCACAGCCGCTGGGCTGCGATCTGCATCTGGTGCGCACCGGCAAGGGCGAGCGCATTGCCGACCTGGGCAACCTCCCGGTCGGCACGCGGGTGCATGACGATCTGGCCGCGTTTGCCACCTGGCTGCTGCAACAGCCCAGGGCGACTGCCGACAAAGCCTGACGCTTCTGACCATGCGCGTCGTCCGCTCGCTGCTGTACATGGTCTGGCTGATCGTCACCGTGGTGCCCTATGCGGTGGTGGTGCTGGTGGCATCGATCTTCATCCGGGGCACGCCGCTGTACCGCCTCGCCCTGGGCTGGGCGCGTCTGAGTGTGTGGGGCGCGCGCGTCATCTGCGGCATCCGCAGCCGCGTCAGCGGTCTGGAGCATCTGCCGGACGGCCCGGCCATTCTGCTGTCCAAGCACCAGTCGGCATGGGAAACCCTGGCGCTGCCGCTGATCATGCCGCGGCCGCTGTCGTATGTGTTCAAGCGCGAACTGCTGTATGTGCCCTTTTTCGGCTGGGCGCTGGGCCGGCTGGACATGGTGCACATCGACCGCAGCAAGCGCGCAGAAGCCTTCCAGCGCGTGGAGCGTCAAGGCCGCCAGATCCTGCAGCAAGGCAACTGGATCATCATGTTCCCCGAGGGCACTCGTACTGCACGCGGCCAGCAAGGCGTGTACAAGACCGGCGGCACGCGGCTGGCGATCGCCACCGGCGTCCCGGTCGTGCCGATTGCCGTGACCTCGGCGCGCTGCTGGCCGCGCCAGGCGTTCATCAAGACACCAGGGGTGATCGATGTGTCGATCGGCAAGCCGATTTCGCCGCTTGGGCGCAAACCGGCGGAAATGATGGCCGAGGTCGAGCAATGGATCGAAGCCGAGATGCGCCGCCTCGACCCCGAGGCCTACACCCATGCGTCTGCCTGAGCGCTGCGCTGCCAACCCCCAGCCGCACACCGTGCAGCTGGGTCTGTTCGACTGGCAAGCGCCTGCCCCAACACCCGCGCCAGCGCACGTCCCACCACGGCAGACGCAGACGCCCGCGTTGCAGCACTACGACGACGGCATCCACCGCTTCGACTGGACGCTGCAGCGCGCCGCACGCCGCACCCTGGCGCTGCGCATCGACGACCGCGGCGTGAGTCTGCTCGCACCCCGGCTGGCCAGCGCCGCCGCGATCGCGCAATTCCTGCAGAAGCATGCCCCCTGGGTGCAACGCAAGCTGCACCAGCGCGAACAGCGGCTGCAGACCCTGCGGGCTGCGCGCATCGACTGGGCCGACGGCGGCCGATTGCCCTACCTGGGTCGGCAGCTCACCCTGCGGCTGCGCGGCGCCGCCCAACTGCGCTGGGATGAGTCCTTGGCCGAATTGCACCTTCCGCTGCCGCCGGGCAGCCAGCCCCAGCAGATCCGCGACAGCGTGGCCGCCTGGATGCAGCGGCAGGCGCTGACGCTGTTCCATGCCCGCGTGGCGCATTTCGCCGCACGGCTTGGTGTGCGCGTCACCGCGGTCAAGCTCAGCGCAGCGTCCACCCGCTGGGGCAGCGCCAAGAGCGA
Source organism: Thiomonas sp. (assembly GCA_049976465.1). Taxonomy (GTDB): domain Bacteria; phylum Pseudomonadota; class Gammaproteobacteria; order Burkholderiales; family Burkholderiaceae_C; genus Thiomonas. The sequence goes on along the minus strand of JBMFIE010000197.1, from coordinate 955 downwards.
CGGCAGCATCCGCCTGCATTGGCGACTGTTGCACTTCAGTCCGCAGCTGGTGGACTATGTGGTGGCGCACGAAGTGGCCCACCTGCGCGAAATGAACCACAGCCCTCGCTTCTGGGCGCATGTGGCCAGCCTCTACCCCGACTATCTCCAGGCGCGTCGAGACCTCAGACAAAGCATCCTCCCGCCTTGGGATTGATGGCAACCCGACAGAGATCCCCCTGCGGTGTTACAAATGCGCTGCCGGCAGCGATCGCACCTGCTGCCTCACTTGCCGTCCAGCGCGGCGGCCCATCAGAGGAAATACCCCATGCGATTTCTCCATACCATGCTGCGCGTCGGTGATTTGCAGCGCTCGATCGATTTCTACACCCGGGTCATCGGCATGAAGCTGCTGCGCACCACCGACCGCCCCGAACAGAAATACACCCTGGCCTTCCTCGGCTTCGAGCCCAATCCGGCGCAGGCCGAGCTGGAGCTGACCTACAACTACGGCGTGGATCACTACGACCTGGGCACCGCCTTTGGCCATATCGCGCTGGGCGTGGACGACGCAGCCGCCGCCTGCGCCCGCATCAAGGCCGCCGGCGGCACGGTCACGCGTGAGGCCGGGCCGGTGGCTGGCGGCAGCACCATCATCGCCTTCGTCCAGGACCCCGACGGCTACAAAATCGAGCTGATCCAGCACGGCACGCTGTAGGACCCGCGACCCACGCGCGTCTTTTTTGCCTGCTCACGCGGCCTGGGGCTGATCCTTGCGGGCGTGCTGGTGATCCATCTGTTCTCGCGTTCGGTGGCCCACTGAAATCAATCGATTCGCTCGATTCAACTTATTGCAAATATCCGTTTGTCTTGTATGAGCTCGCGTTATATCTTCAGAGGATTAGGGCCTGTTCACGCTATTGGTGCACCCGCGTTGCCCCCAGGCGGGGATGGATGCAAGGCGCAGGCCCGGGGC
>JBMFIE010000196.1:0-3190 GCA_049976465.1 Thiomonas sp. | reverse complement strand
ATCCGAGGCAGGCAGGGCAGCCTGCCGCGCCGCCTGCTCGATGGCGCTCACTGCTTCGCCCAGCGACACGCCGGGCGCGAGCTGAAAGGAGATCAGCGCCGCCGGAAACTGGCCGAGATGGTCGATCGCCAAAGGCGTGGCGCGCTGCGCGATGGTGGCGATGCTGGAAAGCGGCACCGCCTGGCCGTTGCTCGTGAGGTAGATGTCATTGAACGCCCGCAGCACCCCGCCCACGTCTTGCTCCCTCCCCGCGGGCGGGACGGGTTGGGGTGGAGTTGCCGCCGCACCGTGCGCGCCCTCCAGCCCGAGCACCACCCGGTACTGCGCCGATTGGGTGAAGATGGTCGACACCAGCCGCTGGCCGAAGGCGTTGTACAGCGCGCTGTCGATCGCGCTCATGGTGATGCCCAGCCGCGCCGCCGCGCTGCGATCGACGTCCACATACGCCTGCAATCCCTGATCCTGCAGATCGCTGGTCACGCCCGAGAGCTGCGGCAGCGCCTTCAGGCGTTCCATCAGCGCATGGTTGGCGCGGGAGAGTTCGGCGGCGCTGGTCGCCGACAGGCTGAACTGGTAGGGATAGCGGCTGGCGATGTCGTTGATGGTCAGATCCTGCACCGGCTGCAGGTAGGCGGCAATGCCCTCTACCTGCGCGGCGCGGGCGTCGAGCCGGTCGATCACGGCCTGCACCCGCGGGCGCTCGGCCAGCGGCTTGAGGTTGATCAGCAGCCGGCCGGTGTTCATGGTGGTGTTGACCCCGTCGATGCCGATGACCGACGACACCGAGGCCACCGCCGGGTCCTGGAGCAGCGCATCCACCAGCGCCTGCTGGCGCGCGGCCATCGACTGGAACGACACATCCTGCGGCGCGACTGTGGTGGCCTGGATCATGCCGGTGTCCTGCACCGGGAAGAAGCCCTTGGGGATGAGCACATACAGCAGCACGGTCAGCACCAGCGTGCCCACGGCCAGCAGCAGCACCAGCGGCTGGTGCCGCAGCACCCAGCGCAGCGCGCGGGTGTAGGCGGCCGACAGCCGATCGAACGCCTGCCCGGTGGCGCGGAACAGCCGCCCCTGCCGGTCTTCGGGCGTGTGCCGCAGCAGCCGCGCCGAGAGCATGGGCGTGAAGGTCAGCGACACCGCTGCCGAGATGACGATGGCCACCGCCAGGGTGATGGCGAACTCGCGGAACAGCCGCCCCACCACATCGCCCATGAACAGCAGCGGAATGAGCACCGCGATCAGCGAGAAGGTGAGCGAGATGATGGTGAAGCCGATCTGCCCCGCGCCCTTGAGCGCGGCCTTGAGCGGCGGCTCACCGGCCTCGATGTAGCGCGAGATGTTTTCGATCATCACGATGGCGTCGTCCACCACAAAGCCGGTGGCGATGGTCAGCGCCATCAGCGTGAGGGTGTTGATCGAAAAACCGAACAGATACATCGCGCCGAAGGTGCCCACCAGCGCCAGCGGCACCGCGGTGGCCGGAATGAAGGTCGCGCGCGCGCTGCGCAAGAAGACAAAGATCACCAGCACCACGAGCAGCACGGCCAGCAGCAGTTCGAACTGCACATCGGCAATCGCCGCGCGGATGGTCACGGTGCGGTCGGACAGCACGGTGAGCTGCGCCGCTGCGGGCAACTGCGCCTGCAGGCTGGGCAGCAACTTGTGAATCGCATCGACCACGGCGATCACGTTCGCACCCGGCTGGCGCTGCACGTTGATCACGATGCCCGGCTTGCCGTTGACCATCGCCGCCTGCCAGGCGTTTTCCGCGCCGGTGGCGATCGTCGCCACATCGCCCAGCCGCACCGGCGCGCCGTTTGAGTAAGCGATGATCATGTCGCGGTACTGCTGCGGCGACTGCAGCTGGTCGTTGGCGTCGATGCTGAACGCCTGCTGGCTGCCGCTGATGCTGCCCTTGGGACTGTTGACATTGGCCCCGGCGATCGCGGTGCGGATGCTGTCCATGCTCAGGCCGAGTGCGGCCAGCGCCGGGCCGTTGACCGTCACGCGAATCGCGGGCTTGTGTCCGCCCGACAGCGTCACCAGCCCCACGCCCGACACTTGCGAGAGCTTCTGGCTCAGCCGCGTGTCGGCCAGGTCGTACAGCGTGGTCAGCGGCAGGGTGTCCGACGTCAGCCCCAAGGTGATGACCGGCGCGTCGGCCGGGTTGACCTTGGCGTAGATCGGCGGCTGCGGCAGGTCGGACGGCAGCAGATTGCTCGCCGCATTGATCGCCGCCTGCACCTCCTGCTCGGCCACACTGAGCGACAGCGACAGATCGAAACGCAGGGTGATGACCGAGGCGCCGCCCGAGCTCACCGACCACATCTGCGCCAGCCCCGGCATCTGCCCGAACTGCTGCTCCAGCGGCCCGGTGACCGAGGAGGTCATCACATCCGGGCTGGCGCCGGGGTAGAGGGTGGTGACCTGGATGGTGGGGTAGTCCACCTCCGGCAGCGCGGCCTGCGGCAGCAGCCGGTAGCCGACGAACCCGGCCACCAGCACCGCGATCATCAGCAGCGTGGTGGCAATCGGCCGCAGGATGAACAGCCGCGAAGGGCTGGGGCGGTCTTCGAGGGGAGCTTCCTCCCGGCCTGGTCCACCGTCCTGCTCCCTCCCCGCAGGCGGGGAGGGCTGGGGAGGGGTGGGATCGGCTGTGCTGTCCGCAGCTGCTTCCCCCTCCCGACCTCCCCCACGGGGTGGGGGAGGAGCAAGTTTTTCATGCGCCATCCCCGCGGGCGGGGCGGGTGGGGGTGGGGTGGATTGACCGTCCTGCGTCGCGCTCATGGTCAGCGCGCTCCGCTGGCTGCGGGTTTGTGCGCTGATGGGCGCGCGGTGCCGCTGCCACCGCTGCCGGCAGCCTGCACCACCTTGACCGTGCGGCCATCCCGCAGGCGGTCCAGCCCGTCGGTGACCACGCGCTCGCCGGGTTGCAGGCCGCTGACGATCTGCGTGAGGTTGTCGAACGCCACGCCGGTCTTGACCACGCGCATTTTGACCTTGTCGTCCGCGCCGATCACATAGACATAGGTGCCGGGGGCGCCGACGGCGACCGCGGTGGTCGGCACCACCACGGCATCGGGGATGGTGCGCACCAGCAGCCGCACATTGACGAACTGGTTGGGGTAGAGGGCCAGCGTCTTGTTGCCGAACTCGGCGCGCAGGTTGAGCGTGCCGGTGGCGGCGT
>JBMFIE010000195.1:0-3204 GCA_049976465.1 Thiomonas sp. | reverse complement strand
GTGCACGTGAGCGCCAGCGCGCATGACGAACAGGGCTACGGCAGCATTCCAGACAATACCGCGTGGAGCATTCGCCCGGACGCGCAGTACCTGCACGTCTGCACCAACGAGACCATCGATGGTGTCGAGTTCCATTTCGTGCCCGACAGCCGCGGCGTACCGCTGGTGGCCGATATGTCCTCGCACATCCTGTCGCGCCGCATCGATGTGTCGCGCTATGCCTGTATCTATGCCGGCGCGCAGAAGAACATCGGCCCCGCGGGCTTGACTCTGGTGATCGTGCGCCGTGACCTGCTCGGCCATGCCCTGCCGCACTGCCCCAGCGCATTCGATTACGCGCTGGTCGCGGCCAACCGCTCGATGTTCAACACCCCGCCGACCTACGCGATCTATATTGCCGGCTTGGTGCTGCAGTGGATCAAGCGCCAGCGCTTCGACGGGTTGACTGGTCTGGACGCGGTCGAGGCGCGCAACATCGCCAAGGCAAAGCTGCTGTACGACGCGCTCGATGCCTCCCAGCTCTACGAAACCCGGGTGGCGCGAGACTGCCGCTCACGCATGAACGTGCCGTTTCACCTGCGCGAGCCCGCGCTGAACACTGTATTCCTGCAAGGGGCAGAGCAGGCGGGGCTGCTGCAGCTCAAGGGACACAAATCGGTCGGCGGCATGCGGGCGTCGATCTACAACGCCATGCCCCTGGCTGGTGTGCAGGCTCTGGTGGACTACCTGCAGGATTTTGAAAAGCGCCACGGCTGAACTGCAATGCACGAGCCCTCTGCCGACGACCTGAACCCCTGGCGTGACCAGATCGACGCGCTCGATCGCCAGATTCTGGCGCTACTCAACCAGCGCGCCCAGGCTGCGCAGCAGATCGGGCACATCAAGCAGCGGCTGAACATGCCGGTGTTTCGCCCGGAACGCGAGCGTCAGGTCATCGACAGGCTGCATGCGCACAACACCGGGCCGCTGCGCAACGCCGGCATCAGCGCCATCTGGCGCGAGATCATGTCGGCCTGCCGCGCGCTGGAAGCGCCGCAGCGTGTGGCCTATCTCGGCCCGGCCGGGACGTTCAGCGAACAGGCCGCGCAACGCTTTTTCGGCAGCAGCGCCGAGGGCTTCGCCTGCGCCAGCATCGACGACGTGTTCCGCAGCTATCTCAGCGGCGAAAGCGAGTTTGCCATCGTGCCGGTGGAAAACAGCACCGAAGGCGCCGTGGCCCGCAGTATGGACCTGCTGCTGGCGCACCCGGTGCACCTGTGCGGCGAGGTCAGCCTGCCGGTGCGGCACTTCCTGATGCGGCAGACCCCCGATCTGCAGGGCATTCGCACCGTGGCTGCGCACCCGCAGGCGCTGGCGCAGTGTGCCGGCTGGCTGCGCACGCATCTGCCCGGGGTCGAGCAGCGTCCGGTGGCCAGCAATGCCGAGGGCGCACGGCTGGCTGCCGAGGATGCGCAGGTGGCCGGCATTGCCGCAGAATCTGCTGCTGCGCTCTATGGTCTGCACATCGTGGCGCGGGCGATTCAGGACGAGGCGCAAAACACCACGCGGTTTGTCGTGCTCGGCGCGGTGCAGCCCGAGCCCACCGGCGCCGACCGCACCAGCCTGATCCTGTCCGTGCCCAACCGGGCCGGTGCGGTCTACCGCCTGCTCAAACCGCTGGCCGAACACGGGGTGAGCATGACCCGGTTCGAGTCGCGGCCGGCAAAATCGGGCGAATGGGAATACGCTTTCTATATCGACATCGAAGGACACCAGGACGACCCGCAGGTGGCCGCTGCGCTGCGTGAGCTGCAGTCGGTCTGCGCGATGTACAAGTGCCTGGGTTCCTACCCCATCGACAAAACACCGCGCGACCGTTGAGCCCGCGTTGCGACCTGACCCTCCCCGCATGAACGCCTTCCTGAATACCGACTCCGCACAACGCCCAGGCAGTGGCTCCGTCCGCTGGGGAACCGATTATGTGCAATCGATCTCGCCCTATGTCGGCGGCAAGCCGATCGCCGAGGTCGCGCGCCAGTTCGGACTGCAGCCTGAGCGCATCGTCAAGCTGGCCTCGAACGAGAACCCGCTGGGCATGTCGCCCAGGGCGCGCGAGGCCATCGTCGCGGCGCTGGGCGACAGCACCCGCTACCCAGACAACGATGGCTATGCCCTCAAGCAGGCGCTGGCGCGGCACTGCGGCGTGCCGGCCGAGTGGATCACCCTCGGTCATGGCTCGAGCGACCTGCTGGAAATGGCGGCCCGCGCGCTGCTGACCGATCACGACGCCGGGATGTACTCGCGCTACAGCTTCATCGTCTACACCCAGGCGGTGCAGGGGGTGGGCGCGACACACCAGATCGTGCCCGACCGCGACTTCGGCCATGATCTGCCAGCCATGCTCGGCGCGATCACGCCGCAGACTCGGCTGATCTATGTCGCCAACCCGAACAACCCCACCGGCACCTTCCTACAGGCCGATGCGCTGCTGGATTTCCTGCGGCAAGTGCCCCCGCACATCGCAGTGGTGCTCGACGAAGCCTACGCCGAATACATCGAGACGCCGTTGCGTTACGACAGCATGCAGTGGGTGCGCGAGTTTCCCAATCTGATCGTCTCGCGCACCTTCTCCAAGGCGTACGGTCTTGCGGGTCTGCGCATCGGTTACGGTGTGTCGCAGCCGCCGCTGACCGACCTGCTCAACCGCGTGCGCTCGGCGTTCAACACCAGTTCGATCGCCCAGGCGGCTGCGTTGGCTGCGCTCGACGATCAGGCGTTTATCGAACAGGCCTATGCGGTCAACCGCGCTGGCCACGCCCAGCTCGCCGCCGCGTTCGATGCGCTGGGGTTGCGCTATCTCCCGTCGCAGGGCAATTTCATACTGGTCAAGGTGGGCGAGGACGACGGCGCGGGTGCGCGGGTCAATCTGGCGCTGCTGCGGCGCGGGATCATCGCCCGGCCGGTGGACAACTACGGCCTGTCGCAGTGGCTGCGCATTTCCATCGGCACCGAGGTTGAGAACGCTGCCTGCATCGCGGCGCTGCGCGCACACTATGCCGCGGGTTGAGGCGATGGACACCATCACCGGAGCCGGCAGCGACGACGCGCCGGTGCAGTTCGAGCGCCTGGCGGTGCTTGGCGTGGGCCTGCTTGGCGGCTCGTTCGCCCTGGCGGCGCGGCGCGCCCGGCTGGCGCGACATATCGTCGGCTACAGCAAGTCGCCCA
>JBMFIE010000194.1:0-3236 GCA_049976465.1 Thiomonas sp. | reverse complement strand
GGTCGAGTTCCTGCCGCAGCGCCACGTTGAGCGAACGGATGCCGCCACCCACCGGGGTGGTCAGCGGCCCTTTGATCGACACCACATACTCCTTGAGCACCTGCAGGGTCGAGTCGGGCAGCCAGACGTCCGGGCCGTAGACGCGGGTGGCTTTTTCCCCCGCGAAAATTTCCATCCAGGCGATCTTGCGCTTGCCGCCGTAGGCTTTTTGCACCGCCGCATCGACCACCTTGATCATCACCGGGGTGATGTCCACACCAGTGCCGTCACCCTCGATATAGGGGATGATGGGGTGATCCGGGACGTTGAGCGAAAAGTCCGGGTTGACCGTGATTTTCTCGCCGGCGGGAATGCGGATGTGCTGATCCATGAGGGGGTCTCCTTTGGTCATGATCCGGGCATTCTATGCCGCGGCAGGAGCAGAGCGAAAAAGTCTTGTATATGACACAAGAGTGATCACGCGCTGGCCTGCTGCGCGACAGCGGCATGCCGCCCCCAGGCGGCGCGCAGCGCCTGCGCGGTGTGGCCGGCTGCGCCAGGGCGCAGGAAGTCGGCCACAGGGCCCTGCAACACCAGCCGCCCGCCGCCCTTGCCCCCTTCGGGGCCGAGGTCGATCAGCCAGTCGGCGTTGGCCATCATGTCGAGGTCGTGTTCGATCACCACCACGGTGTGACCGCTGTCGGTGAGCTGGTGCAGCACGCGGATGAGCTTTTCGGTGTCGGTTTTGTGCAAACCCACCGTGGGTTCGTCGAGCACATACACCGTGGGCCGGGTTCCAGCGGTGGCGAGCTCGGCCACCAGCTTGATGCGCTGCGCCTCGCCGCCCGACAGAAACGGGCTGGGCTGGCCGAGCTGCAGATAGCCCAGGCCCACGTCCTGAAGCAGTTTGAGTGCGTGGTGGATCTTGCGGTGCGCGGAAAAGAAGCCGACCGCCTCGTCCACCTCCATCTGCAGCACCTCGCCAGCGTTGCGCCCGCGCAGGCGCACGGCCAGGGTCTCGGGATTGAAGCGCAGGCCGTTGCAATCGGTGCAGGGCACGGTCACGTCGGGCAGGAAGTTCATCGCCACCTTCACTGCGCCCTGCCCTTCGCAGGTCGGGCAGCGGCCTGGGCCGGTGTTGAAGGAGAACCGGCTGGCGGTATAGCCGCGGATGCGGGCCTCTTCCGTGTCGGCAAACAACTGCCGGATCGCGTCCCAGATGCCCAGATAGGTCGCGGCGCACGAGCGCGGCGTCTTGCCGATGGGCGCCTGATCGACCTCGAGCACGCGCTCCAGGCCGTCCCAGCCTGTGAGATCGGCGGCTCCGACCAGCGCGGACAGATCACCGCCAAGCCGCTGGCGCAGCGCAGGCAGCAGCACGTCGCGCGCCAGCGTGGACTTGCCCGAGCCGGACACGCCGGTGACCACGCTGAGCCGCCCGCGCGGAAACTGCACATCGACGCCCTGCAGATTGTGCAGATGCGCGCCGCGCAGGCGCAGCGCCGGGGTTTGCGCAGTGGTGCGCGGCCGCGGCTGCAGCGGCCATGGCATGGGATCACGCAGACTGCGGGCGGTGGCGGTGTCGGCCTGCGCCAGAACCTGCGCCAGCGGCCCGCTGGCCACCACCTGCCCGCCGCGCCGCCCGGCGCCGGGGCCGATGTCGATGAGGTGATCGGCGCGGCGCATGGTGTCCTCGTCGTGCTCGACCACGACCAGGGTGTTGCCCTTGGCCTTGAGTGTGGCCAGCGCGTCGAGCAGGATGCGGTTGTCGCGTGGGTGCAGGCCGATGGTCGGCTCGTCCAGCACATAGCACACCCCGCGCAGATTGCTGCCGAGCTGCGCCGCCAGCCGGATGCGCTGCGCCTCGCCGCCCGACAGCGTGGGCGCGGCGCGGTCCAGCCCGAGATAGCCCAGTCCCACCTGACGCAGGAACGCCAGGCGGCTGCGGATTTCGCTGATCGCATCGCGTGCGATCTCCGCCTCGCGCGGGCTGAGCTGCAGCGCGTCGAACCAGGCGCTGGCGGCGTCCACGTCCAGCGCAGCGAGCTGGGCGATCGACAGCCCGCGGAAGCGCACCGCGAGGCTGTCGCGGTTCAGCCGGGCACCGTGGCAACTCGGGCACGGGGCCGGCGCGCCGGATGCTGCGGCTGAGCCGGGCGGTCGACCGCGAGCGGATTTGCCGCGCTCTGCGGCAGGTTCGGCATCGCGCTCGATCCACGCGGCCTCTTCGCCAGTCTGCTCGGCGTCGAAACCGGGCAGCAATTCACCTGTGCCGAAGCAGGTCGGGCACCAGCCGGTGGGCGAGTTGTACGAAAACTGCCGCGGATCGAGCTCGCGAAAGCTCCGCCCACACCCCGGACAGGCGCGCTTGGTCGACAGCAGCAGGCTGCGCATCGTCGGCTCGGGCTGGCCGCTGGCCATCGCCTCCTTCAGTCCGTCGAGCGGGGCGAGCACCAGCACCACGCCCTTGCCCAGCGCCAGCGCGCGGCGCAGCAGGTCGCGCAGCCGGTCCTCGTTGTCTGGGCCGACCACCAGATCGCCCACCGGCAGCTCGATGCTGTGCTCCTTGAAGCGATCGAGCCGCGGCCAGGGATCGGTCGGGACGAAGGCGCCGTCCACGCGCAGATGGGTGTGGCCCATGCTGCGCGCCCACACCGCCAGATCGGTGTAATAGCCCTTGCGCTGCACCACCAGCGGCGCCAGCAGCCCGATGTGCTGCCCGCGCCAGTCGCGCAGCAGTTGCGCGGCAATCGCGTCCGCGCTCTGCGGCTCGATCGGGATATTGCAGTCTGGGCAATATTGCGTGCCGCACCGCGCGTAGATCAGCCGCATGAAGTGATACGCCTCGGTGAGCGTGCCCACCGTGCTCTTGCGCCCGCCGCGGCTGGTGCGCTGCTCGATCGCCACCGTCGGCGGGATGCCGAAAATGGCTTCCACGTCGGGGCGCGCCGCCGGCTGGACGAACTGCCGCGCGTAGGCGTTGATCGATTCCAGATACCGCCGCTGCCCCTCGGTGAACAGCACGTCGAACGCCAGCGTGGACTTGCCCGAGCCGGACACGCCGGTGATCACGGTCATCTGGCCGCGCGGAATGTCCACGTCCACTCCGCGCAGATTGTGTTCGCGCGCGCCGCGAATGGCGATGAGCCCGGCCTTGCCGGCGCGCAGCGCGGCCGCCAAGTGCGGCCCGGCGGCGTCGGCGTAGGCTGCAGCGGGCTCGGCAGCGTGGAGGAGCTGCGGTGCGTTGGCTGCATCCC
>JBMFIE010000193.1:0-3271 GCA_049976465.1 Thiomonas sp. | reverse complement strand
CGGCGCGGCCTGCGCCTCGCATTGCATCCGCCCAGACCCCCGGCGCGGGTGTACGAATCGCGTGAACAGGCCCTAGGGCCTCAATCGTCTGCGTCCTGCATCGCCTGACGCTGGCGCTCCTGGAATTCACGCAGGGTGTCGATGCCCCGCAGTTGCAAGATGGTGTTGCGCACCGCGGCCTCGACCAGCACGCCGAGGTTGCGCCCTGCTTCCACCGGAATCATGACCTTGCGGATCGGCACGCCGAGCACGTCTTCTTCCAGATTGCCTGTGGGCAGGCGTTCGAAATTGCGGTCGAGCACGTCGCGGCGGATCAGGTGGCAGATCAGCTTGAGCCGCATTTTGCGGCGCACCGCGGTTTCGCCGAAGATGGTCTTGATGTCGAGCAGACCGATACCGCGCACTTCGAGCAGATTCTGTAGCAGCGGCGGACAGCGTCCCTCGATGGTGTTCTGCGAAATGCGCAGCAGATCGACGCAGTCGTCGGCCACCAGCCCATGCCCGCGGGTGATCAGGTCCAGACCCAGCTCGCTTTTGCCCAGGCCGGATTCGCCGGTGATCAGCACGCCCAGACCGAGAATATCCATGAACACACCGTGCTGGGTGATGCGGTTGGCGAAGTGCTTGGACAGAAACGCGCGCAGCACGTCGATGGTGAACGCTGCGGTCTCGGCGGTCTGGAACAGCGGCACCTGCGCGGCGTTGCATTCTTCGACCAGACCGGGCGGAGGTTCCTTGCCGTCGGCCAGCACCAAGGCCGGCGGCTCCAGCGCGATGATGCGGCGGATGCGCCGCAACCGGTCCTCATGCGTCGAGTTGTTGAGGTAGTCCACCTCGCGCCAGCCCAGGATTTGCACCCGGTAGGGGTGGATGTAGTTCAGGTAGCCGACCAGATCGGCGCCGGATGTGGCGCCTTCGATTGCGGCCATGTCGAAGCGGCGCTCGGGATTGTTCTGCCCGGCGATCCACTGCCACATCAGCTGTGCGGCATTGGCGTCGAACAGGCGTTCGGCAGCGAGGGTGGTGGCTTTCAAGTCGGTGCGGGGGCGGATGGGCTGCGGCGTATTGCCACGCACCCAGCGCGCAATTTGCAGTTCAAACGGCGGTTTGCAGCGGCGCCCATTGGCTGATGCGGCGGTGCAGCGCAGCGGGGTCGGCTTCGCTCAGCAGCTGAGCCCGCAGGTCGCCGTCGGACAGCATTTCGGCAATGGTGGAGAGCAATTCGAGATGTTTGGCCGTGGCATGCTCGGGGACGAGCAGCACCACCAGCAGCGACACCGGCCGGTTGTCTGGTGCCTCGAACGCGATGGGCTGACGCAGACGGATGACTGCGGCGCTGGGCTGTTTCAAGCCCTTGATGCGCCCGTGCGGAATCGCCACGCCCTGACCGAGCCCGGTCGATCCCAGACGTTCGCGTGCAAACAGGTTGTCGGTGATCAGTGCGCGGTTCAGACCCAGGCTGTTTTCGAACAAAAGACCGGCATACTCGAACGCGCGTTTTTTGCTGCTGACATCGACGTCGAGCTGGACATGCAACGGCGGCAGGATCTGGGCAAGACGGTTCATGGGATCACGCTTGGGCCAAACAGGACGGCGAGTGTAGCTGCGTTTTGCTGCATTCCGGCATTGCCGCACGGCCCGTCCGGTCGAGGCCGGACGGGCTGCGGCGGCACCGCAGCGCAGGCCTTGCGTGCGCCTCAACTGGCCAGGTGCTTACTCGGTGTGGCTTGATGGTTGCGCAGGCGGTTCTTGTGTTCGACCACTTGCCGGTCGAGCTTGTCCACCAGGGTATCAATGGCGGCATACAGGTCTTCGTGCTGACTTTCACAGAAGATCGACTTGCCCTTGACCATCAGACTGCATTCGGCGTGCTGGCGCTTTTCCTTTTCCTTGAGTTTTTCCACGCTGAGCAGCACGTTGACATGGACCACTTGATCGAAATGTCGCACCACGCGATCGAGCTTGGTTTCGACATAGCTGCGCAGAGAAGGGGTGACATCCAGATGGTGGCCGCTGATGGTCAGATTCATAGTGAGACTCCTGTTGGCGGAAAGGATGAACAGCAGGGCAGTGATGCCTTGCCGGAATGCAGCAAAGTGGTGTGGGGCCTCCTTTCGTCGTGTGTGCCGGCGGGTGCCGGCCTATCTGTTTGGTGGATTTGTCAAAGGCAGTGTGCTACGGCGTTTGGGCAAAATCAAGTCTTGTCCGAAGCCGCGCGGTGGGTTTTCGCTCGCGCCCGCATCGCTGCGAACGGACTCCACCGGACCGGCGAAGGTCGAAGGCTGGGGCGCCCGCCGCACCGCGCACAGGCGCTTTGGAGGAGCGGGTTCCAGAGATTGCGCGCCCATTCGGCGCTCGGGCACGAAAAAACGCCCCCGCCTTGCGGCGGGGGCGGATGCGCAAGCCTCTGGGAAGCAAGCGCGGGTGTCGCGGCAGGCTGATCAGCCAGCGGGTTTGGCGCTGACTGGCTTGAACCCGTAGCGCTCGAAAATGTGGAGAGCGGTGGGCGAGCGCAGAAACTCGGCCCACATCAGCCCGGCCTGCGGGTGCGCGGCGCCCTTGACCACGGCGGCGGCGTAGATCGCGGTGGTGTTCTGGTCAGCCGGAATGTCCACATTGCTGATCGGATGACCGACTTTTTCCTGGAAGATGGCCTCGGATTTCCACGTCACCCCGGCCTGCGCAATGCCCTGCATCAGATACAGCGGCGTCTGGCGGTGGTGGATGTGGGTGAGAATGGTCTCACCGTTTTTCACCTTGTCGTCGTAGACCGACTGCTCCAGCGCCTGCCCGCCCGCCTTGCGCAGCGAAGCCTCGATCTGCCGCGCCACGCCTTCCCACTTCGGGTTGGGCATGGACAACGTCACCCCCGGCTTGCCCAGATCGGCCAGGCCGGTGATGTGCGCCGGATTGCCCTTGGGCACCATGATGGTGAGGTCGTTGCTCACATAGGGAATGGCCTTGCCGGTGAGCACGCCGTCATGGATGCCGGCCTCGATTTTTTTCAGTCCGGCGGCGAACACATCGGGCTTGACCGTCCAGGTCATATTGCCCACGGTGATGGTGCCGCCTTCGTGCATCTGCTTGAGCAGAATGCCCGGTGGCAGGGTTTCGTAGAACACCCGGCCTTTGTAGTCCGGATGTTCCTTTTCGAAGGCCTGCACCAGCGGGGCCATGGCGAAGTAGTAGTTTCCGGCGACGAAGATCACCAGCTTGGGGTGGTCGAGGTTGCCGTGAAAGTCCGGCAGATCATTCACCTCGGGAACCGTGA
>JBMFIE010000192.1:0-3276 GCA_049976465.1 Thiomonas sp. | reverse complement strand
GTCGTGCGTGAAGGGGTCGATTCCGCCGTGCTGCTCGACCAGGCCGGGCATATGCTGCACGACGCGTTCGAGATCACGCATGTCACGCTGCAGATCGAGCCGCAGACCTTCGCCGCACAGTGCGCGCTCGCGGGTGCGTCCGCCGCTTGTCCGGGCAGCGCAGCGGGGAAGGCGGCGGGGTCAGGTGCCGCGTTGCCATAGGCGGGATCAATCCAGGACATTGCTGCGTCCAATTGGACTTGGCCATCTTTCAGGGCTATTGTTTAAAAGTCGCGCGGCGGCAGCCGCATGCGACAGATTCAATCACCACCCTCAAGGAGAATCCCATGCCAGCACTCAAAGGCTCGCGCACCGAGCAATGCCTCAAAGACGCCTTCGCCGGCGAATCGATGGCCAACCGGCGTTACCTCTATTTCGCCAACAAGGCCGATGTCGAGGGCCAGAACGACGTGGCCGCTCTGTTCCGCTCCACCGCGGAGGGCGAGACCGGCCATGCGCACGGCCATCTCGAGTTTCTCGAGCAGGCTGGCGACCCGGCCACCGGCATGCCGATCGGCACCACACGGCAAAACCTCGAGTCAGCGGTTGCCGGCGAAACGCACGAATACACCGACATGTATCCGGGCATGGCCAAGACCGCGCGTGAGGAAGGCTTCGATGAAATCGCCGACTGGTTCGAAACCCTGGCCAAGGCCGAGCGCTCGCACGCCAACCGTTACACCAAGGCGCTGAACGAGCTCGTCGAGTGACCGTCGTGCGCTGTGCATGGGGTGCCGCCGGATGCGGCGCCCTACGCACAGCGGCACGATCGCGCGCGCAACCCGCACCAAGAACCAAAAGAGGAAGCCGACCCATGGCCACCGAAGGCAATCTCGAAGCCCCCACCCGCCATCCGCTCGACTGGAAAAACCCCGATTTCTACGATGAAGCCAAGTGCCTGACCGAGCTCGAGCGCATCTTCGACATCTGCCACGGCTGCCGGCGCTGCGTCAACCTGTGCGGGGCGTTTCCCACGCTGTTCGATCTGGTCGATGCCAGTGCGACCATGGAGGTCGATGGTGTCGACAAAAAGGACTACTGGAAGGTCGTCGAGCAGTGCTATCTGTGCGATCTCTGCTACATGACCAAATGCCCGTACACCCCGCCGCACCCGTGGAACCTCGACTTTCCGCACACCATGCTGCGCGCCAAGGCGATCCGCTTCAAGAAGGGCGAGGTCAAGACGGCCGAGCGCCTGCTCGCCTCGACCGATGTGCATGGCCAGTTCGCCGGCATTCCGATCGTCGTGCAGGCGGCCAACGCCGCCATCCACAACAAAACGGTGCGCGGGGCGCTGGAACGGGTTGCTGGGATCGACAAGGAGGCTTGGCTGCCCGAGCTGGCAAGCAAGCGCTTTCGTTCGGCGGCGCCGAAAGCGCAGGCGCAGCGCGTGGTCGATGGTGAGAAAACGCCGGGCAAGGTCGCGATCTTCTCCACCTGCTACATCAACTACAACGAGCCGGGCATCGGGCTGGACCTGCTGAAAATCCTCGACCACAACGACATCCCCTATGTCATCGTCGAGAAGGAGCGCTGCTGCGGCATGCCCAAGCTCGAGCTTGGCGACCTCGACGGGGTTGACGCGGCCAAGCGCGCGAACATCCCCGTGCTGGCGCGCTACGCCCGCGAGGGCTATGCCATCCTCGCTGCGGTGCCGAGCTGCGCGCTGATGTTCAAGCAGGAAATCCCGCTGATGTACCCCGACGATGCCGATGTGCAACTCGTCAAGGAACACATGTGGGACCCGTTCGAGTATCTGTCGGCGCGTCGGCGCGACGGTCTGCTCAAAACCGACTTCAGCCGGCCACTCGGCAAGGTCAGCTACCACATCCCCTGCCACGGCCGGGTGCAGAACATCGGCCGTAAGACCGAGGAAATGCTCAAGCTCATTCCCGGCACCGAGGTCAACACGGTCGAGCGCTGCTCGGGCCATGCGGGCACCTACGGCGTAAAAAAGGCCACGCACCAGATGGCGATGAAAATCGGCAAGCCCGTGTTCAAGGCCATGGCAAGCATGAAAGACGGCAGCGCGCCCGACGCGATCAGCTCGGACTGCCCGCTCGGCGGCCACCACATCGCGCAGGGGTTCGAGGTCAACCAGCTCGGCGCACCAAAACTCAAACACCCGCTGACACTCGTGCGCGAGGCGTACGGACTCGACTGAACATCGGGCCTATCCGCCGCGCACCGACTGACTGTACGAGGAGACTGCGATGCAACTCACCGGAAAAATCACGCCTGACAACCTCATGAGCCTCGAGGCCTACAGCAAGTGGCGCAAGACGCACAAGGCCGAGGTTATGGCGCACCGCAAGCTGCGCACCGTCCACCTGGGCGAGCATTTGACCGTGCAGTTCGAAAGCGAGCTGTCGATGCGCTACCAGATTCAGGAAATGCTGCGCATCGAAAAAATTTTCGAAGAAGACGACATCCAGCAGGAAATCGACGCCTACGCGCCGCTCGTGCCCGACGGCAGCAACTGGAAGGCCACACTGATGATCGAATTCCCCGACGTCAACGAGCGCCGGCGGGAGCTCGCGCGGCTGATCGGCATCGAAGACCGGATGTTCGTCGAGGTCGAAGGACACGGGCGGGTCTATGCCATCGCCGACGAAGACCTCGACCGCGAAACCGAGGAAAAGACCAGCGCGGTGCACTTCCTGCGCTTCGAGTTCACGCCGGCGATGCGCGCAGCGATCCGCGCCGGCGCCGCGGTCAAGCTCGGCTGCGATCACACCCACTACCCCGCGCACATCATGATCCCGCCGGAAACGCTGGCATCGCTGGCGGGCGATTTGGCCGAGGACGAGTCGAGTGCACGCCACGGGCAAGAGGGCTGAGGCAGGCGGCGAGCGCGCTGCTGTTCCTCACTGATGAATCTACGCTCTGGCGGCAACCATCCCTGCGCCTCGGCCAGCGCACGCAAGGTGCCCGAACGGTCGCGCCCCATCAGTCCGCTGCGCGCGATCTCGCGCACCGTGTCGCCTGTGCGCAATCGCACGAGCGCTTGTCGATACGGAAGCATCTCGATCTTTCTGCGACCCAGTGGGTCGGGTTCGAGACGTCCCGTCGGCACCCTTGCTTCGCACCGGGTGCGGATTGAGCGACCGCCTTGGCGAATGCCGCACTGGCCATTCAGATTTGAACCCAAATTGTGTCCATCGGGCGCACCTGCGGTGCTGTTTGGATGCATGCGGCGCAGCGAGGGCCATTGTGGGCCTTCCTCGTCGCCCATAG
>JBMFIE010000191.1:0-3305 GCA_049976465.1 Thiomonas sp. | reverse complement strand
GCCTGCAGCTTGCTCGCGGGCCTGGGGCGCGGACTCGCTGGCGTCCTCGGCCTGCCCGGCAGGCAATGCCGTCAGGATGCGCTCGAGCAGCTCGGGCACGCCGTCTCCATGCGCGGCGCTGATCGACAGCGGCTGGCCCAGACCGAGTTCGTGGAATTCGGCCAGCGCAGGGTGGCCGTGCCGGCCCTCGGCCTTGTTCACCGCCAGCAGGATCGGCTTGCCGGTTTTGCGCAACTCGGCGGCGATGTGAAAATCCTGCGGACTCAGACCGGTGCGCAAATCGACCAGAAACACCACCAGATCCGATTCGGCAATGGCCTGCCGGGTTTGCCGCGCCATCTCATGCACGATGCCGGCGTCGACCACGGGTTCGAAGCCGCCGGTATCGACCACGATGACCGGACGATCGGCCATGCGCAGCATGCCGTAGTGCCGGTCGCGCGTCAGGCCCGGCATGTCGGCGACGATGGCGTCGCGCGAACGGGTCAGGCGGTTGAACAGCGTGGACTTGCCGACATTGGGGCGTCCAACCAGGGAGACGATCGGGGTCATGCGAGCGGGGTGGGCAGACGCGTCAGTCCGGTACGTAGGCGTAGATGCCGCCCTTGGCCGTCACGACGATCAGCGTCTTGTCCACGACCACTGGCGGCACCTGGATGGCGCTGCCATCCGTGGCCACGCGACCGACGATGCTGCCGTCCTTGGCCGACAAAAAGCTGATGTAGCCCTGATAGTCACCGACCACCACCGTGCGGCCCACCAGTAGCGGTGCGCTCAGGTTGCGGTATTTGAGCTGGCTGTTGGTCCAACTGGGCACGCCGTCGCTGGCCGCATAAGCCTGTACATCGCCGTTGGCCTGCGTGCCGACGACCTCTTCGTCGTTCATGGTCAGCGCGGTATAGCCGTCCGCCTCGCGGGTCCAGAGCACCCGCCCGGTATTGGCGTCCACACAGCCCACCGCGGATTGATAGGCGCGGGCGCAGACGGTCGACCCCAGCAGCGCGGGCTGACCGGTGATGCCGACCACCCGCTCGACCTCGGTCACCCCGCGCGGCCGCGCCAGCGTGGCTTGCCAGCGCGGCAACCCGTCGTCGAGGGTGTAGGCATCGAGCCGGCCAAGCGCCGTGCCCACCATCAGCAATCCGTCACGCACCACCATGCCGCCGGCCTGCTGCACCAGCAGCGATGCGGGACGGCTGTCGGCCTGCCACAGCCGTTTGCCGTTGGCCGCCTCGAAGGCGATCACGCGCTGATCCGCCCCCTGCACAATGATGCGTCCGCCGGTCACGGTCGGCGGCGTCAGCACCGTGGTCGGCAACTGATAGCGCCACAGCAGCTGGCCCTTGGGGCCGATGGAGACCAGGCCGTTGTTCTTGTCGACCACCGCGGTGAAGGTGCCGTCGCTGCCGGTGGCCGCGCTGATGCCCGACGGCACCTTGGCCGACCAGAGCACCTGCCCGCTGGCCGCATCCAGCCGCTCGACCACCCCGTCGGCGGACGCCACCACTACCGATCCGGGCAGGGTCGCCGTCTGGAACCAGGCCGGAACCGCGCCGATGCGCTGCGCCCAGACCTGCTTGACCGTGAGAATGTTGACCACCGGGGACAGCGGCGTCGGCTCTGGCGGTTTGGATCCCGAGGCACAGGCGCCGAGTTGCGCAGCCAGCACTAGCGGCACGGCCAGACGCCATGCCCGCGCCAGGCGAACCAAACGCGACGCGATCGGGGACATGCGGCCGGCGCTCATGCTGCGCTCCCGCCGACGGCCTGCAGGCGTTGCTGCACGGCAGCGCGCTCGGGAGCGTCTGCCGGCATGGCTTTGAGCGCCGCTTCATAGGCCTTTCTGGCGACGCTGCGCTGGCCCTGCAGCGCGGCGAGATCGCCCCGGCGCATGTCGAACAACGGTGCAAAGGTGGACTCCGGAACCTCGGCCAGGGTCTGGTTGGCCTGGGCGTACTGCTTGGCATCGATCTGCAGCGCCGACAGATTCAGCCGGGCCACTGCGCGCACGCTCTTGTTCTGCGCGTGGTCGACCGCCCATTGCAACGCCGCAATCGCCTGGGCGTTGCGGCCGGCGTCGTGCAGCGCCTTGGCCACCGCCAGCGCGGCCATGCCGGCGTAGGCGCTGTCGGGCACCTTGGTTTGCATCGCGGCCCAGGACTGGGCGATCCTGTCCGGGTTGTTGCTTTGCAGCGCGGTCTGCACCTGCTCATACACCGCTGCGGCCTTCTCGCCCTGGTTGCGCTGCCACCATTGCCAGCCGGAATAACCGGCAAAGCCCAGCGCGACCGCCAGCACACCCGCGGAAATCTGCGTACCCCAGCGCTCCCAGAAATGGCGCAGCCGGGCGATCTGTTCCTGTTCTTCGAAGTTGTAGCTCATGGGAGGTCGAGGGCCGAAATGGTTTGATTCTAGGTGCCGGGTCGCAGCAATGCCGAAACCAGCGCCTCCAGCGGCTGCAGCGGCAGCAACTGCTGCTGTTGCGATGCATCCTGCAGGGTGCGCAGATCCTTGACCCCGACCTGCCCCTGCTGCAGTTCCTGCTCGCCAAACACCAGCGCCCAGCGCGCGCCGCTGGCGTCGGCCTTTTTCATCTGCGATTTCATGCTGCCACCGCCCAGGTGCAACTGCACCCGCACCCCGGCAGCGCGCAAGGCCTCGCACACCGGCATTGCCTGCGGCATCAGCGCCTGGCTGGTAAGCACGGCATAGGCGTGCGGCGCAGTCACGGGTAGGGTCTGGCCGGCCTCGACCAGCAATTCGAGCACCCGCTCGACACCCAGCGCCCAGCCGCAGGCCGGGGCGGGCCTGCCGCCGATCTGCGCGATCAGGCCGTCGTAGCGTCCGCCGGCACAGACCGTGGCCTGCGCACCCAGACGGTCGGTGACCCACTCGAACACGGTGAGGTTGTAATAGTCCAGGCCGCGCACCAGCCGTGGGTTGATGGTGAACGGCTGGCCTGCAGCGCGCAGCAGGCTTTGCACCCCGTCGAAATGCGCAAGAGAGTCTTCGCCCAGATAGTCGATTAGCCGCGGCGCGGCAGCGACCAGTTCCTGCATCTGCGGGTTCTTGGTGTCGAGCACGCGCAAGGGGTTGGTGTGCAGCCGACGGCGCGCGTCGTCGTCGAGCTGGTCGATGTGCCGCTCCAGGTAGCGGATGAGATCGACACGGTGGCGCGCCCTCTCTTCGATCTGCCCCAGACAGTTGATCTCCAGCGTGACCAGATCGCTCACGCCCAGGCGCGACCACAGCTGCCGCGCCATCAGGATCAGCTCGACATCGGCATCCGGCCCGGCAAAGCCCAG
>JBMFIE010000190.1:0-3312 GCA_049976465.1 Thiomonas sp. | reverse complement strand
GCCAGCTTCAAGATCTCGTTGGCCCGGCGCAATTCCTTGACCTCGCGCTCCAGGTCCTTGATGCGTTGGGCTTCTGCCGAGGTCACGCCTGGACGCGTGCCTGCATCGACCTCGTCGCGCCTGACCCACTCCAGCAGGGTGTGCGCCGAGCAGCCAATCTTGGGGGCGATCGACTCCACTGCGGCCCACAGCGAAGGGTACTCACCGCGGTGCTCCTGCACCATGCGCACAGCGCGCTCACGCACTTCAGGGGAAAACTTGTTCGACTTGTTCATGGCTCCATTCTCTTGAATGTTGGAGCCTCCAAAAACCCGGGGCGGTTCAGTCCAATATTTCATCACGTTCAAGACCGCCCCAGAGCCGGGCACAGCAAAATCTCCAGATGCGGCGGAGCTTTTCAGCCAAAAGCTTGCATGCGCCGACTGCGCGAACAGCGTCGCTCAGTTGGCAACTCACGTGGCAAGATTGTGGCGCTTGAGCTTTTCCCACAGCGTCTTGCGGCTGATACCGAGCACTTCGGCGGTTTCGGCCATTTTGCCTCCGTGCTCGCTCACCGCCTGCGCGAGATAGTCGCGCTCGGCACGGGCAAGGTAGTCGCCCAGCGAGGTGATGGCCTTGCCCGGGATGGCGGATTGACCGACCGTGGTCGGCGCCGAGCAGGGCATGACTGCCCGCTCCCAGCGCACCCAGCAATCGGTGGCGAAGTGGTAGGCGCGATCGATCACGGCAAACAGCTCGCGCACATTGCCTTCCCACGTCTGTACCTTCGCCCAGGCGACAAAGCGCGGGTCGAGCCGCCTGGCGAGACCGGTTTTGGCATTGAGCGCCTGCACCCGCCGCTGCGCCAGCCAGGCGATGTCCTCGACGCGCTCGCGCAGCGGCGGCAGGTGCAGAGGCACGCCGCTGATGCGAAATAGCAGGTCTTGGCGGAAGAGACCGGCCTCGACCATTTTGTCTAGCGGTTTATGCGTCGCGCAAATCAACCGCACGCTGACATGCACGTCTTTCTCGCTGCCCAGACGGCGCACCCGCCCATCCTGCAACACCCGCAAGAGCTTGGCCTGCACCGGCAAGGGCATGTCGCCGATTTCGTCGAGAAACAGCACGCCGCCGTTGGCCTGCTCGAACACACCATGGTGACGCTTTGCAGCCCCGGTGAACGAACCCGCCTCGTGGCCGAACAGCTCGGATTCGAGCAAGCCCTCGTGGATCGCTGCGCAGTTGATCGCCACCATCGGCATCTCATGTCGCGCCCCCGTCTGAGCAGCCATTTTGGTGTGGATGTGCTGCGCAACCAGTTCCTTGCCGGCGCCCGATTCGCCCTGGATCAGCACCGGCATGTCGAACGCAGCGATACGGTCAACAAGCCGCTCGAGCGCCTGCGATGCAGGCGATGGGCCGAACCAGGCATCATCCGTCTGCATATCAGTCGGTAGCCACTCGCCGATGCGCTGCATCAGCGCGTCGACATCGAAGGGCTTTTGGATGTAGTCCCATGCCCCCTCCCGAACCAGGTTGACGGCCTGCTCGACCGAGCCGTAGCCCGTCATGAACACGAGCGGCGGACAGCACCCGCCATAGCGCTGCAGCATGGTGGTGAGCAGGCTGCCGCCGTCGCCATCGGGCAGGCGGATGTCGCTGAGCACCAGGGGGTAAAGCCGCGTCTGCAGCGCCTTGCGCGCGGCAGCGAGGTCGCGCACCCAGTCAACGCCGTAGCGCTCCAGGTGCAACCGCTGCTGCAGCGACTCGCCCATGATGGGGTCGTCCTCGACGACCAGCACGGTCGGCTCGATCATGGTGATGTCTCCTCGGGTGGCGCGCCCAGTGCGTTGCTGGGCGCTGTGCGGCAATCGTATATCCAACTCGCATTCAGCGCGCATTCACCGACGCCGTAGCGGAATGTCGATGGTCGCGGCGGTCACACCTTCAGCATGTACCAGGGTGAGTGTGCCGCCGATGTCGCTGAGCAGCCGGCGGCTTTCCCACAGGCCAAAACCCGCACCCTGGGGCATGCTGGTCGGCGCCCCTGCTACAAGCAGCGCCGCGGGCGGCGAGGTGCCACGGTTTCGCACCTGCACATGCAGCGCATCGCCAAGCAGATTGACAGCGAATTCGATGGTCGAGCCGGGCAGCGCGGCATGGCAGGCGTTGAGCAGGATATTGAGCGTGGCCTGTCGCACTGGCCCGGCGGCTGCAGCGATTGACGTCGGCGGCAGATCGATCTGGCTGTGCAGACGCACGCCTCGCTCGTGCTGGCAGGGCTGGATGATTTCGATGAGATCGGCAAAGTCCTGCGCGGTCAGGTCGCGCTGATCCGGTCGGGTCTGCGCCAGCAGAGCCTGCGCGGTGTTGCGCAATTGCTCCAACCCGCGGTCGAGCAAATCGAGTGTTTGCCGCGTGGTATCGTCGTACTGGCCGAAGCGCTTGGCCGTTCGCAGGGCGTTGAGCATGCCACCGAGCGGGTTGTTGATTTCATGCGCAGTCGCTGCTGCCAGCGCGCCGACTGCAGCGAGTCGTTCCGCCCGCCGCGCATGCTCGGCCTGCTCCAACAGTGCAGCGAACGCGCCTGCCAAGCGCCCGACTTCATCATCGCGCTCCGCCAGCTCCGCACTGATGCGGCGGGTGGCATCGTCGCTGCGCGCCATCGCCTGCTGCAGCTGCGCAAGCGGCGCAAGCATGCGCCTTGTGAGTATCCAAACAATGGGCACTGTACCGCCCTCAATTGATTGGACACGGATTTGCAGCTCATGCGGCCTTTCGGATGGCATAAGCCTGCCGGGCTTCAAGGGGTGACATGAAGCCCAGTTTTTCAAGACGCCAATGGCGGTTGTAGCGATCCCTGAACTCGGTGACCACCTGCCGCAGCTCTTCGAGGTTGCGCAAGAGGCGGCCATGGATGGCCTGCTCCTTGAGCGTCCGATTGAAGCGCTCGGCCACGCCGTTGGTTTGCGGCTCGGCTTTGATGGCAAAGCTCTTGTCGATGCCCCAGAACGCGATCTGCTTCAGGAAATCGTCGGCAGTGTATTGCGTGCCATGATCCATGCGCAGCTTGAGTCCCTTGCCGGCATTGGCGCCGGTAGCGCCGAACTCGGCTTGGAGTCCCTGGGCAATCGGCTGCAAGGCAGCGAAACGATTGCCGACCTTCACGGCATGGATGCCGACGCAGCAGGCATCGAAATGATCGACTGCCGAGAACACCCACACCCAGCCGTCTTCCACGGTCTGGATGCGGATGCCGTCGGTGCCCCACATCCGGTTCGGTGCCTCGGCCTGGATCGAGCCATCATGCAGCACGGGCGGCCCCTGCCGCAC
>JBMFIE010000189.1:0-3328 GCA_049976465.1 Thiomonas sp. | reverse complement strand
CGGACATGCCGTACACCCAGTTCGATGCCCAGGTCATGCGCCAGGCCCACAGCGGCAGCACCACGCCCCAGCCCAGCAGCAGCCAGGGGCGCTGCGCTTGCGCCTCGGGCTGCACCAGCAAGGCGCCCCAGTAGAGCGCGCCGAGAAAGCTCAGGATCGCCGCGGCGTATTGCGCCTGGATGACCACCACCGCGGTCAGCGAAGCGGCGGGCGCGATCCACGCGGCCAGCCCCAGCGCGATGAACGGAATCAGCCCGGCAAGGCCAAGCACGTAGGCGGCAGATTTCATCGAGGCATCTCCTGGGAACGACGGGCGCACAGCAGGAATTGTCGCCCACACCAGCGCCCGCCAGCCTGCGTCAGCGCAACCCTTGGGGTCAAACCCCGGCGGCATGCGCCTGCTGGTCGGCGTGATAGCTGCTGCGTACCAGCGCGCCGACCGCGGCGTGGGTGAAGCCCATCGCCTCGGCTTCGCGTTCGAACCGCGCGAAGGTGTCTGGATGCACATAGCGCGCAACCGGCAGGTGGTGGCCGGTGGGCGCGAGATACTGGCCGATGGTGAGCATGTCCACGCCGTGGGCGCGCAGGTCGCGCATCACCTCGAGAATCTCCTCGTCGGTCTCGCCCAGGCCGACCATCAGCCCGCTCTTGGTCGGAATGCCGGGGTAGCGCGCCTTGAAGTCGGCCAGCAGCTTGAGCGAGTGCGCGTAGTCTGCGCCGGGGCGGGCCTGCTTGTACAGGCGCGGCACGGTCTCGAGGTTGTGGTTCATCACGTCGGGCAGGCCGCCGGCGAAAATATCCAGCGCCTTGTCCAGCCGGCCGCGAAAGTCGGGCACCAGCACCTCGATCTGCGTGCCGGGCGACTGCGCGCGGGTGGCCTGGATGCAGTCGACGAAATGCTGCGCGCCGCCGTCGCGCAGGTCGTCGCGGTCCACGCTGGTGATGACCACGTAGCGCAGTTTCATCGCCGCGATCGCGCGGGCCAGATTGGCGGGTTCCTCGGGGTCGAGCGGATCGGGGCGGCCGTGGCCGACATCGCAGAACGGGCAGCGCCGCGTGCATTTGTCGCCCATGATCATGAAGGTCGCCGTGCCCTTGCCGAAGCATTCGCCGATGTTCGGGCAGCTCGCCTCCTCGCACACGGTCACCAGCCGATGTTCGCGCAACAGCCCCTTGATGGCATAGAACTGCGACGAGGGCGCGGCCGCCTTGACCCGGATCCACTGCGGCTTGCGCAGCGGCGCATGCTCGGCGACGATCTTGATCGGGATGCGCGCGGTCTTGGCCTGCCCTTTCTGTTTGATCGTGGGGTCGGTGTGCAAGGGGGTGGGCGTGGTCATGGCAGCAAGGGAAAACGCGGTCAAGTCGCCATGTTAGGCGCCGCGGCGGGCTCCTGCCAGATCGCAGCGAATTCCTCGGCAAAGGCCGCAGCCACCTGCTCGACCGTAGCAAGCACGCCCAGACTGGCCATGTCGATGGTGCGCAGCCCCGGATAGCCGCAGGGGTTGATCCATTCGAACGGGGTCAGATCCATGTCCACATTGATCGCCACGCCGTGATAGGTGCAGCCGCCGCGCACTTTCAGCCCCAGCGCAGAAATCTTCTCGCCGCTGGCCAGATAGATGCCCGGCGCGCCGGGTCTGCGCTGCCCGGCGATGCCCCAGCGCGCCAGGCTGCGGATCACCGCCTCCTCGATGCGCTGCACGGTTTCGCGCACCATCCAGCGGTGGCGGCGGATGTCGAGCAGAGAATAGATCACCGCCTGCCCCGGGCCGTGATAGGTCACCTGCCCGCCGCGGTCGGTCTGCACCACCGGCACCGCATGCGGCGCGAGCACATGCTCGGGCCTGCCGGCCTGTCCCAGGGTGAACACAGGCGGGTGCTCCACACCCCAGAGCTGGTCGGGCGAGGCCGCGGTGCGCGCAGCGGTGAAGGCACGCATCGCCTCCCAGGTGTCCACATAGTCGCGCAGGCCGAGCCAGTGCAGCGTGGGGACAGCGATGGACAGATTCGGGTCGGCGTTCATGCTAAGTTTCAGCCAAGTTGCAGTCTGTGCAATCCAGACATTCATGCAGACAGGCGCAGCCGGGCTCTTCCGGCGTCGAGCCGGAAGAATAACCACCCGCATGCGTTTGCCATCCCCACACTCCCCGTCCCGCGTCCGCACGGTGCAGCAGATCGGCACGTTCCTGCGCGCCTGGGCGCGCGACCCGATCGGGGTGGCCGCGGTGCTGCCGTCCGGTCGTCAGCTCAGCCAGCAAATGCTCAAGCCGCTGGCGCTGCTGCCGCAGTCCGACCCGGCGCGGCAACGGGTGATCGAGCTGGGCGCGGGCACCGGCGCGTTCACCCGGGCGCTGGTCGACTACGGGCTGCGGCCATGCAATCTGCTCGTGGTCGAACGCGACCCCGCTCTGCACGAGCTGCTGTGTCAGCGCTTTCCCGATCTGCAGGTGATCCGGGCCGACGCCTGCGCGCTGCGTACCGCGGCACTGGCCTGCGGCTACGCGCTGGGCGGCCCGGCAGACGCGGTGATCAGCGGCCTGGGGCTGTTGTCGATGCCACGCGCGATGCAGCGCTCGATCCTGACCGAGGCGTTTGCCGTGCTGCGGCCCGGCGGCTGCTTCGTGCAGTTCACCTATGGCCATGCCAGCCCGGTGTCGCGGGCGCTGCGCGAGGAGCTCGGGTTGCATGTGCGCCGCTCGGGCCTGGCCTGGCGCAATGCGCCACCAGCGTCCGTTTTTGTGTACCAACGCATCTTTACAGATCATCACACCTGCCCCGCGCCGCAGGCGACAAAATAGCCCGCATCGGATGCTGCCGTCCGGCGGCGCAAGGAAAGTCTCGCGCAGTGTTTGGATTCTTCGTCTCGCTGATCGTCTATCCCTTTGCGGTCTATGGTCTGCGGCGGTTTTTCGTCGAGCGCCTGGGAATGGAGAACAACATCGGGTTTCTGGTGTTCCTGCTCGCCAGCGTGGTGAGCTGGCTTGCTGCCGAAGCGGTCGGGCGGCTATGACCGCGTCAACGCGCGGGCGGATCGTCCGGGTTCTCCGCATCGGTGAGCCGGCTCTGTGAAAACCCGGTTCTCGGCCCGAGCGCCCGTGCGCGGATCGCCGGGTGCATCGCGCTGACCAGCCGTGACATGGAGCTGAGCTTGTTCGAGGTGTCGCGCAGGTGCTCTGCCAGCCGGCTGGCGATGCCCAGCACCAGCCGCGCCGCCGCTGCCGGGTGTTGCTCGACCAGCCGGTCGAGTGCGGCGCGGCTGAGTTCGGCCAGCGCCACGTCAGAATAAGCCACGCAGCTCGCGCTGCGCGGCGCGTCGAGCAGCACG
>JBMFIE010000188.1:0-3367 GCA_049976465.1 Thiomonas sp. | reverse complement strand
GCCCGCCTGGCCCCGCCATGACGTATCCCAGCAAATGTAACGAAGTAAATTTTTTTGTAACGAGATGTGATATTTGCGGGGCTGGATCAAGCGCAGCGAAGTTGCCGCGCCGACTGCCAAAAATCGGTTGCGAACTGTCAATATTGCAGCAGACCTGCGGGCGCAGCATCTGCCCAATTCTTTTCGACGAGAGCACAGGTCATGCAGATGAATCGACAAGGCCGGGGCAGCCGTCCATGGCGCGCAGCATGGCGGCGGTTGGCGCCTGCCGTCAGCATTGCCGTCTGCCTGCTCGCGCCCGCAGCAATCGCCCACGCGCAGGACGCAGCCGGTTTTGTGGCGCAAAGCGGCGTCAAGGTTCAGACCGCCGGGCAGGCGCAGAACGACTGGCATGTGGTCTCCGCGGCCGTGCCCACCGTGGGTCAGAGCCATGTGGGCAAGGAAATGCCGCAGGATCACAGCCAGTTTCCGCAGCTCAAGGGACCATTCACCTCGCCCGAGCAGGTGACCAAGGCCTGCCTGAGCTGCCATACCGACGCGGCCAAGCAGGTGATGTCGACCATCCACTGGACCTGGAAGGCCTACGACCCGGCCACCAAGACGCTGGTGGGCAAGAACCATGTGTTCAACAACTTCTGCGTCAGCCCGATCAGCAACGAACAGTTCTGCACCGTGTGCCATGTGGGCTACGGCAGCACCGATCCGAACAAGTTCGTGCCCTTCGACCACCGCTCGCAAGACCATGTCGATTGCCTGGTGTGCCACGACCACACCAAGACCTATCACAAGATTCCATTCATCGGCGGCAACCCGGCAATGGAAAAAATCGCGGTGCGCCCCGGTTGCGGTGAGGTCTACGGCACGGACAAGC
This sequence comes from Thiomonas sp., assembly GCA_049976465.1. Lineage (GTDB taxonomy): Bacteria > Pseudomonadota > Gammaproteobacteria > Burkholderiales > Burkholderiaceae_C > Thiomonas. The sequence continues at coordinate 2,496 of JBMFIE010000188.1, read as the reverse complement.
CCTACGTCGAGGCCGAGGACCTGGCCAAGATCGCGCAAAGTGTGGGCGCGCCCACGCGCTACACCTGCGGCCAGTGCCACTTCTACGGCGGCGGCGGCGATGGCGTGAAGCACGGCGACATGGACAGCTCGCTGGTCAGTCCCTCGCGCGCCGAAGACGTGCACATGGACGCCAAGGGCCTGAACTTCTCCTGTCAGGAATGCCACAAGACCGAGAACCACAACGTCAGCGGCTCGCGCTACGTCACCGACATGATGATCAATGATCATCAGTTCATGCGCGGCAGCCCGCACAACACCCAGGCGGCAAGCTGCGTGTCCTGCCACGGGCAGGCGCCGCACAAGGGCAGCGACCTCAACAGCCAGATTCAGGCCGCCACGCTGAACATGCACACCCGCGACATCGCGTGCGAGACCTGCCACATCCCCGAGTTCGCCCGCGGCGGTCTGCCAACCAAGATGGAGTGGAACTACGCCACCGCCGGCAAGCTGGCGCCCAACGGCTCGCCGCTGGTGATCAACGACAGCCACGGCTGGAACACCTACTGGGGCGTGAAGGGCAGCTTCAAGTGGGCAGAGAACGTGGTGCCGCAATACCGCTGGTTCAACGGCGTGGAGCGCTGGATGAACATCGGCGACAAGGTGCAGAACTTCAAGAACAAGGACGGCGTGGTGGAGCTCAACGCCATCGAGGGCAGCCCGACGGATGGCAAGTCCAAGATCTTCCCGTTCAAGATCATGCGCAACAACCAGCCGTATGACACCCAAACCGGTCTGCTTGCGGTGTTTCACTCCTTCGGTTTCGACAAAGACTCGTACACCATGAGCTACGACTGGCAGACGTCGATCGCCGCCGGGATGAAGGCCGCGCACCTGCCGTATTCCGGGCATTACGGCTTCGTCAAGACCGAGATGTACTGGCCGATCGAGCACATGGTGGCACCCAAGACGCAGGCGCTGTCGTGCATGCAGTGCCACGCCAGCGACGGCCGGCTGCAAAACATCGACGGCGTGTACATGCCGCACCGACCGAAAGACCACAACCCGTGGCTCGAGCGCATCGGCCTGCTGGCTGCCGCACTGGCGCTGGCTGGCGTCACCCTGCACGGCCTGATCCGCTTCGGCCTGTGGCTGCGCCGCCGTCATTGAAAGGACCCGCCATGTCAAGCCAAAAACCGTCAACGCACCGCGTCTACAAGTTCACCCGCTTCGAGCGCTTCTGGCACTGGAGCCAGGCCGCGCTGATCATCACCATGCTGTTCACCGGCTTCGAGATTCATGGCTATCTGGGCGGCTTCGATTTCGAGCATGCCCTGCTCATCCATGAATACGCCGCCTGGATGCTCATCACGCTGTGGACATTCGCCATCTTCTGGCACTTCACCACCGGGGCGTGGAAGAACTACATCCCCGACCTGCGTCCGCAAAGCCTGCTGACCGTGGCGCGCTACTACGCCTGGGGTATTTTCATCGGTGAAAGCCATCCCTACCACCCCACGCCCGACCGCAAGCACAACCCGCTGCAGCGCCTGGCCTATCTGTGGCTCAAGCTGATGATCAACCCGTTGATCTGGGCCAGCGGCCTGCTGCTGCTGTTTTTCAGCTACGACTGGATTCGCCTGTCGCCGCTGGGCCTGCAGCTCGATTGGGTGGCACTCACGCACACCGCAGCCGCCTACATGATGCTGCTGTTCTTCATCCTGCATGTCTATCTGGCCACCACCGCGCACCCGCCAACCGCCTACATCAAATCGATGATCACCGGCTGGGAAGACGAGCACGCGCCTGCCGCCACAGCGGCGGCCGACCAACACTGAACATCCTGCGCGGCAATCGCCGCGCCCACCGATCAGGACTTCTCACCATGGCTGATTCCCGTCTCGATCTCCGCGTCCCGAGCGCACTGCGCAGCGTGCTGGCTGTCGCACTGCTCGGCACCGTGCTGGCTGTCGGCGGCGCCGATGCCGCCTCACCTGCCGCTTCGGCGCCGCCGGTCAATTTACAGAGCGCATCCAACACCGACCTGCCCGGCTCACCGTCCCGGGTGCGCATCGACCAGGGGCTGGGCGTGCATGCCATCAAGCAGCGCGACGGCCTGGTGGTGCTCGACAACGCGGTGCTGCTCAAGACCTATGTCTTCGCGTATGCGAAACAGCCGCTCGATGACACGGCGATCCTCACGCCGAACACCGAAATGATCGATCCGCCCCAGCCGGTGCACGCCACTGCCGGGGAGCGGCGGCAGATCGAGGCCATGGTCGCGTTCGACAGAGCGCACCCCCGGCTGCGCATCGATGTCGAAGACATCGCGCTCGACCCGTATGTGACGGCGAGCAAGGACTACCCGATCGACAACCGGCTGTTCATCCACGGCGCGGGGTATTACTTCGACAACTCGCCGTATCACTTCACCTACGACCACCCCGAGGCCTTCCGCCGCCTGCACTGCACCGACCCGGCGGTGATGAAGACCATCGACCGCAACATTGCCGACTAT
>JBMFIE010000187.1:0-3375 GCA_049976465.1 Thiomonas sp. | reverse complement strand
TTGTGCACGGCCGTCTGCCGGATGCCTGCCAAGCTCTGGCAAACCGACAGCAGCCCGCCGTCGTTTGACTGTGCGTGGTTTTCCTGCATTGGTGCAAAACCGGACGCTGTTTCATCATAACGAAGGCTTTTGACAAAAATTGCCGCTGCAAATATTGCGGATGTTTTGCGAGATCGTGGGGGAGGTTGATGATTGGTCGAATGGTAACGAGCCGGCGACAAAGCCCCGCACCTTTGCTGCAGCATGACGGCCATGTGCACCAGGCCTGACAGCACTGGACTACGCGCACAATGGAGCTTTTGCCGCCCGTTGGCTTCGAACATGACTTCCGAACACATTCCGTCCTTTACCGACCTCGGCTTGCCCGAACCCTTGCTGCGCGCTCTGCGCGAGGTCGGCTACGAGCGCCCGTCACCGATCCAGGCGGCGACGATTCCGCCGCTGCTCGCCGGGCGCGACGTCGTCGGGCAGGCGCAGACCGGCACCGGCAAGACCGCCGCATTCGCGCTGCCTATCCTCGCGCGCATCGACTGCAGCGCACGGCACACGCAGGCGCTGGTGCTCACGCCCACGCGCGAGCTCGCGATCCAGGTGGCCGAGGCCTTTGCCCGCTACGCGGTGCATCTGCCGGACTTTCACGTGCTGCCGATCTACGGCGGGCAGAGCTACACGCCGCAGTTGGCCGCCTTGCGCCGCGGCGTGCAGGTCGTGGTCGGCACACCCGGGCGGATCATCGATCATCTCGAACGCGGCACGCTGATGCTCGATCGGCTCGCCCATCTCGTGCTCGACGAGGCCGACGAGATGCTGCGCATGGGCTTCATCGACGATGTCGAGACCATCCTGCAGAAAACGCCGCCGGGCCGCCAGATTGCGCTGTTTTCGGCGACGATGCCGGCGGCGATCCGGCGCATCGCGCAAACCTATCTGCGCGAGCCGCAGGACATCGCGATCAAGGCCGCCACCACCACCGCGACGCAGATCCGCCAGCGCTTTTGGATGGTCAGCGGGCTGCACAAGCTTGACGCGCTCACCCGCATCCTCGAGGTCGAACCGTTCGACGGCATGATTGTCTTCGCCCGCACCAAGCAAGCCACCGAGGAACTCGCCGAAAAGCTCGCCGCGCGCGGCTTTGCCGCCGCCGCGCTCAACGGCGACGTGCCGCAGGCGCTGCGCGAGCGCCTGGTGCAGCGGCTCAAAGACGGCCAGCTCGACATTTTGGTGGCCACCGACGTGGCCGCGCGTGGGCTGGATGTGGAGCGCATCAGCCATGTGGTCAATTACGACATTCCGACCGATACCGAGAGCTATGTGCACCGCATCGGTCGCACCGGCCGCGCCGGGCGCAGCGGCGAGGCGATCCTGTTCGTCACCCCGCGCGAGCGCCACCTGCTGCACGCGATCGAACGCGCCACCCGCCAGCCGATCACGCCGATGCAGCTTCCCAGTACCGAGGCGGTCAACGACAGTCGCATCAACCGCTTCATGCAGCGCATCACCGCCGCGCGCGAGCAGGGGGGGCTCGAGGAGTTTCAGCGCCTGGTCGAGCGCTACGAGCAGGAGCACAACGTGCCGGCGATCGAGATCGCCGCGGCGCTGGCGCGCATGGTGCAGGGCAACAAGCCGCTGCTGATGCCGACCGGTGGTGAACCGCTTATCGCCGCGGAATCCGCTGCCTTGCGCCCCGAGCGCACGCCACACGCGGCACGCGAACAAGCGGCGGGGCAGCGTCCGGGCCGCGAGCGCGTCAGACCGCCTGAACGGGAGGCTTTCAGCCCGTCACCTGCGCGCACCCAGTCCGAGCGTGGCGCGCCGGGCGCAGGCGATCTGCGCTTTGAGACCTATCGGGTCGAGGTCGGGCGCGAACACGGGGTCGAGGTGCGCAACCTGGTCGGCGCGATCGCCAACGAAGCCGGGCTGGACAGCAAGCACATCGGCAATATCGCGATTCGCGCCGACTACAGCCTGGTCGATCTGCCCGAGGGCATGCCCAAGGACGTGTTTCGTACCCTGCAGAAAACCTGGGTGGCTGGACGGCAGCTGCAGCTCAGCAAGGTCGCGCCAAGCCGCGATGCAGCGCACGAGCAGGCGCAGCGCCGCTCGCCGTCGCGGCGCTTCGGCACCGAGGAGACCGGGGCTGCACCGCGCCGCCGTGCCGCACCGATTCCCGGTGGCAAGTCTTTCAAGCGCAAGCCCTGAACCCGCAAGGCCGCCGTTGCCGATCGCCCTGCTGCAGTCGCCCACCCGATGCTCAACCGGCTCTGGCTAGGCTTTTTTCTTGCCGCCGCGGTGGCTGCGCTGGCGCGCTGGCTGCACGGCGATGCCGCGGTGTTCGGCGCCGTGGTCGACAGCCTGTTCGCCATGGCCAAGCTGTCGGTCGAGGTCATGGTGCTGCTGTTCGGCACGCTTACGCTATGGCTTGGGCTGCTGCGCATCGCCGAGCGCGCCGGGCTGGTCGAACTGCTGGCGCGGGCGCTGACACCACTGTTCACAAGGCTGATGCCCGAAGTCCCGCAGGGCCATCCGGCCATCGGTCTGATCACCCTGAACTTCGCCGCCAATGTGCTGGGGCTGGACAACGCCGCCACGCCGATTGGCCTGCGCGCGATGCGCGAACTGCAGACGCTCAACCCCAGCAGCGATACCGCGAGCAACGCGCAAATCCTGTTCCTGGTGCTCAACGCCTCGTCGCTGACGCTGCTGCCGGTGAGCATTTTCATGTACCGTGCGCAGCAGGGCGCGCCCGATCCGACGCTGGTGTTCCTGCCCATCCTCCTCGCCACCAGCGCGTCCACGCTGGTCGGCCTGCTCAGTGTGGCGTGGATGCAGCGCCTCAAGCTGTGGGACCCGGTGGCGCTGGCTTATCTCGGCGGCGGCGCGCTGCTGTTGGGCGGCCTGCTCGCCGCGCTGGCGAGTCTGAGCGCGGCGGCGCTGGCCAGCGTGTCGGCCCTGGTGGGCAATCTGGTGCTGTTCGGCGTGATCGTTGCGTTTTTGCTGGCCGGGGCGATCAAGCAGGTGCCGGTGTACGAGGCGTTCATCGACGGCGCGAAGGACGGCTTTGGAGTCGCGCGCGATCTCCTGCCTTACCTCGTGGCCATGCTGTGCGCGGTCGGCGTGCTGCGCGCTTCGGGGGCGCTGGGCTATGCGCTGGAGGCCATCCGCTGGGTGGTGCATGCGCTCGGCCTGAACACCGATTTCGTCGCTGCGCTGCCCACCGCGCTGGTCAAGCCGTTTTCCGGCAGTGCCGCGCGCGCGATGCTGATCGAGACCATGCAGCACTACGGCGTGGACAGCTACCCGGCGCTGCTGGCCGCGACCATGCAGGGCAGCACCGAAACCACGTTCTATGTGGTGGCGGTGTATTTCGGCGCGGTG
>JBMFIE010000186.1:3130-3401 GCA_049976465.1 Thiomonas sp. | reverse complement strand
GCTCCAGCGCGGGCACCCGTGCCAGTTCGGCGTTGGTCGCCGGATTGGTGACGGCAAAGCGGCGGGCGCTGTCGATCCAGGCGCCGTCGATGTAGGCCTGCGTCTTGAGCAGGGAGGTGTCTTTGAGCAGGGAGAGGGGATTGGCGGGCCGGTTCATGGCAATTTCGGTGGTCATGTGCAGAAGAGGCGGCCGTGCACGGCGAGGCGCACGGTCAGGGCCTAAAATCTAAACCTTTGCTCTGTGGCGCGCCAGAGCCGGTTTCGCGCCAGC
>JBMFIE010000186.1:0-3120 GCA_049976465.1 Thiomonas sp. | reverse complement strand
CACCACGGCGGCCTGCGCCTCGCATTGCATCCGCCCAGACCCCCGGCGCGGGTGTACCAATAGCATGAACAGGCCCTAGTCCTTTGCACCGCGACGCGCCAGAGCCGGTTTCGCGCCAGCGCACCAGCCACCGACCCCTCCATGAACGTCTCCGACATCCGCGAAAAATTTCTGGCCTATTTCGAGTCGAAGGGCTCCACCCGCGTGCCGTCGTCGTCTCTGGTGCCAAGCAACGATCCCACGCTGCTGTTCACCAACTCCGGCATGGTGCAGTTCAAGGACGTGTTTCTCGGCCTGGATCAGCGCCCCTACACCCGCGCCACCACGGCGCAGCGCTGCGTGCGCGCTGGCGGCAAGCACAACGATCTGGAAAACGTCGGCTATACCGCACGGCATCACACCTTTTTCGAGATGCTGGGCAACTTCAGCTTCGGCGACTACTTCAAGCGTGAAGCCATCGTCTACGCCTGGGAGCTGCTGACCACGGTGTTCAAACTGCCCCCAGAGAAGCTGTGGGTGACGGTCTACGCCGAGGACGACGAGGCCTACGACATCTGGGCGAGCGAGGTTGGCGTGCCGCGCGAGCGCATCGTGCGCATCGGCGACAACAAGGGCGCGCGCTACGCCTCGGACAACTTCTGGCAGATGGCCGATACCGGCCCCTGCGGCCCGTGCAGCGAAATTTTTTACGACCACGGCCCCGAGGTCTGGGGCGGGCCGCCCGGCTCACCCGAGGCCGACGGTGACCGCTACATCGAAATCTGGAACCTGGTGTTCATGCAGTTCGAGCGCTTCCATGCCGGCGACGAACGCTTGGACACCGAGGCGCAGGCGCAGGCGCGCAAGGCCGAGGTCGAGCGCGAAGGCGGCATCGGCCAGATCAGCAAAGACGGCAGCGGCTACAAGCTCGCGATCTATCGCCAAAAACCCCTGCCCAAGCCCTGCGTCGACACTGGCATGGGGCTGGAGCGCATCGCCGCGGTGTTGCAGGGCGTGCACAGCAATTACGACATCGACCTGTTCCAGGCGCTGATCCGCGCCGCCGCGCGCGAAACCGGCTGCAGCGATCTGGCGCACGCTTCGCTCAAGGTCATCGCCGACCACATCCGCGCCTGCAGCTTTCTCATCGTCGATGGCGTGATTCCGGGCAATGAAGGCCGCGGTTATGTGCTGCGCCGCATCGTGCGCCGCGCCATCCGACACGGCTACAAACTGGGCGTGCGTCAGCCGTTCTTTCACCGGCTGGTGCCCGATCTGGTCGCGCAGATGGGAGCGGCATATCCCGAGCTGGCGCAGGCGCAATCGCGCGTGGCCGAGGTGCTGCGGGCCGAGGAAGCCCGCTTTTTCGAGACCATCGAACACGGCATGTCCATCCTCGAGGCCGAGCTGGCTGCGCTGCAGTCCCGCGCCGGCAAGATCCTCGACGGTGAGCTAGCGTTCAAGCTGCACGACACCTACGGCTTTCCCCTCGATCTCACGCAGGATGTCTGCCGCGAACACGGGGTGGAGGTGGACGAAGCCGCGTTCAACGCCGCGATGCAACGCCAGCGCGAGCAAGCGCGCGCCGCGGGCAAATTCAAGATGCAGGCCGCGCTCGACTACACCGGGGACAAGACCCGCTTTGAAGGTTACGACCATCTCTTGGTCAAAGAGGCGCGGGTGGTGGCGCTGTATGTCGATGGCACTTCGGTGCCGGCCATGCAGACCGGGCAGAGCGGCGTGGTCGTGCTCGACCGCACACCGTTTTACGCCGAGTCCGGTGGTCAGGTCGGCGACAGCGGCGTGCTGTTCGAGGGCGACTCCTGTGCGCTGCGCTTTGTGGTGCACGACACGCAAAAGGTGCAGGCCGAGGTGTTCGGCCATCACGGCACGCTGGAGTCGGGCACGCTCAAGGTCGGTGAAGTGGTGGCCGCGCAGGTGGACGCCGCGCGCCGCCAGGCCGTGATGCGCAACCATAGCGCCACACACCTGATGCACAAGGCGCTGCGCGTGGTGCTCGGCGAGCATGTGCAGCAAAAGGGTTCGCTGGTCGATGCTGACAAAACCCGCTTCGACTTTGCGCATGATGCGCCGATGAGCGACGACGAGATCCGCCGCGTGGAGCAGTTGGTCAACGAACAGATCCTGCGCAACCTGCCCACCGAAGCGCGGGTCATGCCGATCGATCAGGCCAGGAATCTGGGCGCGATGATGCTGTTCGACGAGAAATACGGCGACACCGTGCGCGTGCTCGACATCGGCAACTCGCGCGAGCTGTGCGGCGGCACGCATGTGGCGCGCACCGGCGACATCGGACTATTCAAGATCGTGTTCGAGGGTGGCGTGGCCGCAGGCATTCGCCGGGTCGAGGCGGTCACCGGGCTGAATGCACTGCGTTTCGTGCAGCAGCAAGACGCGCTGCTGCGCAAGCTGGCGCGCACGCTCAAGGTGCCGGCAGAGGAATCGGTTTCCAAGGTGGAACAACTGCTGGAACAGCAGCGCCAGCTCGAACGCGAAATGGCGCAGCTCAAGGCGCAGCAGGCCGCGGCACAGGGCGATGCGTTGCTGTCGCAGGCCATCGACATGGCCGGCACCAAGGTGCTGCTCGCCCGAGTGGACGGCCTGGATGCCAAGGGCCTGCGCGAGGCGGTCGATCGCATCAAATCCAAGCTCAAGACCGCGGTGGTGCTGCTGGCCAGTGCCGAGGCCGGCAAAGTGCAGCTCGCCGCTGGCGTCACCGCGGACCGCACCGGCAGCATCAAGGCCGGCGATCTGGTCAGCGCCGCGGCGCAGGCCGTCGGCGGCAAGGGCGGGGGTCGGCCCGACTTCGCCATGGCCGGCGGCACCCAGCCTGCGCAGATCGACGCGGCGCTGGCGCAGGCGCGCACTCTGCTGCAGCAGCGGCTGGGCGCCTGAAAAGCGAACCCGCGCGATGGACCTGCTAGGCCGCACGATCCTGCTCGCCGTCACCGGCGGGGTGGCAGCGTACAAGGCCGCCGAGCTGTGCCGACTGCTGGTCAAGCAAGGCGCGCAGGTGCAGGTGGTGTTGACCGCATCCGCCAGCCGCTTCGTCGGCCCCGCCACCTTCCAGGCGCTGTCGGGCAGGCCGGTGTACACCGATCTGTGGGACGAGCGCGTGGC
>JBMFIE010000185.1:0-3410 GCA_049976465.1 Thiomonas sp. | reverse complement strand
AAGAAGGCCCAAAATGGCCGTCGCTGCACCGCATGCACCCAAACAGCACCGCAGGTGCGCCCAATGGACAATTTGGGTTGAAGTGCAGGATCAGCGCCGACGCCAGCCGCGGCAGGCGCAGATTGCGCGCATACCGCACATCGCCGCCCGGCGCATGCAGCGGTGTGGCGTAGTGATAGGCGTTGTCGGTGAATGAGATCAGCAACCCGCGCCCCAGCAAGGTCAGCAGCAACAAGTCGATATGCGGCCCGTACAGCCAAATGCCCAGGCCGATCAGCGCCAGCGCGGCCGCGCTGTCCCGCCGCAGTTCGCCCAGCATGCGGGGCTGTAGCAGCTGCCGCTGGATGCTCTGCGCCAGCGGTGGCAGTCCGGGCTGCGCGGGCAGACGCACGGCCAGACGCAACAGCAGCGCAGGCGGCAGCCAGACCAGCAGCAACGCGGCCACCTCCCCGGCGTAAAGACCGATGAGCAGCTGCGGGTAATAGGTCAGCGCCGCGCGCCAGCGGCTGCAGCGCGCATCGTCGTAGACCTCGCTGCGATCGATCGCGGTGCGGTTGAAACGGTGGTGTTTCAGGTGGCCGAAGCGCAACACGCCAAACGGCGCCGGAAAGCCGATGGCCAGCAGCCGCGACAGCGTGTCGTTGACCCGCCGGTTTGGATGCAGCACGGCGTGGATGCCCTCGTGCAGCAGGGCCCAGTAGCTGGTGGTCGCCAGCACCACCGGCAGTAAGCTCCAGGCCAGTCCAGGCGCCTGTGGCAGCAGCAGCGGCAGCGCGATCCACAGCCACAACTGCATGGCGCCAAACCCGGCGACCAGCATCAGATTGCGCCGCACCGCAATCGCGCGCCCCGGCGCTGCCTGCGGATATTCATGGGTCATGCGACGCTTTCCTGCAAGGGCTGTATCTGTGCGTAGTCGCGGCGGTCGACGAACAGCGCGTTGCCGGGCATACGCTTGGCCTGCTTTTTCAGCTCGACCAGCACTGCGGAGACATCCCGGTGCGAATCGAAACGCTGCGGCACCACCGGCAACGCGCCGATCGACAGCGCGGGCAGCGCAAACCATTGCGGCTCGCCGCGCCGGCTCTCGGCCTCGAAGCCGCCCGCAGCCTGGGTCTGCTGATCGAAAAACTGCAGGATCTCGGTGCCAAACCGATCGAGCACCGCTTGCAAGCGCGCAATTGCGTTCTGCGCGGTACTGAGCACGACGAAATCATCGCCGCCGATATGGCCAACGAAATCGCTCTCCTGCGCAAAGACCGTCTGCAGCAAACGTGCGACCAGCAGAATGACCTCGTCGCCCAGCCGGTAGCCGAAGCGGTCGTTGAACGGCTTGAAGTGGTCGATGTCGCAATATGCCGCGGTGAACGGCAGATCGGCCGCGAGCAGGCGGTCGATCTGCTCGTTGATCGGCACATTGCCAGGCAGCAGGGTCAGCGGATTGGCGTAACGCGCCGCGCGCATCTGGAATTCGCTGACCAGCCGCAGCAAGTCGCCCACCAGCAACAGGCCGCGATACACGCCTTGCTCGGTCACCAGCACGCCCTCGGTGGCATGACGAAAGCTGGCTTCGGCAATGAGCTGGCTGGCCTGGTACAGGCTGTTTTTCACGTCCAGCCGCAGCACGTCGGCGCTCATCACCTGCGCGCACGGCTTGTTGCCGAACAGATCGCGCACATGCGGTCGCCACAGGCGGTCAGCCAGCACATAACGGTTGATGATGCCCAGCGCCCGACCGGAGGCGTCGACCACCGGAACCGACATCAACTCGGGCTGTGCCTCGAAGCGGCGCAAGACATCGTCGAGCCTGCTGCTGGGCGCCACAGGCGGGATCGGTCGCGCCAGTGCGAGCACCGACTGCTCGATGCTGCCGCGCGCGGCCAATGCCAGCGGCAGCGCGGCATCGCCATCCAGGCGCCGGCGCCAGTCGGGCGAGAGTTCACGCAGCGGGCTGGCGCTGGGGCGCTCGATCACATAACCCTGCGCCATGTGCACACCGACGTCGCGCAGGGTGAGCAAGTCCTTCTCGCTTTCTACGCCCTCGGCAATCAACCAGGACTGGCTGGCTTCGGCCATCAGCAGCATCGATCGCACAAACGCCAGCTTGAGCGCATCGCCGCTCACACCCTGGCAGAACTGCTGGTCGATCTTGAGATAGCGCGGATGCAGACGCTGCCAGAGATCGAACCGGCCAAAGCCGCGCCCCATGTCGTCCAGCGCCAGGCCGTATCCCAACCGGTGCAGGGCCTGCGCTTCGTCGAAGGCGCGTGGGTCGCCGAGCAGGTCGTCGGACTCGAGCAGTTCGAGCACCAGGCGCGACGGCTCGATGCCGAGTTTGTGCAGCATGTCCAGGGTTTCGCCGCGGGAAAAACAACCTCGGTCGAACAGTGTCTGCGTGACATTGACGAACAGCAGACCAGGCAGCCGTGCCTGGGCGAAAGTCTGCAGGCTGGTGTGCAGGCAGAGCTTGTCGAGTTCGGACAGCAGGCCGGCCTGCCGCGCGGCATCGAACAGGGCGTCTGGGCGCTCGAGCGCCGAGCCACGCGGCCCGCGGATCAGCGCCTCGAACGCATGGACTTGCCGCCGGCGCAGATCGATGATGGGCTGGAACTCGACGCGCAGCGCGCGCTCCCGCAGAATCCGCTCGACAATGGCCTTGCGGTAGTCGGGCGTGGCGGCAGTGAGCGTAGGCATCGCGCGAAGCAAGCGGTGGGTACTGTGGTTTTATGTCCAGGGCATGACAACGCGATGACAGATCGACCAGGCGCTGGGCCATGCCCTGCCCCGGCACTCGGCACCCACACGGCAGAAGCGGATCGGGACGCGCTGGCGCAAAATGCTCTCTGGCTGCAGCCAAACTGCCGCAGCGTCAATCCACTCAACCTGAAAGCGGAGATCAAAATGGCAAAAATCCTCGTCCTCTACTACAGCACCTGGGGCCATGTCGAAACCATGGCGCACGCAGTGGCCGAAGGCGCGCGCAGCGTGCCGGGCTGCACCGTAGACATCAAACGTGTGCCCGAGACCATGCCGCCCGAGACCGTCTGTCCCGCCCGCTATTTTTCTGGACACGAAGTTGGGGTAAATCATCGTGTCTGAGAAAGGAGCGGAAGATGCTGAATGAGACGAAGGATGGTGCAGTTGCGCTGGGCGCGCTGGAAGGAGCGCGTAGCGCGACTGCAAGCGCGCCCAGCGCGGCGGCCGAGGTCAAGCGCTGGTCGGCTGGCCGAAAGAAGCAAGTTGTGCTGCGCCTGTTGCGCGGCGAGTCGGTCGATGCCCTGTCGCGCGAGCTGGCGGTGCCGATCTATCGGCTGGAGCAGTGGCGCGAGAAGGCGCTCGCCGGGATGGATGCTGGCCTCAAGGAGCGCGAGGGTGACCCACTGGAAAAGCAGCTCGATGAGGCCAACCGG
>JBMFIE010000184.1:0-3429 GCA_049976465.1 Thiomonas sp. | reverse complement strand
ACGGCGCGGCCTGCGCCTCGCATTGCATCCGCCCAGACCCCCGGCGCGGGTGTACCAATAGCGTGAACAGGCCCTAGCGTTGGCTGAGCGCATTGCCGACCAGTTTGGCGGTGATGTCCACGATCTGGATCATCCGGTCGTAGGCCATGCGGGTCGGGCCGATCACGCCCAGGGCGCCGACCACCTTGCCGTCCGCGGCGTAAGGGGCGGTGATCACTGAGAGCTCCTCGAAGGGGACGGCCTCGCTCTCGCCGCCGATGTAAATGCGCACGCCCTCGGCCTTGGCCGAGGCGTCCATCAGCTTGAGCAACTGGGCCTTTTGCTCGAACAGGTCGAACAGTTGCCGCAGCTTGTCGATCTTCCCGGCCAGATCATCCAGCCCCAGCAGCTGCTGCTGCCCGGCGATCACCACCTGGTCCTGCGCCTGGCTCAGCGCCTGACTGCCGATTTCTACGCCGGTCTGCATCAGCGCGACCAGTTCGGCGCGCAGGTGTTCGACTTCGCTGCTGAGTTTTTGCGCCACCTGCTCGAAGCGCATGCCGGAAAAGTGGGTGTTGAGGTAGTTGGTGGCGGTGTTGAGCTCGCTCTGGGTCAGCGGCTGCGGCCAGTGCAGCATGCGGTTTTGCACATCGCCCTCGGGGCTGACGATGATGAGCAGGATGCGGTGCTCGCTGAGGCGCAGAAACTCGATGTGCCGAAACACGCCACTGCGCTGCGGCGCCAGCACCACGCCGACGAACTGCGACAGGCTGGACATGAGCTGCGCCGCCCGCGCCATGACCTGCTGCGGCGCAGCGGCGTCGAGCGACTGTTGCAGCGTGTGTTGCAAAAACTCGGCCTGCGCGGGCGGCTGGGCGGTGAGCATGGCATCGACGAACACCCGGTAGCCGCGCGGGGTGGGCACGCGCCCTGCCGAGGTATGCGGGCTGGCGATCAGCCCGAGGTCTTCCAGATCGGCCATGACATTGCGGATGGTGGCCGCAGACAGCTCCAGCCCGCAGGTGCGCGACAGGGTGCGCGAACCGACCGGCTGACCATCGGCGATGTAGTGCTCGATCAGGGTTTTGAGCAGCACGCGGGAACGCTCGTCCATGCCGCAATTTTAGGCAGCCCGGGGTTGGCGCGCATGGGAGCGCGGGCGACCATGCGGCTGTGCTGTAATTTGCCGCTGCGCACTCTCCTTCCGAGCCATGTCCACAACCGCGTTCCAGCAGGTCTTGCTGATCGGCAAGCATCAGGTGCCGCAGGCGCAGCGCCTGCTGGGCGACATTGCTGCGCGGCTCGCCCGCGCCGGGGTGGAGGTGTGGGTGGGTGAAATGACCGCACAGCACACCGATCTGCCGTATCCGGTGCTGCGCGGCAGCGAGCTGGCCGAGCGCACCGCGCAGGGCGGCTGGGTGGCAGTCGTGCTCGGCGGCGATGGCACCATGCTGGGCGCAGCGCGGCGGCTGGCACCGCTGAACGTGCCGCTGGTGGGCATCAATGCCGGGCGGCTGGGCTTCATGACCGACATCGCCGACAGCGCCTGGGAAGAGGCGATCGACGGCCTGCTGGCTGGCACGTTCGAGCGCGAGGAGCGCGCCATGCTCAGCGGCGCTGTGGAACGCGGCGGGCAGTCCATTTTCCAGGCGATTGCGGTCAACGATGTGGTGGTCAACCGCAACGGCGCGTCGGGGCTGGTCGAGCTCAAGGTCGAGGTGGATGGGCGTTTCATGTATGTGCAGCGGGCCGACGGCCTGATCGTGGCCACGCCCACCGGCTCCACGGCGTATGCGCTGTCGGCGTATGGCCCCATCCTGCATCCACGCGTGGACGGTGTGGTGCTGGTGCCGATTGCGCCGCACACCCTGTCGAACCGGCCCATCGTGTTGCCGGGCGGGGTGCAGATCGTGATCGAGGTGGTCACCCCGCGCGACGTGAGCGTGAATTTCGACATGCAGAGCTACGCCGAGCTGATCGGCGGCGACCGCATCCGCGTCAGCCAGGCGCCGTTCCGCTGTGTATTCCTGCACCCGCCCGGGTGGAGCTACTTTTCCACCCTGCGCAAAAAGCTGCACTGGCACGAGATTCCCGATGAGTCCTGAACCACTGCGCGCTGCCTGAACCATGCTGCTGCACCTGCACCTGCGCGACTTTGTCATCGTCCCCGCGCTCGACATCGATCTGGGCCCGGGATTTACCGTGCTCACCGGCGAGACCGGCGCGGGAAAATCCATCCTGATCGACGCGCTCAAGCTCGCGCTGGGCGAGCGCGCCGACAGCGGGGTGGTGCGCAGCGGCGCGGCGCGCGCCGAAATCGGCGCCGAATTCAGCCTGAATCCGCGTCTGGCCGCCTGGCTGGAGGAGCAGGGCTTTGCGGTCGAGGGCGACAGCGTGCTGCTGCGCCGGGTGATCGACGCGCAGGGCAAGTCGCGCGGCTTTGTCAACGGCAGCCCGGCCACCGCAGCGCAGCTCAAGGCCGCAGGCGAGATGCTGGTGGACATCCACGGCCAGCACGCGCATCAGGGCCTGGTGCGGCGCGAAGTGGTCACCAGCCTGCTCGACGCCTACGCCGGCGCGCAAGACGAGGCGCAGACTGTGGCGCAGGCCTGGGCGCAATGGCGCGCGGCGCAGCAGGCGCTGCATCGGGCCCAGCAGGACGCGGGCGCTCTGGCGGACGAGCGCGAACGCCTGCAATGGCAGTGCGAGGAACTCGACCGCCTGCACCCCGCGCAGGGCGAGTGGGATGCGCTGGAAGCCGAGCACAAGCGGCTGGCGCATATCAGCAGTCTGCTCGAAGACTTCGCCACCGCGCAGGCGGCGCTCGACGGCGAGGAGGTCGGCGCGCTGGCGCTGCTGGCGCAGGCACAGCAGGCGCTGCAGCGCGCCGCGCAGGTGGACGCCAGCCTGCAACCCTTGGTGCAGCAGATCGACTCGGCGCACACCAGCCTGCGCGAACTCGGCCACGACCTGCAGCGCCTGGCCGAGCGCACCGAAGCCGACCCGCAGCGCCTGGCCGAACTCGACGCACGGCTGGCCGCGTGGATGAGTCTTGCGCGCAAGCACCGCGTGCCGCCTGCCGACCTGCCGCAAACGCATGCTGCGCTGCGCGAGCGGCTGGCCCAGCTCGACCGCAGCGCCGATCTGCCGGCCTTGGAACAGGCGGCACACGCCGCACAGGCCGCGTTGCAGCAGGCCGCGGCCCGGCTCACCGCGCTGCGGCGCAAAGCGGCGCAACAACTGGCCAAAGCGGTGCAGGCGGCGATGCAGGATCTGGGCATGCCCGGTGGCCGGTTCGACGTCGCGCTCATTCCGCTGGACGCGGTGGGCGCGCGCGGCGCGGAAAGCGTGGAACTGCAAGTGGCCGCGCATCCCGGCGCCGAACTGCGCGCGCTGGGCAGGGTGGCCAGCGGCGGCGAGCTGTCGCGCATCGCGCTGGCCGTGGCCGTG
>JBMFIE010000183.1:0-3460 GCA_049976465.1 Thiomonas sp. | reverse complement strand
GCCCCGGGCCTGCGCCTTGCATCCATCCCCGCCTGGGGGCAACGCGGGTGCACCAATAGCGTGAACAGGCCCTAATCTCTCTCACAGGGCGGGCAAAAGATGGGGGCGGGCCGGGATCCTTCAACCACCGACTTGCCGGATCAATCGCGCCGCAGCGGAAACACCAGTTCCACCCAAGTGCCCGAGCCGTGCAGCTGCGGGGGATGGGGCTGTTGCGCGGCGGGAAAGTCGGCACTGCGCCGCCAAGTGATGAGCCCGCCCAGCGCGCGGGCGCGGATTTGCATGCTGGTCAGCCCGTGGCCGCTACCGCCGGGTTGCGGCGTCAGGCCCACGCCGTCGTCGATCACATCCAGCCGCATCTGCCCGTCGTCGTGCACCGACAGGCGAACCGCGACATGCCGGGCGTTGGCATGGCGGATGGCGTTGCTTACCGCCTCCTGCAGTAGCGCGCGCAGGTGGTATTGCTGCGCGGGGTCCTGCGCCGGGTGGTCGGGCGTGCTCTGCTGCGGGCGGGGCATGGCGGCGAGACCGCTGATCAGCGGTGCGGGCCAGTCGAGGGCGATGCCGGCAGCGGCCAGGCGCTGTGCGGTTTCCGAGCGCAGGTCGGCGGCGAACTCGTCCCAGGGCTGTGGGGGCTGGCGCAGGCCGCGCACGATGGCGCGCAGCTGGTCGATGGTGGTCATCAGCATGGCCTGTTCGCGTTCGCCCTGCAGCAGATGCCGCAGGGTGAGTAGTCGCGCGCCGATGTCGTCGTGCAGGTCACTGGCGATACGCTCGCGCTCCTGCTGCACTCCAATCTCGAGGGCATCCCGCCCCGCGGCGGCCTGGTTGAACAGGGTCACTAGCGCGGCGGCGAGCTCGGCGTCGGCCGTGGTGAACAGCCGCTGCCCTGCGTTGCGCCCCTGCAGGCGGCGTGCGGCCATGCCGCCGGCGGGTGCCACGCGCAGTTCCATGCCGTCGAGCGCCAGCCCGATCTGCGCATCGGCCGGCGTGGCTGGCAGCGGCAGGTTGTGCAACGGCTGGTATAGCCGGTCGAGCAGCCCCAGCCAGCGTCGCTCGCGTTCCTGGGTCTGCGGCGTGAAGGCCACGGTGATGATTTCCGGCAGCAGCTTGTCGATCGGCGGCAGTTCACCCTGCATCATGCGCTGCCACAGCCATTGCCGCAGCGGCAGGTACAGCAGTCCGGCGATCAGCAGTGTCAGGATCAGCGACAGGTCCTGACGCAAGTTCAGCAACAGCACCAGCAGCATGTCGACCACGACGATCAGCCCGAGCCCCAGCACCCACAGCAGCACGCGGTAAGCCCAGCGGTCCAGGTCGAACAGGTGATAGCGCCCCACGCCCAGCGCCAGGCCGACATACATCGCTAGGAAAAAGCCAGAGGCATATCCCTGCTGCATCGGCACAGACATGCCGAACAGGCGCGACCCGAAGGTCAACACGACAAAGGTGAAGCTGCCGAGCACGGCCGAGAGGATGAACCAGCGCAGCGCGGCCCGGTCTGCGGCGCGTTTTGCACTGCGCCGCCACTGCACCACGGCCAGGCCGATGGCGAGCAGGATTTCGAGCAACAGCGGAATGCGCACCCCCCAGCTCACATCCGGCGCCAGGCGCAGCACGTCGGCGGCCCACCAAGCCGGCACGATCACGGCCGCAGGCCACAGCGCTTTCGGCGCCGCCAGCCGAGCCGGATACACCAGAAACAGCGCAGCCAGCGCAGCGCCGAAGCCCAGCCCGCCGAGGTGATTGATCGCCGAAAGCTGCGCGAACAAATCGCCGGGAAGCGCCAGTTCCCGCGTGCTGTAGATCGCCGCCGAAAACGTGTTGGGCAGAAACAGCAGGCCAGACAGCGCCAGCAGCCGCGCTGCCCAGCTCAGCGGCTTGAGGGCATACACCCAGGCGCCCACCAGCATGGCCACACTGCCGCACAGCAGCTGGAACCAGAACATGAACGGCAGGCTCGACAGCGGCCGGGAGGGCGCAGGGCGGATGGTCTGCGCGGCGATTGCCCCGCCCGGATCGCGCCAGCGCAGCTGCAGCTGCGGCGTGCGCAGCAGCGTGGCGATCTGACTCTGACGCTGGAAAAACGCCTCGACCTGCGCATAGCGATCGAAAAAGTCGGGTTCCTCGATCAGGTCGCTGGGTTGCAGGGTCAGGGTGCGGTCGCCGGCACCGATGGACAGCAGACGCGATCCCGGACGGACCACCGCAGCCGGGCTAGACGGTTCGACCGCGGTCACCAGCAGTCCGGGGCCGGTGGAGTCTGCGCGCGATGCGAAGGTCAGGCCCAGCCAGGGCTGATGCAAGGCGAGCGACAAGGCAGCCGTGACCCCGGCAAGGGTGAGCAACAAGGCCGCCATCAGGATGCGGGCGGAGCGGGTTTGCGGCGGGTGCATGATGGACGATTCTCGCCCAAAGCCGCCGCGCGGCGTCAATGTTTGCCTGCTCGCGCCACGGCGCGTTCGAGGGCGCAGACGAAGCGCGCCGCCACGTCGCAGTCGGTCTGCTGGGTGATTTCCTGAAAGCAGGTCGGGCTGGTGACGTTGATTTCGGTGAGCCTGTCGCCGATGATGTCGATGCCCACCAGCAGCAGACCGCGCGCGGCCAGCACCGGTCCGATCGTGCGGGCAATCGTCCAGTCGGCTTCGGACAGCGGCTGCGCCACGCCCAGGCCGCCTGCGGCAAGGTTGCCGCGGGTTTCGCCGCCCTGCGGGATGCGCGCCAGACTGTAGGGCACCGGCTCGCCGTCGATGATCAGCACGCGCTTGTCGCCCTGCGCGATCTCCGGGAGGAAGCGCTGCGCCATGATGGTGGTCGCGCCGTTTGCGGTGAGGGTTTCGATCACCACGTTGAGGTTGGGATCGGGGCTGCCGTCGGCCTGCTGGCGCAGGCGAAAGATGCCGGTGCCGCCCATGCCGTCGAGCGGCTTGAGGATGATGTCGCCATGCTCGGCGTAGAACGCCTTGATCTGCGCCGCGCGACGGCTGACCAGGGTGGGGGGAATGAACTGCACGAACTCCAGGATGGCGAGTTTTTCCGGATGGTCGCGCAGCGCCTGCGGGCTGTTGAACACCGCCGCGCCCTCGCGCTCGGCCTGCTGCAGCAGATGGGTGGCGTAGAAATATTCGCTGTCGAACGGCGGGTCTTTGCGCATCAGCACCGCATCGACATCGCGCAGCGCCAGCGGTCGCTGGTCGAGCACGCGGTACCAGTCCTTGCCCTGTGTGGCGCCAGTGAGCTCGATGCGGCGGCAGACCGCGGAGACCGGGGAAGCAGCTGCGTCCTTCCAGCCGCCCCCGCTCCAGTGCAGATCGGCCACCTCGCACACCCAGATCGCATGCCCGCGAGCCTGCGCCTGGCGCATCATCGCGAAGGTGGTGTCCTTGTGGATCTTGAAAGAGGCGATCGGGTCGGCGACGAACAGCAGTTGCATGATCTCAACCCAGCTCGGTTTCCGGGT
>JBMFIE010000182.1:0-3460 GCA_049976465.1 Thiomonas sp. | reverse complement strand
GAAGGTCGCGGTGTCTGCGGGGTCTACACCCGCGACATCGCGGCAACCAAGGTGGAACAGGTGATTGCAGCAGCCCGTCAGGCCGGTCACCCGCTGCAGTGTGTGATGGAAGCCATTTAGGAGGCTCGAGATGATTGCGCAAGAACTGGAAGTCAGCCTGCACATGGCTTTTGTCGAGGCGCGCCAGCAGCGCCACGAATTCATCACCGTCGAGCATCTGCTGCTCGCGCTGCTCGACAACCCCTCGGCCGCCGAGGTGCTGCGTGCGTGTTCGGCCAATCTGGAAGACCTGCGCAAGAGTCTCACCGCATTCATCAAGGAGAACACCCCGATCGTCCCCGGTTCGGACGATGTGGACACCCAGCCGACGCTCGGTTTCCAGCGGGTGATCCAGCGCGCCATCATGCATGTGCAGTCCACCTCCAACGGCAAGAAGGAGGTCACCGGTGCGAATGTGCTGGTGGCCATTTTCAGCGAGAAGGACTCGCACGCCGTCTACTATCTGCACCAGCAGGGCGTCACCCGGCTCGACGTGGTGAACTTCCTGTCGCACGGTATCCGCAAGTCCGAGCCGGTGGAGCCGGCCAAGTCGTCCTCGTCCTCGAACGAAGATAGCAGCGACGAAAAGGACGGCAAGGAATCGGCGCTCGACCAGTTCACCCTCAATCTCAACGCGCTGGCGCAACAGGGCAAGATCGATCCGCTGATCGGCCGCGAGCACGAGGTCGAGCGGGTCATCCAGGTGCTGTGCCGCCGGCGTAAGAACAACCCGCTGCTGGTCGGCGAGGCCGGTGTGGGCAAGACCGCGATCGCCGAGGGCCTTGCCTGGCGTATCACCGAAGGCCAGGTGCCTGCGATTCTCGACAAGGCCGTGGTCTACTCGCTCGACATGGGCGCGCTGCTGGCCGGCACCAAATACCGCGGCGATTTCGAGCAGCGGCTCAAGGCGGTGCTCAAGCAGCTCAAGGACAAGCCGCACGCCATTTTGTTCATCGATGAGATCCACACCTTGATCGGTGCCGGTTCGGCCTCGGGCGGCACGCTCGATGCCAGCAACCTGCTCAAGCCGGCGCTTTCGTCCGGGCAGTTGCGCTGCATCGGGGCCACGACCTTTACCGAATACCGCGGCATTTTCGAGAAGGACGCGGCGCTGTCGCGGCGTTTCCAGAAAATCGACGTGGTCGAGCCCAGCGTGCAGCAGACGGTCGAAATCCTGCGCGGTCTCAAGTCGCGGTTTGAAGAGCACCATGGCGTCAAATACTCGCCCAGTGCGCTATCGGCGGCAGCCGAACTGTCGGCCAAATACATCAACGACCGTCACCTGCCCGACAAGGCGATCGACGTCATCGACGAGGCCGGGGCAGCGCAGCGCATTCTGCCCAAGAGCAAGCAGAAAAAGACCATCGGCAAGCCAGAAATCGAGGAAATCATTTCCAAGATTGCGCGTGTGCCGGTGCACAGCGTCACCACTGACGACCGCTCCAAGCTCAAGAACCTCGACCGCGACCTGAAGAGCGTGGTGTTCGGCCAGGAGGCCGCGATCGATGCGCTGGCCGCCGCCATCAAGATGGCGCGCTCCGGCCTGGGCAAACCCGACAAGCCGATCGGCGCCTTTCTGTTCAGCGGCCCCACCGGCGTGGGCAAGACCGAGGTCGCGCGGCAACTGGCGTTCACTCTCGGGGTCGAGCTCATCCGCTTCGACATGTCCGAGTACATGGAGCGCCACACGGTTTCGCGGCTGATCGGCGCGCCGCCGGGCTATGTCGGCTTCGACCAAGGCGGCCTGCTCACCGAGGCCGTGACCAAGAAGCCGCACGCCGTGCTGCTGCTCGACGAAATCGAAAAAGCGCATCCAGACGTGTTCAATGTGCTGCTGCAGGTCATGGACAGCGGCACGCTCACCGACAACAACGGACGCAAGGCCGATTTCCGCAACATCATTCTGATCATGACCACGAATGCCGGCGCGGAAACCATGCAGAAATCGACCATCGGCTTTACCAACAAGCGCGAGCAGGGCGATGAAATGGCCGACATCAAGCGGTTGTTCACGCCTGAGTTCCGCAACCGGCTCGATGCGATCATCAGCTTCAAGCCCTTGGACGAGGCCATCATTTTGCGTGTGGTCGACAAGTTCCTGCTGCAGCTCGAAGCACAGCTCGCCGAAAAGAAGGTCGAGATTTCCTTCTCCGACGCGCTACGTCGGTATCTGGCCAAGGCCGGCTTCGATCCGCTGATGGGGGCTCGGCCGATGCAGCGTCTCATTCAGGACACCCTGCGGCGCGCGCTGGCCGACGAGCTGCTGTTCGGTCGCCTGGTCGATGGTGGACGGGTGTCTGTTGACATCGACGAATCCGCGCCCGAGAAAGACAGGATCAAGCTCGACATCACCCCGCCAGAGCCGCGATCGCGGCGAAAAGAGGCCGAGGACGCTGCGGCGTGACCGGCGGTTTCGGCGGTCCGTGACCGCCGCGAGCGTCGGTCAGGCTGGTTGGTCTGCTTCCAGGGCGGGCAGCGCGCTAGCGGTTTCCAGCAGCACCTGGACAAAGTTCTCGCGTAGCGGATCGGTCGTAAGCGCTGGCTGCAGCACACCGAGCTCGATGTTCGCCGCAGGCCCGTGCAGGACGCGGTACTCCACTCCCTCACGCTTGAGCCGTTGCAGCGAGGCCGGCACCAGAGCCACGCCCATGCCGCTTGAGACCAGACCGATCACGGTCTGCATCTGCCGGGCGTGCTGGGTGATGCGGGGGACGAAACCCGCACCGCGACACAGACTGATGGTCAGGTCGTACAGCCCGGGCCCGATGGCTCGCGGCGGCACGATGAACGGTTCCTTGGACAGAGCGCGCAGATCGACCGCCCCCGGGGTTTGCAACGCCGGATGATCGGTCGGGGCAGCGAGGATCAGTGGTTCGTGCAAAAGGCTGGTGAAACGCAAGCCCGGCTCATCGACCGGCGCCAGCCCGATGCCCAGATCCAGCTCGGCCGCGTATAGACCGCGGATCTGCGCATCGGTCGTGAGTTCGTGCAACTGCACGTCTACCTGGGCGAAACGGGTGCGGAAGGTTTTGAGCGTGGGCGGCAGGATGCCGAAGTCTGCAATCGAGACAAAACCGATTCTCAGCAGGCCAGCCTCGCCGCGATGGGTGCGCTGCGCTCTTGCCACCGCCTGCTCGATCTGGTCGAGGATGGCGCGGGCGTCGGCATGGAATGCCTCCCCTGCCGGAGTGAGCATCACACCGCGGTTGCTGCGCAGCAGCAGACGGACGCCGAGCTCGTCCTCCAGCGCCTTGATTTGGGTGGACAGCGGCGGCTGCGACACATGCAGCCGCTCGGCCGCCCGCGAGAAGCTGCCCTGTTCGGCGATGGTGACGAAGTAGCGAAGCTGCCGCAGTTCCATGATTCGCCGGACGTATGGCGCCACAATCAAAAATGTATTGTTCAATATAGCCGAGGGTTC
>JBMFIE010000181.1:0-3465 GCA_049976465.1 Thiomonas sp. | reverse complement strand
GGTCTGCACCGGCTCGGCCAGCACTTCCCAGGCTGCGTCCAGGTCTTCGGCCAGGCGCTCGGGGTTGACCAGCAGCTTGTCCAGCCCGCGCAGCAGCGCATCCCAGGCCAGCACGCTGTGACCGAGCGCCACACCCATGTTGCGCAGCACGGTGGAGTCGGTCAGGTCGCGCTGGAAGCGCGAGATCGGCAGCTTGTCGCTCAGGTGCCGCAGCAGGGCGTTGGCGATGCCCAGATTGCCCTCCGCGTTCTCGAAATCGATCGGGTTGACCTTGTGCGGCATGGTCGATGAGCCGATTTCGCCGGCCTTGGTCTTTTGCCTGAAATAGCCCCAGGAGATGTAGCCCCAGATGTCGCGGCTGAGGTCGATCAGGATGGTGTTGGCGCGGGCCACGGCGTCGAACAGCTCGGCCATCGCGTCGTGCGGCTCGATCTGGATGGTGTAGGGGTTGAAATGCAGCCCGAGCGATTCGACCACGCGGCGCGAAAAGGCTTCCCAGTCCACTTCGGGGTAGGCGGCCAGGTGCGCGTTGTAATTGCCCACCGCGCCGTTCATCTTGGCGGTGAGTTGCACCCCCTCGATCGCGGCGATGGCGCGCCGCAGGCGGTGTGCGACATTGGCGAACTCCTTGCCCAGGGTGGTCGGACTGGCGGTCTGGCCGTGGGTGCGCGAGAGCATCGGCTGCTCGGCCAGCTCGGCAGCCAGATCGAGCAGGCGGCCGAGCACCTGCCGCAGCAGCGGCAGCAGCACCTCGCGCCGGGCACCGCTGAGCATCAGTCCGTGCGCGGTGTTGTTGATGTCTTCCGAGGTGCAGGCAAAGTGGAAGAATTCGGCATGCTCCTTCACCCCGTCCAGGTGTGCGGTCTGCGCCTTCAGCCAGTATTCCACCGCCTTGACATCGTGATTGGTGGTGCGCTCGATGGCCTTGATCTGCGCCGCCTGTGCGCTGCCGAATCCCTCCACCAGCGCGTGCAGCGCGGCGCGTGCCGCAGCAGGCAGTGCGGGGAATTCGGGCAGCCCCAGGTCGGATAGGCCGATGAACCAGGCCACCTCGACCTGCACGCGGCAGCGCATCAGCGCGGCTTCAGACAGGTGCGGGCGCAGGCTGTCGACCTTGGTGCTGTAGCGCCCGTCCAGCGGGCTGAGGGCGTCCAGGACGGACAGGTCGGCGGGTTGTGGATTCGTGCTCATCGGGACATTGTAGAAAGCGCTGCGCGGCGCTTTGCCGCCGTGACGCGTTGATATACTGCAGCGCCTTTTCACCGCAGCTCCAGAACATGAAACTCATCGGTTCCCTGACCAGTCCCTATGTGCGCAAGGTGCGCATCATGCTGGCCGAGAAAAAGATCGACGCCAAGTGGGAAGAGGAAAACGTCTGGGCGGATTCGACGCAGATCATGCGTTACAACCCGCTGGGCAAGGTGCCCTGCTTGGTGCTCGATGATGGCGAGGCGATTTTCGACTCGCGCGTGATCGTGGAATATCTCGACACCCTCACCCCCGTGGGCAAGCTGATCCCGGCGGGCGGGCGCGAGCGCGCCGAGGTGCGCACCTGGGAGGCGCTGGCAGACGGCGTGATGGACGCCGCCGCCACCGCGCGGCTGGAGCAGACCTGGCCCGGCCGCACCGAGGCGCAGCGCTGCCCGGCGTGGATCGCGCGGCAGATGGGCAAGGTCGAGTCGGGCATCAAGGCCATGTCGCACGGTCTGGGTGACAAGCCGTTTTGCTGCGGCAACCACTTGAGCCTGGCCGACATCGCCGTGGGTGCGGCGCTGGGCTATGTGGAATTTCGCTTTCCCGAACAGGGCTGGCAGCAGCAGTATCCGAACCTCGCCAAGCTGTACGACAAGCTGATGCAGCGCCCGTCGTTCCGCGACACGGTGCCGCCGCAAAGCTGAACGCCACCGGCCCTCAAACCGACGTCGCCATCTCCAGCGCCCAGCGTAGGGCGAACGCAGCCGCTTGTAGCCGGACTGCGCCGCGCTCGCCGTCGAACAGCATCCGACGGGTCTGGCTGGGCGGTGCAGTGCCGTCGCGCCGCGCCAGACCGAACCACACCGTGCCCACCGGTTTGTCCGGTGTGCCGCCGTCCGGCCCGGCGATGCCGGTGATCGCCACCGCCAGATCGGCCCCGGCCCGCAGCAGCGCGCCCTGCGCCATTGCCGCGGCCACCTCGGCGCTGACCGCACCGACCCGGGGAAACAACGCGCCGTCGACCCCGAGCATGTCGGTCTTGGCGGCGTTGCTGTAGGTGACGAAGCCGCGGTCGAACCAGTTGCTCGATCCGGCCACACTGGTCAGCGCGGCGCAGACCATACCGCCGGTGCACGATTCGGCGGCGGTGACACGCCAGCCGCGCGCGCGCAGCGCGGCGCCGAGCTGTTCGGCCAGCGGCTGCAGGGCGGCAAAGTCTGGCGGCGGCATCGCGTGATGCGTTTAGAACAAGGCGTACAGCCGGATGCCCAGCGCCATCACCAGCAGGGTGAAGCCGGCGGCGATCAGGTCGTCGAGCATGATGCCCAGGCCGCCGTGCACATGCCGGTCGGCCCAGCCCACCGCCAGCCACTTGCCCGCGTCGAACGCGCGAAACAGCAAAAAGGCGGCCAGCTGCTCGGCCCAGCCCGCCGGGGTGACCAGCAGCAGCACCAGCCAGAAGGCGATGATCTCGTCCCACACCACCGGGGAGGGGTCGTCCAGCGCAAGCGCGCGGGCGGTGTGGTCGCAGGCCCAGATGCCGAGTAGCGCCCCGGCGGCGATCAGCACGGCCCAGACCTGCGGGCCGAACCAGATCGACAGCAGATCGAAGCTGACCCACGCGAACAGCGTGCCTGCCGTGCCCGGGGCGATCGGCGACAGCCCGCTGCCAAAGCCGAGCGCAAGCAGATGCAAGGGGTTGCGCCAGAGAAAGCGCCAGTCGGCGCGCGGGGGCGTGGCTGCGGCAGGGGCAGGAGCGGTCATGGAGCGGTCAAGTCAGGCGGTGCGGAAATGGTCGAAGCCCGCATAGACATTGTCCAATACCTGCCCGTCGGCGTCGACCAGCCGCAGGCCCTGCTGCGCCTCGATGCGGCCGATCCGCGTGACCGCGGTGGCCGCCTGAGCCGCAGCCGCCTGCACCGCGTCGCGCGCGGCAGGCGGTGCGGTGAACAGCAGCTCGTAGTCGTCGCCACCGGCGAGCTGGCACAGGCGGCGGCGTTGCAGCGGCTGCGCACGCAGCGCAGCGCTGGTCGGGCAGGCGTCGGCATCCACCGTGGCGCCCACGCCGCTGCGCCGCAGAATGTGGCCGAGGTCGGCGAGCAGCCCATCGGACACATCGATCGCGGCATGCGCCAAGCCGCGCAGCGCCAGGCCCAGCGCGACCCGTGGCGTCGGTCGGTCCATGCGGGCAAAGGTCGCAGCCTGATCCGCGGCGGCTAGCGCCCATTCCCCCAGGCGATGCCCGAGCGCCAGCCGCGCATCGCCCACGGT
>JBMFIE010000180.1:0-3481 GCA_049976465.1 Thiomonas sp. | reverse complement strand
CACCACTGGCTGGGCACGCAGGACGAGCCCGTGCTGGTGCTCGATGCGCTGACCTACGCCGGCAACCTCGAAAGCCTCGCGCCGGTGGCCCACGATCCGCGCTACCACTTCGCTCGCGTCGATATCTGCGACCGGCCAGCCGTGGCCGCGCTGCTGGCGCAGCACCGCCCGCGCGCCATCGTGCACTTTGCCGCAGAAAGCCATGTCGATCGCTCGATCCACGGCCCGGGCGAATTCATCCGCACCAATGTGCAAGGCACCTTCGAACTGCTCGAAGCCGCCCGCGCGTATTGGTCGGCGCTGCCGCAGACCGAGCAGGCCGCGTTTCGCTTCCTGCACATCTCCACCGACGAGGTCTACGGCAGCCTGGGGCCCAACGACCCGCCGTTTTCCGAGACCACGCCGTACGCGCCCAACAGCCCCTACAGCGCGAGCAAAGCCGCCTCCGACCATCTGGTGCGCGCCTGGCACCACACCTACGGCCTGCCGGTGCTGACCACCAACTGCTCGAACAACTACGGCCCCTACCAGTTCCCGGAAAAGCTCATCCCGCTGATGATCCACAACGCCCTGGCCGGCAAGCCGCTGCCGGTGTATGGCGACGGGCAGAACGTGCGCGACTGGCTGTACGTCGAGGATCACTGCCGCGCCATCGCCCGCGTGCTCGACGCCGGCACTCCCGGTGAGACCTACAACATCGGCGGCTGCAACGAGGTGAAGAACCTCGACGTAGTCCACACCCTGTGCGACCTGCTCGACACCCTGCGTCCACGGTCAGATGGCGCCAGCTACCGCGCGCAGATCGCGTTCGTTCCCGACCGCCCCGGGCACGACCGTCGCTACGCGATCGACGCGCGCAAGATCGCGCGCGAACTCGGCTGGGCGCCGCAGGAAACCTTTTCCAGCGGGCTGCGCAAGACGGTGCAGTGGTACCTCGACCATCCCGACTGGGTGCAGCATGTCACCAGCGGCGCCTACCGCCAGTGGGTGGACAAACAATACGGAGCAGCCGCAGCGTGAACGCCGCCAAACCGCTGCGCATCCTGCTGCTCGGCGCCGACGGTCAGGTCGGCTGGGAGCTGCGCCGCGCGCTGCTGCCGCTCGGCGACGTGTTGCCCTGCAGCCGCGCGCACGCCGACTTGAGCGACCTCGACGGTCTGCGCACGCTGCTGCAGCGCGAGCAGCCCGGTTGCATCGTCAACGCCGCCGCGTACACCGCGGTGGACAAGGCCGAGACCGAGCCGGAGCAGGCGCTGCGAATCAACGCCCAAGCCCCGGGTTTGCTGGCCGGCTGGGCAGCAGCGCACGATGCCTGGCTGGTGCACTACTCCACCGACTACGTGTTCGACGGCAGCAAGCCCACGCCGTACACCGAGGACGACGCGCCCAACCCGCAAAGCGTCTATGGACGAACCAAGCGCGAGGGCGAGCAGGCGATTGCCGCCAGCGGCTGCCGCCACCTCATCCTGCGCACCTCCTGGGTGTACGCCGCGCGCGGCGGCAACTTCGCCAAGACCATGCTCCGGCTGGCTGCCGAGCGCGACAGCCTGCGCGTGATCGCCGACCAGTTCGGCGCGCCAACCAGCGCCGAGCTGATCGCCGACGTCACCGCGCTGCTGCTGCACCGCCTGCGCACCGATGCCCAGCTCGCAGAGCGCGCCAGCGGCACCTACCACCTCACCGCGCAGGGCGCGACCAGCTGGCACGGCTACGCGCAGTTCGTGCTCGCCAGGGCGGCTGCGCGCGGCATGGCGCTGCGCTGCACGCCACAGGCGGTGCAGGCGATCGCCACCGCAGAGTACCCGCTTCCCGCGCCGCGCCCGGCCAATTCGCGGCTGGACTGCAGCAAACTGCAACACATCTTCGGCCTGCACCTGCCGCCATGGCAGACGCAGGTCGAGCGCCTGATCGACGAACTCATCCCATGACCGCATCCCGCAAAGGACTCATCCTCGCTGGCGGCTCCGGCACGCGCCTGTACCC
The DNA here is from genome assembly GCA_049976465.1 of Thiomonas sp. Classification (GTDB taxonomy): domain Bacteria; phylum Pseudomonadota; class Gammaproteobacteria; order Burkholderiales; family Burkholderiaceae_C; genus Thiomonas. The sequence continues at coordinate 1,498 of JBMFIE010000180.1, read as the reverse complement.
CGTCACCCAGGCGGTGAGCAAGCAATTGCTGCCGGTGTACGACAAGCCGATGATCTATTACCCGCTGTCCACGCTGATGCTCGCCGGCATCCGCGAGGTGCTGATCATCTCCACCCCGCAGGACACCCCGCGGTTTGCCCAGCTGCTGAGCGACGGCAGCCAGTGGGGCCTGCGCCTGCAGTACGCGGTGCAGCCCAGCCCGGACGGGCTGGCGCAAGCCTTTCTCATCGGCCGCGACTTCATCGCCGGCGCCGCGAGCGCCTTGGTGCTCGGCGACAACCTGTTCTGGGGGCACGATCTGCAGCCCTCGCTCAAGGCCGCCAGCGCGCAGACCACCGGGGCGACGGTCTATGCCTACCATGTGCACGACCCCGAGCGCTACGGCGTGGTCGAGTTCGACGCCTCGGGGCGCGCGATCAGCATCGAAGAAAAACCCGCCCAGCCCAAGAGCAGCTACGCGGTCACGGGGCTGTACTTCTACGACGCGCAGGTCTGCGACATCGCGGCAAGCCTTGCGCCTTCTCCGCGCGGCGAGCTGGAAATCACCGATGTCAACCGCGTGTATCTGCAGCAGGGCAGCCTGCAGGTGCAGACCCTGGGCCGCGGCTACGCCTGGCTCGACACCGGCACGCACGACAGCCTGCTCGACGCCGGGCAGTTCATCGCCACCATCGAAAAGCGCCAGGGGCTCAAGGTCGCCTGCCCCGAGGAAATCGCCTGGAGAGCCGGCTGGATCGACGCGGCGCAACTGCAGGCGCTGGCCGAGCCGATGCGCAAGAACGGCTACGGCCAGTATCTGTTGCGACTGCTCAAGGAGGCGGCATGAACGCGATTCCCACCGCACTGCCCGAGGTGCTGATCCTCGAACCCCGGGTGTTTGGTGATGCGCGGGGTTTCTTTTTCGAGAGCTACAACCGCAAAACCTTCGCCGCGGCCACCGGGGTCGATGTCGAGTTCGTGCAGGACAACCATTCACGCTCGGCGCACGGCGTGCTGCGCGGCCTGCACTACCAGCTGGTCAAGCCGCAGGGCAAGCTGGTGCGGGTGGTGGCCGGTGCGGTGTGGGACGTGGCGGTGGATTTGCGCCGCAGCTCGCCGCGCTTTGGGCAATGGGTCGGGGTCGAGCTCTCCGCCGACAACCAGCGCCAGCTCTGGGTGCCGCCGGGCTTCGGGCACGGCTTTGTGGTGCTGAGCGACTCCGCGGACTTTCTCTACAAGACCACCGAATACTGGTACCCCGAGCACGACCGCAACCTGGCCTGGAACGACCCGCAGCTGGCGATCTCCTGGCCGCTGGCCGGGCTCGACCTGCCGGGCGGGCAGCCGTTGCTCGCCGCCAAGGACGCCGCCGCGCCGCAGCTCGCCGCCGCCGAGGTGTACGACTGATTTGCTGCGCTCACTGCCCCGGCTGCGCCCAGCCGGTGCGCAGCCACAGCGCCCAGTCGGGCGCGCCGTTGCGCTGCGCCTGCGCTGCCGCCGCCTCCCAGTCGTAATCGAC
>JBMFIE010000179.1:256-3484 GCA_049976465.1 Thiomonas sp. | reverse complement strand
GGCGGCGAAGATCTCGCGCCCGAGGTCAAGGCCGTTCTCGTGGAACGCCTGCGTGCGCGGCTCGACTACTTTGGCGTGCTCGCGCTGGACGACGCCGCGCCGGTCGCGCTGGTCAACTGCTTCGAGGGCTTCTCCACCTTCATGGCGCGGCCACTGGTGAACGTCCATGACGTGTATGTCGAGCCTGCCTGGCGCGGACAGGGCCTGTCGCACCGCATGCTGCAACGTGTGGAAGAGGTGGCACGCGCGCGCGGCTGCGGCAAGCTCACCCTGGAAGTGCTCGACGGCAACACGGCCGCTATTGCCAGCTACCGACGCTTCGGTTTCGAAACCTACGCCCTGGACCCGGCTTTCGGCCGGGCGCAGTTCTGGCAGAAGCGGATTTGAGCAGGGCCGAGTTACAGAATCTTCGACAGAAATTGCTGCGTGCGCTCGTGCTGCGGGTGGGTGAAAAACTGCTCGGGCGGGGCGGATTCGATGATGCGGCCTTCGTGCATCATCACCACGCGGTCGGCCACTTCGCGGGCGAAGCCCATTTCGTGGGTAACCACGACCATGGTCATGCCGTCGCGGGCGAGCGACTTCATCACTTCGAGCACTTCGCCGACCAGCTCAGGGTCGAGCGCCGAGGTTGGCTCGTCGAACAGCATCAGCTTCGGACTCATGGCCAGTGCGCGGGCAATGGCGACGCGCTGCTGCTGACCGCCGGAGAGCTGGTTGGGATAGGCGTCGCCCCGATCGGCCAGGCCGACGCGGGCGAGCAGTTCATGCGCGCGCTGCAGCGCCTGCGCCCTGGGCTGCCCAAGCACATGCACGGGCGCTTCGATGATGTTCTGCAGCGCCGTCATGTGCGCAAACAGATTGAAGCGCTGAAACACCATGCCGACTTCGGCGCGGTGGCGGCAGATGTCGCGGTCGGGCAGCTCATGCAGGCGGTTGCCCACTTGCCGGTAGCCCACCAGCTCGCCATCGACCGTCAGGCGACCTGCGTCGATCTTTTCCAGGTGGTTGATGCAGCGCAGGAAGGTGGATTTGCCAGAGCCCGAAGCGCCCAGCAGGCAGACCACTTCGCCGCGCCGCACATCAAGGGAGATGCCCTTGAGGACCTCAATGTTGCCGAATCGCTTGTGCACGCCCTCGGCCTTGACCATGATGTCACTCACTGTGCCGCCCCCCGTCGCGCGAGCGCTGCGCGCAACTGCTGCAGAGGCGTCAGGGACGCGTTGCGGGTGGCGCTGCGGCCGAAATGCCGCTCGATGTAGAACTGGCCGATGGACAGCACAGTGGTCACCAGCAAGTACCAGATGCTGGCCACCAGCAGCAGTGGAATGGTGCGGTAGTTCACCGCGTAGATCAGCTGCACCGAATACAGCAGGTCGCTGACCGCGATCACACTGACCAGCGAAGTGGTCTTGAGCATGGAAATGGTTTCGTTGCCGGTGGGCGGCACGATCACCCGCATCGCCTGCGGCAGCACCACACGGCGCATGATCTGCAGCCGCGACATGCCCAGCGCGGCGCCGGCCTCGCTTTGACCTTCGTCCACCGACAGAATGCCGGCACGGACGATCTCGGCCATGTAGGCGCCCTCGTTGAGTCCGAGCGCCAGAATGGCGGCGATGAACGGGGTGATCAGATTGTTGGCATCGAAGCTCCAGGAGCCGAAGCCGATATTGGGGTAGAGCGCGGTGATGTTGAACCAGAACAGAATCTGCACCAGAACCGGCGTGCCGCGAAACAGCCAGATATAGAACCGGCTCGCGCCCGAGACCAGCGGGTTGAGTGAGAGCCGCATCACCGCCAGCAGCACGCCCAGCGCCACGCCGATGAGCATGGAAATGACTGTGAGTTCCAGGGTCAGCCACAGTCCGCGCAGCACACGTGCGGAAAAGAAATACTCGCCGACCACAGACCATTCGAAGCGCGGGTTGGTGGTGAAGGAGTAAGCCATCGCCAGAATCAGCACGAAGACCGCGGCGGCCGCAATCCAGCGGCCGGGGTGTCGTGCAGGAATGGCCTTGATGTCGTCGGGTCGCATCGTGTCGTCTTGACTTCCTTGGTCTGCGCGGCCGACCGAGAAGTCGGCCGCGTCATGGCCTTACTGCGTGGCGCCGTTGATCACCGGGTCCTTGATGGCGCCCTGGGTGATGCCCCACTTGTGCAGGATCTTGGCGTATTCGCCGCTGGCGATCACCTTTTTGAGCGCAGCCAGCACGGGCTCGGCCAGGCCGCTGTTCTTCGGCATGGCGATGCCGTAGGGCGCGGAGTTGTAGGCATCGCCGGTCAGCTTGAACTGGCCGTGCGATTTCTCCACGATCCAGGCGGCCACTGGCGAGTCGGCCATGCCCACCTGTGCGCGGCCGCTGGCGATGGCCAGGTTCGCGCCGTTCTGGTCGGGGAACACCGAGACGGTCACCGCCTTCTTGCCGGCAGCAACGCACTCCTTGCTCTGCTTGGCGGCGTCATCGGCCTGCACCGTGCCCTTTTCGACGGCAACCGTCATGCCGCACAGATTGGCCAGACCCACCACCTTCGGGCCGCCCTGGGCCTTGACATAGAACGAGGTGCCGGCGGTCATGTAGCTGACGAAATCGACCACTTCCTCGCGTTTCTTGGTGATGGTGAACGAGGACATGCTCATGTCGTACTTGCCCGACTGCAGCGCGGGGATGATGCTGTCGAAGCTGGCGTTGACGAAGTCCGCCTTCACGCCGAGCTCCTTGGCGATGGCCTTGCCCAGATCGACGTCGGCACCTTCGATGGTCTTGCCGTCCTTGCCGATGAATTCCATCGGCGCGTAGGTGGCGTCGGTGGCGATGGTCAGATGGCCTTGTTCTTTGTACTTCTGCGGCAGGGTGCTGGCGGCTGAGGCGAGTGGGCTGAAAGTGGCGCCGAGCACCGCGAGGCTGGCAGCGGCGCCGAGCAGGCGCGCCGTGGTGGACAAACGCAAGTTGTGGGACATCTTGGACTCCATGGGATTGTGAACAGATATTGTGGATGCCGCCGCACAAGGCAGCGGACGCCGGTTGATTTTTCGCCAGGGATGGTTGGATCGGCTCGCCTGTGCCGCAGGGCGCCTCCGGGACTGGGCGGCAAGCCGACACGCAGCGGGAGGCACATTCCTCTCTTTCTGTTTTCTTTTGGCTCGCGACCTTGCGATGATATGAAAACTCCGCACGGCGCATACAAGATTTGTGCCATGCGCTGATTGCGCATGATTTGGCGGAC
>JBMFIE010000179.1:0-246 GCA_049976465.1 Thiomonas sp. | reverse complement strand
GTTGAAAAAAGGGCGTTAACAGGCCCTAGCCTTGCGGCCTCACGGTGTGCGCCCGAGCCAGATCTCGAAGCAGGTGCCGCCGTCGCTCTGCGGCAGACAGCGCGCATCTCCGCCGTGCTGCCGCGCGATGCGCCGCACCAGCGGCAGGCCCAGTCCGGTGCCCTCTGCCCGTCTGGACAGGCGCACGAAGGGCTCGAAAATACGCTGCGCCTCGGCGGCGGGCACGCCGGGGCCGCGGTCGCACAC
>JBMFIE010000178.1:0-3494 GCA_049976465.1 Thiomonas sp. | reverse complement strand
CGAAGAAGGCCCAAAATGGCCGTCGCTGCGCCGCATGCACCCAAACAGCACCGCAGGTGCGCCCAATGGACAATTTGTGTTCAACCCATGACGGAGATCGCCGAATGAACACTTTGTCCGCCCCCCAAGGCGTCAGCTTGAACGCCCCGCTGCAGCCGGGCTTTGACCGCATCCTCACCCCGCAGGCGCTGGCCTTCGTGGCCCAACTGCACCGCACCTTCGAGCCGCGCCGCCGCGAACTGCTCGCCGCGCGCGCTGCCCGCAGCAAGCGGCTCGACGCCGGCGAGCGCCCGGACTTCCTGCCCGAGACCCGCGCAGTGCGCGAAGGCGACTGGACGATCGCGCCGCTGCCCGCGGCGCTCGAGCGTCGCCGCGTCGAGATCACCGGCCCGGTCGATCGCAAAATGATCATCAACGCGCTGAACTCGGGAGCCGACAGCTACATGGCCGACTTCGAGGACGCGAACACGCCGAACTGGGACAACCAGGTGCAGGGCCAGATCAACCTGTTCGACGCCATCCGCCGCACCATCCGCTTCGAGCAGAATGGCAAGACCTACGAACTGGCCGAGCGTGTGGCCACGCTGCAGGTGCGACCGCGCGGCTGGCATCTGGACGAAAAGCACCTGCTGGTCGACGGCCAGCGCGTCAGCGGCAGCCTGTTCGACTTCGGCCTGTTCTTCTTTCACAACGCGCGCGAGCTGCTCGCACGCGGCGCCGGGCCGTATTTCTACCTGCCGAAGCTGGAAAGCCACCTCGAGGCCCGGCTGTGGAACGATGTGTTCGTCTTTGCGCAGGAGCAGCTTGGCCTGCCGCGCGGCTCGATCAAGGCAACCGTGCTGATCGAGACCATCCTCGCCGCGTTCGAAATGGACGAAATCCTCTATGAACTGCGCGAGCACAGCGCCGGGCTGAACGCCGGGCGTTGGGACTACATCTTCAGCGCGATCAAGAAGTTCCGCAACGACCGCAACTTCTGCCTGGCCGACCGTGCGCGCATCACCATGACCGTGCCGTTCATGCGCGCTTATGCGCTGCTGCTGCTCAAGACCTGCCACAAGCGGCGGGCGCCGGCGATCGGCGGCATGAGCGCGCTGATCCCGATCAAGAACGACCCCGAAAAGAACGCGCAGGCGATGGAAGGCATCCGCCAAGACAAGCGGCGCGACGCCACCGACGGCTACGACGGCGGCTGGGTGGCACACCCCGGGCTGGTGCAGGTGGCGATGGAGGAGTTCGTCGCCGTGTTGGGCGACCGTCCGAACCAGATCGACAAGCAGCGCGACGACGTGCAGGTCAGCGCCGCCGATCTGCTCGACTTCCGCCCCGAGCAGCCGATCACCGAAGCCGGGCTGCGCAACAACATCAACGTGGGCATCCACTATCTGGGCGCATGGCTGGCCGGCAGCGGCGCAGTGCCGATCCACAACCTGATGGAAGATGCCGCCACCGCCGAGATTTCACGCAGCCAGGTCTGGCAATGGATCCACAGCCCCAAGGGCGTGCTCGACGACGGCCGCAAAGTGACTGCCGAGCTGGTGCGCGCGCTGATCCCCGAGGAGCTGGCGCGGGTCAAGGCCACCGGTGCGCAAGGCGAGTTCGACAAGGCCGCAAGGATTTTCGAGCAGATGGCCACAAGCGAGACCTTCACCGACTTTCTCACACTGCCGCTGTACGAGGAGCTGGGCTGACCTCGGCCTGCCCGATCAGCCGCCTGCGGGCGGCTTTTTTCTCGCCTTGCCGCGCCTGCAGCACGGCGCAGCGCCGTCCTGTCTTGCGCGGTTAGACACAAGTCCGGCCCGGGCGCAAGCCGCCGGCGGCTTCGCCCCGCGGTGCGCAGCGGCATCGGCCGCCCGGCTGCAACATGGTGCATGCGGGTCTAGCATGCACGAAGACTTCGACTCGAAAAGGAATTGCTCATGCAACTGCGTTCACTGCAAGACCGCATCGCGGTCGTCACCGGTGCGTCGAGCGGCATCGGCGCCGCGGCGGCGCGGGCGCTCGTCGCCGAGGGCATGCAGGTCGTGCTCGCTGCGCGCTCGGCGGACAAGCTCGCGCGCCTGGCCGCCGAGCTCGGCGAGCGGGCGCTCGCGGTGCCGACCGATGTCGGCGACGAAGCCCAGGTGCAGCGTCTGTTCGAGCAGGTCGCCTCACGCTTTGGTGGGCTGGACCTGCTGTTCAACAACGCGGGCGTGGGCTACTTTGGCAAGTTCGAGCACGGCAGGACCGCCGAGTGGAAGGCGACGATCGACGCCAACCTCTGGGGCGTACTGTTTTGCACGCGCGCGGCGATCCCGCTGCTGCGCGGTCGTCCCGGGGCGATGATCAGCACGGTGTCGAGCGTCGGCGGGCGCCGCGGCATCGAAGGCTGGGCGGTGTACAACGCGACCAAGTTCGCCGTCGTCGGCCTGCATGACGCGCTGCGCAAGGAACTCGGCCCGGAAGGCATCCGCGTCTCGCTGATCGAGCCCGGCGCGGTCTACACCGACTGGGGCTATAACGTACCGACCGAGCAGATGAAGGCACGGCGCGACGCGGTCGCCGCGCTGCACGCCGAGGACATCGCGCAGGCGCTGGTCTATGCCTTCGCGCAGCCGCCGCATGTCAACCCGCAAGAATTGCTGATCATGCCGACGCGGCAGGTGACGCCATGAGCGCATTGGCCGACACTCTGCGGCTGCGCGCAGACTACCGCCTCACCGAAGTGGTCGACACCACCACCCTGCCCTGGGTCGATTCGCCCGTGGCCGGTGTGCAACGCAAGCTGATCGAACGCGACGGCGGCGAAGCGGCGCGCGCCACCTCGATCGTGCGCTATGCGCCAGGTGCCCGCTTCGCCGCGCACAACCATCCGCTGGGCGAGGAAATCCTGGTGCTCGACGGTGTGTTTGAGGACGAGCTGGGCAGCTATCCCGCCGGCACCTATCTGAAAAACCCGCCCGGATCGCAGCACGCGCCGTTTACTGAACAGGGCTGCACCCTGCTGGTCAAGCTGCGCCATCTGCAGCCGGACGACAGCGCGCGCGTCGTGGTCGACACCGCGCAGATGCCCTGGTTGCCCGGACTGGTTCCGGGGCTGAGCGTCAAGCCGCTGTCAGATTACGGCGGCGAGCACGCGGCACTGGTGCGCTGGGCGCCGGGCACCGTGTTCACGCCACACCGTCACTGGGGCGGGGAAGAAATTTTCGTGCTCGACGGCGTGTTCGAGGACGAGCATGGCCGCTACCCCGCGGGCACCTGGATGCGCAGCCCGCATCTGAGCCAGCATGCTCCATTCAGCCACAGCGGCTGCACCATTTTTGTCAAGGTTGGGCATGTGCCCGCGCAGGAATGATGCCGCGCCTGCCCGCGCTGGTGCATACTTGTGCCCATGACCCGCGCCCGCACTGCCGATCGCCCCGCCCACACCGATGCCCTGCAGCATGCCGAGGCGCTGTGCGCCGCGCGCGGGGTGCGTCTGACGCCACTGCGTCGCCGTGTGCTGGAGCTGGTGC
>JBMFIE010000177.1:0-3501 GCA_049976465.1 Thiomonas sp. | reverse complement strand
CGGTGCGCTACAAGGGCCAGCCGGCCACCTATCAGATTGCGATGTACCTCGACGACGAAGCGCCGATCGCAGGCGGACGCGAAATCTGGGGCTTTCCGAAAAAGCTGGCCAAGCCGCATGTCAGCGTGGTGGCCGACACCCTGGTGGGCACGCTGGACTACGGCCCGGTGCGCATCGCCACCGGCACGATGGGCTACAAGCATCGCGCACTGGACACCGCCAAGGTGCTCGCCTCGCTACAGCAGCCGAACTTTCTGCTCAAGATCATTCCGCATGTGGACTGCACGCCGCGCATCTGCGAGCTGGTGCAGTATGACCTGGAGGATCTGGTGGTCAAAGGCGCGTGGGAGGGGCCGGCCGCGCTGGAACTGCATGCGCATGCGCTGGCGCCCGTGGCCGCGCTGCCGGTGCTGGAGGTGGTGTCTGGCGTGCACATCCTCACCGACCTCACCCTGGGTCTGGGCCGTGTGGTGCACGACTACCTGAAACACTGACGCCGGCGGCCTGGGTGGACGAAAACGGGAGTCGGGCGCAGCATCGGCACTAGGGCCTGCAAAACCCGGCGTTTTACAATGTGTCGCGTCCCCGAAACCCGGGGCACGGTCGGGAAATTGTCGCGCCTGAGCAGCAGCGCCGGCATCGATACGCTAAATTGAAACTCTCAAGAATCCTACCGTTCACGCCAAAGTCATGAAGAACTCTCTACCGCTCCACCCGCAGCCGCACCGCCGGCAGACGGAGGCCCGTCATGTCTGAAAAAATCGGCGGCATCGATCGGATCGACCGACGTCTGCTCAGCCTGCTGCAAGAAGACGGACGCATCGCCAATCTGCGCCTGGCGCAGATGGTCAACCTCTCGCCAACCGCGGTGCTCGAGCGGGTCAAGCGACTGACGCGCGACGGGTTCATCCTCGGCTACGAGGGCCGACTCAACCCCGATCTGCTCGGCGCCAAGTTGATGGTATTCGTCGAGGTGCAGCTCGACCGCTCGGTGCCGGACGGCTTCGAGAAATTCCAGTCGGCGGTCAAGACGCGCAGCGAAATCCTCGAATGCCACATGGTGGCAGGCAATTTCGACTATCTGCTCAAGGTCCGCGTGGCCGACATGGCGGCCTACAGAACCTTCGTCGCCGAGGTCATCGCCCGCCTGCCCGGCGTGCGCGAAACCCGCTCGTTCGCGGTCATCGACGAGGTCAAGAGCACCACCCGCTTGAAAGTCGAGCTCTGACCCCTGCGCGGCCACTGCGCGCATCCCTTGCTCGCAGACACGGCCCGCTCACTTGCCGGTGCGCGGTGTGAGCAACACCAGCACCGCGCACAGCACCATGAACCCGGCCAGCATCAGAATGCCGCCATTGGTGCTCTGCGTGGCCTGTTTGACCCAGCCGATGATGGACGGGCCGAAGAACCCGGCCAGGTTGCCCAGGGCATTGATCAATGCAATGCCGGCCGCCGCCGCGCTGCCGGCCAGAAAGGCGTTGGGCAGCGCCCAGAACAGCGGCAACACCGCCATGATGCCCACGGTCGCCAGAGTCAGTGCGACCATGGCGAGCAGGGTGCTGCTGGCCCACACGGTGGACAACACCAGACCGGCCGCTCCGACCAATGCCGCAATGGCCAAGTGCCAGCGGCGCTCCAGCCGCCTGTCCGAGCTGCGGCCCACCAGAATCATCGCCACCGCCGAGACCCCGTAAGGCACAGCCACCAGCCAGCCGATGACAAGCGGGTCGGTCACGCCGGTGCTCTTGATCAGGAGCGGCAGCCAGAAGCTCAGGCCGTACAGCCCGATGACCACGGAAAAGTAGATCAGCGCCATCAGCCATACCTTTGGGTCGGCGAGGCCCTGCAGCGCGGCGTGCGCGGGCTTGGTCTGCGCTTCGCTGTCGAGCGCGTGCTGCAACGCGGTTTTCTCGTCCGCACTCAGCCACTTGGCTTGCGCGATCCCGTTGTCCAGATAGAACAGGGTGACCAGGCCCAGCAGCACCGCGGGCAGCCCCTCGAGCAGGAACAGCCATTGCCAGCCCGCCCAGCCATGCTGCCCATGGAAGTGATGCAGGATCCAGCCCGACACCGGCCCGCCGATCAGCCCGGACAGCGGCACCGCGCTCATGAACCAGGCCGTCATCTGGCTGCGCCGCGCCGCCGGATACCAGTAGGTCAGGTAAAGGATGATGCCGGGGAAAAAGCCCGCCTCGGCCACGCCGAGCAGAAAGCGCATCACTAAAACTGCGTCGGTGTGGTGACGAACAGCGTGGCCGCCGAGATCAGCCCCCAGGTGATCATGATGCGCGCGATCCACACCCGCGCGCCCACCCGGTGCAGGATCAGGTTGCTCGGCACCTCGAACGCAAAGTAGCCGAGAAAGAAAATGCCCGCGCCCAGGCCGTACACCGCGTCGGAAAAGCCCAGATCGCCCTTCATCTGCAACTGCGCAAAGCCGATGTTCACCCGGTCGAGATAGGCGACGAAGTAGCACAGGATGAGGAACGGAATGAGGCGCCAGCCGATGCGGCGATAGACCTGCTCGGGCGGCGGCGGCGCCGCGGTGGATGCTGGTGATGATGCCATGTGGTGCCTCCTCGTCGTTGTGAATGCGGGGGTTTTGCCCCCCGTCAATGCGGCGCGTCTGCCGCGGATTTGGCCGGGTGCAAGCCGACCGCGAAATACTTCTGCTGCGCCAGCGCCTCGTAAAGCGGCGGGGTGAACAGGCTTGCCACCCGGCTGCTGATCAGCGCCGTGGCCATCAGCGGAATCACCAGCCCACCGCCGTTGATCATTTCCATCACGATGACGAAGGAAGTCAGCGGCGACTGCGTCACCGCGGCCAGATACCCCACCATGCAAATGGCCACCAGCGCCGATTGCGGATACTGCCCGAACCACTGGCTGACCCACTGCCCGAAGCCCGCACCGATGGACAGCGACGGCGAGAACAGCCCACCCGGAAGCCCCGTGATGTAGGACAGCACCATGGTGAGCCATTTCACCAGCGGGTAGTACCAGCTCACCTGCTCGCCGTGGTTCATCAGCAGGTGTCGCGCCTGGTCGTAGCCGCTGCCCCAGGTCTGCCCGGCCGAGGCGATGCCGATGAGCGCCACCAGCAACCCCAGCCCCGCGCCCCACACCAGCGGCGAGCGCTCGCGCCAGGCCATCAGCCTGGCGGGAATCCAGCGCGCCTGCCTGAGCAGCGCCAGATTGAACGCCGCCCCGGCCAGTCCGCACAGCACCGCGGCGATCAGAACCGGCAGCACAAAGGCCAACGGAAAGACGTCCGGCGCGGTGATCTGGCCAAAGTACAGATAGTTGCCCGCCAGCGCCAGCGACACCAGGCCGGAGAACACGATGCTGGTGATCAGCACGCCGTTGGTGCGCACCTCGAAGCTGCGGGTGAGCTCCTCGATGGCGAACAAAATGCCGGCAAGCGGCGTGTTGAAAGCGCCCGACAGCCCAGCCGCAGAGCCCGCCAGCAACAGCATGCGCTCCATGCGCGGGGTCACGCGC
>JBMFIE010000176.1:0-3510 GCA_049976465.1 Thiomonas sp. | reverse complement strand
GTTGTCGCTCATCGTGACCGGGGCGAACGTCAATGATGGCAAACGCCTGGACGAAGTCCTGGGTGCCATCAGGGTCAAGCGTGAGAGTCCGCCGACGAGGCGCCACAAGCATCTGTGCGCCGATGCCGGCTACCGCAGTGCCGATAACGCGCGCACCATCGAAAAGCACGGCTATATCCCCCACGTCGTCGACCGTCGCAGGGAAGCGGACATCAAGCGGCGCGACCCGAGGAAGAAGGCCCGGCGCTGGGTCGTCGAGGTTTGCCATAGTTGGTTCAACCGATTCCGCAAGCTACTCGTGCGCTACGAAAAGCTCGAGCGCAGCTTCCTCGCACTCAACCACCTCGCCGCAGCCATCATCGCGTTTCGGAAAGTGCCGCTCAAGGTCAACATTATTTACGGATAGGTACTTAGCTGCATCGACTCTCTGGACGGATTCGCCCGGTGGCTGGCGCAGCCCGGGCCGTGGCTTGGGGTGTTCGACCTGCCGTTTGGCCTGCCGCGCGAACTGGTCGACGCCCTGCGCTGGCCCGGACACAGCGGCGACACCGCCCCGCAACCCTGGGCGCGGCTGATCGCGCATCTGCGCGGGCACAGCCGCGAGGAGTTGCGCGCGGTGCTGCGCCGGTTCTGCGCGGCACGCCCGCCAGGCGCGAAGTTCGCCCACCGCGCCTGCGACCGGCCAGCCGGATCGTCGCCGTCGATGAAGTGGGTCAACCCGCCGGTGGCCTGGATGCTGCACGCGGCCACGCCGCTGCTGCTCGACGCCGGCATCGATCTTCCCGGGCTGCACCGCGGCGATGCGCAGCGCGTGGCCCTCGAAGGTTATCCGGGGTTCGTCGCGCGTGCGGTGCTCGGGCGGCGCAGCTACAAGAGCGATGCGCGCAGCCGGCAGACCGCCGAACGGGAAAACGCGCGCAACACCCTGCTGCAGGCGCTGCAGGCGGGCCGGCATCCGCTCGCGCTGCGGCTGCAGTGCAGTCCGGCGCTGCACCAGACCATGCTGACTGATGCCAGCGGCGACCATCTGGACGCCGCACTGTGCCTGCTGCAGGCCGGCTGGGCCGCCGTGCGGCGCGCAAACCGCTGGGGCCTGCCGCCGCACATCGACCCGGTGGAGGGTTGGATCGTCGGTGTGCCGCAAGAGGCAGGCTGCTGAGCCAGCCTGCGCAGTTCGGCCGGCTGCCTGCCCTTCCCTGCCTGCACCGCGAGCGGGGGCAGGGTGTGGAGCGGGTTCAGACGATGGCCAGATTCCCGGTGTCGCTGCCCAGGTCGGCATTGCGGGCGCGCTTGCTGTCGAGTTTGATGCGCAGCCGCAGATCGTTGACCGAGTCGGCGTTGCGCAGCGCGTCTTCGTAGCTGATTTTGTCGGCGTCGAACAGATCGAACAGCGCCTGGTCGAAGGTCTGCATGCCTATCTCGCGCGAACGGCGCATCACGTCCTTGATCTCGGTGAGCTTGCCCTCGAAGATCTGATCGGCGATCAGCGGCGAATTGATCATGATCTCCACCGCCGCCACCCGGCCCTTGCCGGTCTGCAAGGGAATGAGCCGCTGCGACACCAGCGCGCGCAGGTTCAACGACAGATCCATCAGCAGTTGCGCCCGGCGCTCTTCGGGGAAGAAGTTGATGATGCGGTCCAGTGCCTGGTTGGCGTTGTTGGCGTGCAGCGTGGCCAGCACCAGGTGGCCGGTCTCGGAAAACACCACGGCGTGCTCCATGGTCTGGCGGTCGCGGATCTCGCCCATCAGGATGACGTCTGGCGCCTGGCGCAGGGTGTTTTTGAGCGCGGCTTCCCAGCTCTCGGTATCCAGCCCGACCTCGCGTTGGGTGACGATGCAGTTCTTGTGCGGGTGGACGAATTCGATCGGGTCTTCGACCGTGATGATGTGCCCATAGGAGTTCTCGTTGCGGTAGTCGAGCATCGCCGCCATCGAGGTGGACTTGCCCGAGCCAGTGGCACCGACGAAGATGATCAGCCCGCGCTTGTGCATCGCCAGCGTCTTGAGCACCTGCGGCAGACCCAGCCCGTCGATCGACGGCAGCTCCTGCGGAATCTGCCGCAGCACGATGCCCACCTTGCCCTGCTGCAGAAAGGCGTTGCAGCGAAAGCGGGTCAGCCCCGCAGGGGAGATGGCAAAGTTGCATTCCTTGGTGCGCTCGAACTCTGCCGCCTGCTTGTCGTTCATGATCGATCGCGCCAGCGCCAGGGTGTGCTGTGCAGTGAGCGGCTGCGACGACAGCTTGGTGACCACGCCGTCCACCTTGATCGCCGGCGGAAAGTCGGCGGTGAGAAACAGATCCGAGCCGCCGCGGCTGACCATCAGCTTGAGCAGATCGTTGATGAATTTGGATGCCTGATCACGGTCCATGTCGTCCCCCGTTTGCCGTGTGTTGTTGTGCGTCTGCGCCGCAGGACCAGGCCGGCTGCGTCAGCCGCCAGGAGTGGTGGCAGACACTCGCGCGCTGAGCTTGCGCAGCCGCAGCGACAGCCGTCGCGCCAGCGAGCCGATCAGCCGGCAGGCCGCCGCCGGATCGTGCGCGATCATGCTGTCGAGGTCGGCGGCTTCGAGCACCGCGATCTCGCAGTCGGTCAGCGTGGTGCAGTACGACCAGCGCGGCGCCGCATCGACCAGCGACATCTCGCCCAGCATGCTGCCGGCGCGCACCTCGGTCAGGCGCAGACGGTCGCCCCAGGGCTGCAGCCGGTCCACGGCCACCGCGCCGCGCAACAGCACGATCATGAAACTACCCGTTTCGCCCTGTGCGATCAGGTCGGCATCGGCCTTGACCGTGTAGTAGTGAAAGTATTTGGCGCAGCGCTGACGGTCGGCCTCGGTGAGCCCGGCCATGTACTTGTCCTGCTGCCACAGTTCGAGCAGGCGCTGCGTGCCGGCGCTGCGCGACAGTTTGGTCGCCCCGATTTCGCTGGCACGTTGCGCCCAGCTCACCACGCTGTCGAGGCTGGCGACCTCGGCATCATGAAAGCCGGTGGTGAAGAACTGCGATTCCGGCGTGTCGTCCACCGCGTCCTTGCGCGATGCGCCGATGAGTTTGTCAAAGAGTTTCATGGCCGGGGCTGGGATGAGAAAGCGATGTTCTGCGCGGGCGGTCAGGCGCCGGGGAAGTTTTCCGGCTGCTTGGCCTTGGCGCGCGCCTCGGAGGCGGAAATCACGTTGCGGCGAACCAGATCGGCCAGGTTCTGGTCGAGGGTCTGCATGCCGAAGGCCTGGCTGGTCTGGATCATGGAATACATCTGCGCCACCTTGTTTTCGCGAATGAGGTTGCGGATCGCCGGGGTGCCGATCATGATCTCATGCGCCGCCACCCGCCCGGAGCCGTCCTTTTTCTTGCACAGGGTCTGCGAAATCACGCCCACCAGCGCCTCCGACAGCATCGCGCGCACCATTTCCTTTTCTTCCGCAGGAAACACATCGACGATGCGGTCGATGGTCTTGGGCGCCGACGAGGTGTGCAGCGTGGCATACACTAGGTGGCCGGTTTCCGAGG
>JBMFIE010000175.1:0-3560 GCA_049976465.1 Thiomonas sp. | reverse complement strand
CTGTGCGCCGCCACCGGCTACGACGCCATGTGCCTGCAGCCCAACGCCGGGTCGCAGGGCGAGTACGCCGGGCTGCTGGTCATCCGCGCCTACCACGCCAGCCGTGGCGAAGGGCACCGCGACGTGTGCCTGATTCCGTCTTCGGCCCACGGCACCAACCCCGCCTCGGCGCAGATGGCCGGCATGCAGGTCGTGGTGACCGCGTGCGATGCGCAGGGCAATGTCGATCTGGACGATCTGCGCGCCAAGGCCGAGCAATATGCCGATCGCCTCGCCGCGTGCATGATCACCTACCCCAGCACCCACGGCGTGTTCGAGACCGAGGTGCGCGCCATCTGCGACATCATCCACCAGCATGGCGGGCAGGTGTACGTGGACGGCGCGAACCTGAACGCGCTGGTTGGCCTGGCCAGCCCGCCCGAGTTCGGCGCGGACGTGTCGCACCTGAATCTGCACAAGACCTTTTGCATTCCGCACGGCGGCGGCGGCCCTGGCGTCGGCCCCATCGGGGTGCGCGCGCATCTGGCGCCGTTCCTGCCGGTGCACCGCAGCGCCGGCATCGACAGGGCCGGGGCCGTCGGCGCAGTCAGCGCAGCTCCCCTGGGCAACGCCAGCGTGCTGCCGATCTCCTGGATGTATATCCGCATGATGGGCGCAGGCGGCCTGACCCAGGCCAGCCGCGTGGCGATTCTGTCGGCCAACTACATCGCCGAGCGGCTCAAGAGCCACTACCCCGTGCTCTACACCGGCGAGAACGGCCGCGTGGCGCACGAGTGCATTCTCGACCTGCGCCCGCTCAAAGAGTCCACCGGCATCAGCAACGAGGATGTGGCCAAGCGGCTGATGGACTACGGATTTCACGCGCCGACCATGAGCTTTCCGGTGCCCGGCACGCTGATGATCGAGCCGACCGAAAGCGAGTCGCTCGCCGAGCTCGACCGCTTCATCGACGCGATGATCGCGATCCGCGAAGAAATCGCCCGCGTCGAGCGCGGGCAGTGGCCGCGCGAGGATAATCCGCTCAAGGCCGCGCCGCACACCGCGGCCAGCGTGCTCGGTGCGGACTGGGCGCATGCCCACAGCCGCGAGCAGGCGGCGTTTCCGACCCCTGCGGTCAAGGCGAACAAATACTGGCCGCCGGTCGGCCGGGTCGACAACGCCTGGGGCGACCGCAATCTGCAGTGCGCCTGCCTGCCGATCGCCGACTACGCGCAGTGACACGTCAACACCATGCACGCCGCTGAAATCCGCCAGCACTTCGCCAGCGACAACTACGCCGGCATCTGCCCCGAGGCGCTGCACTGGCTGCTGCAGGCCAACGCCTCGGGCCATCAGCCGGCGTATGGCGACGACGCCTGGACGCAGCGCGTGTCCGACCGCCTGCGCGCGTTGTTTCAGACCGATTGCGACGTCTATTTCGTGTTCAACGGCACCGCGGCGAATTCGCTCGCGCTGGCGGCGATGTGCCAGAGCTACCACGCGGTGATCTGCACCCCGGTGGCGCATATCGAAACCGACGAATGCGGCTGCCCCGAGTTCTTCTCCGGCGGCTCCAAGCTGCTGATCACCGAGGGCGAAAGCGCGCAGGCACGGCGCGGCAAGCTCACGCCCGAGGCGATCGACGCGCTGGTCACCAAGCGCAGCGACATCCACTTTCCCAAGCCCAAGGTGGTGTCGATCACCCAGGCGACCGAGCTCGGCACGGTCTACAGCGTCGAGGAGGTGCGTGCGATCGCCGCGATGGCCAAGCGCCATCACCTGCGGCTGCACATGGACGGCGCGCGCTTTGCCAACGCGGTGGCGCATCTGGGCTGCCACCCGAGCGACATCACCTGGCGCGCCGGGGTCGATGTGCTGTGCTTCGGCGGCACCAAGAATGGTCTGCCGGTGGGCGAGGCGGTGGTGTTTTTCGACCGTGCGCTGTCGCAGGACTTCGCCTGGCGGGTCAAGCAGGGCGGGCAGCTGGCGTCCAAGATGCGGTTCATTTCCGCGCCGTGGCTGGGCATGCTCGAAGGCGATACCTGGCTGCGCCACGCGCGGCACGCCAACGCGATGGCGCAGCGGCTGTATGCGGCGATCCGCGACGTGCCGGGAGTCAAGGTGCTGCACCCGCCTGAGGCGAATGCGGTGTTCGCGCATCTGCCGCGCGCGGTGATCGACGCGCTGCACGCCAAGGGCTGGCGCTTTTACGAATTCATCGCCGATGGCGGCTGCCGGCTGATGTGCGCGTGGGACACCACGCCCGAGGCGGTCGATGCCTTCGCCGCCGATCTCATCGCAGCGTGCCAGGCGCAGGACTGAACCTGAAAGGCAGATCGTGGCGGTTTCGGTGTTCGATCTGTTCAAGGTGGGCATCGGCCCGAGCAGCTCGCACACCGTCGGGCCGATGCGCGCCGCCCGGCTGTTTGCGCTGCAACTGCAATCCAGCGGCACGCTGGCGCAGGTGGCGCGGGTGCGGTGCGCGCTCTATGGGTCGCTTGGCGCCACCGGTAAAGGCCACGGCAGCGACCGCGCGGTCCTGCTCGGACTGATGGGTGAGACGCCCGATGCGGTGGACGTCGACGGCATTGCCGCGCGCATCGCCGCGGTGCAATCCACGCACCGTCTCGATCTGCTGGGCGTGCAGCCGATCTCCTTCGACCCGGCGCGCGACATCGTCTTTTTCGCACTCGAACAACTGCCGCTGCACGCCAACGGCATGCGCTTTTCCGCCTTCGACGCCGCAGGCGCGCTGCTGGACGAGCGCGTCTACTACTCGGTCGGCGGCGGCTTCGTGGTCAGCGACGAAGTCGCGGCGGATGGCGAAAAACACCGCCGTATCGCCCCCGACACCACCGTGCTGCCGCTGCCGTTTCACAGCGCGGCCGAACTGCTCGCGCTCACCCGCGCGCACCGCCTGACCATCGCCGGGGTGATGCGCATCAACGAACGCCATTGGCGCAGCGATGCCGAGATCGACCGCGAACTGCTGCGCATCTGGCAGGTGATGCAGGCGTGTGCCGCGCGCGGTTGCGCCACCGAGGGCGAGCTGCCCGGCTGGCTGCATGTGCGCCGCCGCGCGCCGACGCTCTACCGTGCGCTCATGGGCAGCGCGCTGCCGCGCGAGGCGAGCGCGCTGCCCGCACCGCCGCAGCCGCTGCGCGACGCCTTGCAGGCAATCGACTGGGTCAACCTCTACGCCCTGGCGGTGAACGAAGAAAACGCCGCCGGCGGCCGCGTGGTCACCGCGCCGACCAATGGCGCAGCCGGCATCATCCCCGCGGTGCTGCACTACTACACCCGGTTCGTCCCCGGGGCGAACGACGCCGGGGTGATCGACTTTTTGCTCACCGCCGGCGCGGTCGGCCTGCTGTACAAGGAAAACGCGTCGATCTCAGGCGCCGAGGTCGGCTGCCAGGGCGAGGTCGGCGTGGCCTGCTCGATGGCCTCGGCCGCGTTGTGCGCCGTGCTCGGCGGCACGCCCGCGCAGGTGGAAAACGCCGCGGAAATCGGCATGGAACACCACCTCGGCCTCACCTGCGACCCGGTCGGCGGGCTGGTGCAGGTGCCGTGCATCGAGC
>JBMFIE010000174.1:0-3565 GCA_049976465.1 Thiomonas sp. | reverse complement strand
GTCTGTCAGATAGAGAGAGTCGGAATTTTACGACAGCGGCGCGCCACTGCTGGCGCCGATCAATACCGCCCGAGCACCGACTGCCCAAAGCCCTGCAGCGGCCCGAGGGGATTGCGGGTGGTTTCCACCTCGGAAATTTCCGGCTGCCCACCCCAGAGCTTGTAGACAACGCGGTCGTTCACCACGAGCAACAGCATGTTGAAACGCCAGCCGGTGGTCACGGTTTCGCGGCGGAAGTCGAGAAAGTCGAGCCAGAAATTGCCCACCCGCTTGCGGTCGATGTGGCGCTGGTCGATCTCATAGCCCCGACAGGCCGTCTGCGCCTGCAGGCACGCGCGGATGCCGGGGTCGAGCGCAATGTCGCTGCCCGAAGGCGGCACCAGACGCCGGACGATGTCGGCGTAGTTCAGAATGGTGATGTTGGGCGTGGACAGTGGATCGATGCCCTGCTCGCGCAGCTGCGCCGTGGTGGTGACGAAGGGCTGGATGCGCTCGAATGCGGCGTTCGCCTGCTGGAAATCGCTCCAGGGCTTGCCGGTCTGCGCCGCACCGCGCGGCAACAGCGACGCGCAGCCGCCGAGCACCACCGCCAGGCACAGGCCGACAAAGCCGGTGAGACGGCGTCGGACAGAACGCGAGACTGACCAAGGGCAAGGCGCTGAATGCATGCCGAAAGTGTATGCCGCCGCGCCCCTAAAATCGGCTGTTTTGCACCAATGCCTGCGCGCGCACTGCGTCGCACGCCATGTCTTCCATCTCGCCGCAGCGCCTGCTTGCGCCTGTGCAATCCATGACCGAACTCGCCAAATCGTTTGAGCCGCACGCCATCGAAGCCCGCTGGATCCAGCGCTGGGAGGAACTCGGCGTGTTCTCGCCAACGCTCGACGCCTCCAGGCCGTCGTTCTGCGTGCAGTTGCCGCCGCCCAACGTCACCGGCACACTGCACATGGGTCATGCGTTCAACCAGACGGTGATGGACACACTGGTGCGCTATCACCGCATGCTGGGCGACAACACGCTGTGGGTGCCGGGTATCGACCATGCGGGCATTGCCACGCAGATCGTGGTGGAGCGCCAGTTGCAGGCGCAGGGCATCAGCCGCCACGACCTGGGGCGTGAAGCTTTCTTGCAGCGGGTGTGGCAGTGGAAGCAGCAGTCGGGCGACACCATTGCGCAGCAGACCCGCCGGCTGGGTTCGTCGGTGAGCTGGGCGCATGCCTACTTCACCATGGACGACAAGCTGTCCCAGGCCGTGGTGGAAACCTTTGTGCGGCTGTACGAACAAGGGCTGATCTACCGCGGCAAGCGGCTGGTCAACTGGGACCCGGTGCTCAAGAGCGCGGTCAGCGATCTGGAGGTGGAAAGCCAGGAGCACGACGGCTTCATGTGGCACATCCTCTACCCGTTCAGCGACGGCCCGATCGACGGCGTGCGCGGCATGCACATTGCCACCACTCGGCCAGAAACCATGCTGGGCGACGGTGCGCTGGCGGTGCATCCCGATGACCCGCGTTATGCCAAATTCATTGGCAAATTTGTCGATCTGCCGCTGTGCAACCGGCGGATTCCCATCATTGCCGACAGCTTCGTCGATCGCGATTTCGGCTCGGGCTGCGTGAAAATCACCGGCGCGCACGACTTCAACGACTACGCGGTCGCGCTGCGTCACGACATTCCGCTGATCACCATCTTTACCGAAGACGCGCGCATCAACGACAACGGCCCTGCGCCCTATCGCGGGCTGGATCGCTACGCCGCACGCAAGGCGATCCTGCGCGATCTGGAGGCGGGCGGCTTTCTGGAAAAGGCCGTGCCGCACAAGAACATGGTGCCGGTTTGCACGCGCACCGGGCAAATCGTCGAGCCCATGCTGACCGACCAGTGGTTCGTCGCCACGACCAAACCGGGGCCGGACGGCAAAAGCCTGGCGCAGAAGGCCATCGAGGTGGTCGCCCGCGGCGAAGTGAAATTCGTGCCCGAGAACTGGGTGAACACCTACGACCAGTGGATGCGCAACATCCAGGACTGGTGCATCTCGCGCCAGCTCTGGTGGGGCCACCAGATCCCGGCGTGGTACGGCGAGAACGGCGAAATCTTCGTCGCCCGCAACGAAGCCGAGGCACGCGACAAGGCCGCCGCCGCTGGCTACAACCGCGCGCTCACCCGCGACCCGGACGTGCTCGACACCTGGTACTCCTCGGCGCTGGTACCGTTTTCTAGCCTGGGCTGGCCCCAGCAGACCCGCGAGCTCGATTTGTTTTTGCCATCGAGCGTGCTGGTCACGGGCTTCGACATCATTTTTTTCTGGGTGGCGCGCATGATCATGATGACCACCCACTTCACCGGCAAGGTGCCGTTCCGGCATGTCTACATCCACGGCCTGGTGCTCGACGCGCATGGCAAGAAAATGAGCAAGAGCGAGGGCAATGTGCTCGATCCGGTCGATCTGATCGACGGCATCGACCTGCCCACGCTGCTGGACAAGCGCACCACCGGCCTGCGCCGCCCCGAAACCGCGCCTGCAGTGCGCAAGGCCACGGAAAAGGAGTTTCCGCACGGCATACCGGCGTATGGGGCCGACGCGCTGCGATTCACCTTTGCCTCGATGGCCACGCTGGGGCGCAACATCCACTTCGACACCAAGCGCTGCGAGGGCTACCGCAATTTCTGCAACAAGCTGTGGAACGCCACCCGCTTCGTGCTGATGCAGGTGGATGGACTGGACGCCGCGCAGCGCGGAGTGCTGCCGTGCAACCACGACTGCGGCCCCGATGCCGCGCTGGACTTCAGCGCCGCAGACCGCTGGATCGTCTCGCTGCTGCAACGTACCGAGCAGCAGGTGGCGCAGGGCTTTGCCGACTACCGGCTGGACTTCGCCGCGCAGGCGATCTACCAGTTCGTCTGGGACGAGTTCTGCGACTGGTATCTGGAAATCGCCAAGACCCAGATCGCCACCGGCACCCCGGCGCTGCAACGCGGCGCGCGCCGCACCCTGCTGCGCGTGCTGGAGACCGTGCTGCGCCTGGCCCACCCCATCATGCCCTTCATCACCGAAGAGCTGTGGCAGACCGTGGCGCCGCTGGCTGGCCGCACCGGCACCAGTCTGGCGGTGGCACCCTATCCGCAGCCGCAACCCGAGAAAATCGATCCAGCCGCAGAGGCCGAGATCGCCGCGTTCAAGCAACTGGTCGAAGCCTGCCGCAATCTGCGCGGTGAGCTCGGCGTCTCACCAGCGCAGCGCCTGCCGCTGCTGGCCTGCGGCGACGTGGCGCTGATCGAACGCCATCGCCCTGCCCTGCAGGCGCTGGCCAAGGTGTCGGACATTCAGCTGTTTGCCGACGAAGCCGCCTGGAAGGCTGCCACCCAGTCCGCCCCGACCGGAGTAGTGGGTGCAACCCGCTTCGCGCTGATGGTGCAGGTGGACCGCGCCGCCGAGCGCGAACGCCTGGGCAAGGAGGCGCAGCGCCTGCAAGGCGAGATCGCCAAGGCCCAGAGCAAGCTCGCCAACCCCAGCTTCGTCGACCGCGCCCCCGCCGCCGTGGTCGAGCAGGAGCGCGCGCGACTG
>JBMFIE010000173.1:0-3582 GCA_049976465.1 Thiomonas sp. | reverse complement strand
GGATAGAGGACATTGTCGGCATCGAGATACAGCACCCAATCGGACGCACTCTGTGCAATTGCCGTATTGCGCGCGGCTGCGGCTCCACCGTTGGCGGTGTGCCTGAATGCTCTGATCTGTTCGTGTGCCTGCGTCCAGGCCGCCAACAGCGTTGCAGTCGAGTCATCCGAGGCGTCATCGACAACCAAAGCCTCACAGCGCAGTTGGCTGTCACCGGAAAGGGTGCGCATGGCATTGACCACGCTGCTCAAACAAGCGTCCAAATGTTTTTCTGCGTTGTAGGCGGGAATGACGATCGACAGTGAGGTCATGCGGATGTGGTGGGTGACGCCTGTGGCGACTCGTTGTGATCTCAGAGATACTGGAACAAACTCAACCCCTGCACTTGCACAAACGCCTTTTGCGCGGCCTGCAGCGCAGCGAGGCTGGACTGGTAGGCGGTGATGACCTGTGGGTAGTTGATATCCGTGAGCTGGGCCTGCTGAGTCTGCAGTTGCTGCGTCAGACTGGCGTTCTGGGTCAGCACGGCCTGCACCTGCTGCAGGCGGCTGCCGATCTGTGCTTGGGCGCTGAGCAGGTGGGTTTGGTTCTGGTCGAGGCTGGCCAGGGCGTTGCTGATGGATTGGGCGCGCAAGGCGTTCGAGCCGGAGGTCTGCGCGGTGGCCGAGAATGCCTGCGCCAGCGACTGAAAGGTCTGGAACAGGCTTTGCTGGGTAGCGGCGGAGATGGTGAAACTGTCTCCCGCCGCTGGCGTGCCGACGATGGGCACAGTGATCGCCGGGCTGCCACCCGGCGGCAGCTCGATGCTCATGCCGGGGCTGAAACTGCCGCTGCTGATCGACCCAGACGAAAACACGCCGCCGCTGCCGCTGCTCACGGCGTAGGTCAGCGAACCGCCGCTACTGCTGAATGCAATCCGGTACTGCGTGCCGTTGACCTGCAGGGTTTGTTGAGCCAGTGCGGCGTCGTTGACCGTGCCCGGGCCGGCAGTGGCGCCGCCGGTATTGCTGCTCGCGGCGTTGACGACAAACGTGCCGTTGCCCGCGCGAGCGTTCATGAACAGGACGTTTCCGGGGTCGGAAATTGCGGTGCTCAGGCTGGGGCCGAGTGCGAGCTGATTTTGGCTGCCGTCGCCTTGGTAGAGTACGCTGCCATCCGCCTGGATGACGAAGGGCTGGGTGCTGCTCTTGCTGCCGGCAAACAGATAGTTGCCCTGGCCGTCTTGGGTGTTGGCGTATTGCGCAAGCTGTTGGATGTAGCCCTGCATCGCAGCCGCGGCATTGCGCAGATCCTGACTGTTGACCGTGGCGTTGTTCATCTGCACCGCGAGCTGGCGCACTTGGTTGATCAGCGTGCCCACGCTTTGCAGTGTGGCGCTCTCCAGTTGCAGGGCGTTCTGCGCATCCTGCCCGTTCTGGGTGTAGGTGGCCAGCCGGTTGATCTGGCCGGTGAGGGTGACGTTCTGCGCGGCAGCCACCGGCTGGTCGGCCGGGTTGGCAAGAACGCTGCCCGTCGCGAGCTGCTGGCTCAGGGTGTTCAGGGTGTTTTGCTGATTGAGTATGCCTGTGAGGCTGGCGGCGTAGAACTGCGAGGTGCTGATGCGCATGGAACGCTCCTTCACTGCACGGCTTGCAGCAGCGAGGTGAACAAACTGTTGCCCACTTGGATGGCCTTGGCTGCCGCCTGGTAGGCCTGCTGGTACTGGATGAGCCGCGTGGCCTCCTCGTCGAGGTTTACGCCCGAGACCGACTGCTGCGCTGCTACGGCCTGTGCCGCCACTGCACTGGCCGCGCCAAGTGCATTCTGCGCCTGGTTGCCCTGCGAGGCGACCTGGCTGACGAGTTGCGCATACGCGCCTTCCAGCGAGGTGCTGCCTCCGCCCAGGGTCTTGGCGGTCTGCAGCGCGGCCATGGCCTGCGCATTGCCGCCGTTGCCGCCACTGGCCGGGCTGAGGGTGAACGCGTCGCCCGAAACCGCAACACTGCCGGCCAGGGTGACGTTCCAATAACCGCCGGGCGGGTTGTTGTAAGGGATGGAGATCACCTGCCCGCTGCTGCCGAGGGTGAGGCTGCCTGTGGCGAGCACCCCGCCGGAGCCCGACGTGACCTGAAAGCCGACCGCGCCGCTGGTGCCGCCGCTGGTCAGCGTGATCTGCAGGCTGACGGGCGGGCTGCTCGCGCCGAGGTTGGCGCCAGCCACCACCAGGCTGCCAGGGCTGCTGGTGGCGCTGTATTGCCCCGCGGACAGGGTGAGGTTGCCGAGGTTGGTGTTGACCAGACTGCCCGACTGCATCTGCCCGGCGCTCGACACATACGGTGCGGCGGCGGCGATTTTTGTGGGGTCTGACAGCAGCGACTGAAAGTTGAGCGCGCCGTAGCGCGTGGGCAGCACCTCGAAGCTGTTGCCGGCCTGCGCGCCGCTGACACTGACTTGCACTCCATCGAAACTCAAGGTGGTGGTGCTGCCGGACGTGGCCGAAGTCAGTGCGGCGGCCTGGCCAGTGGATAGATTGGTGGCCGTCCAGTTGCTGCCGTCGAAGCCCAGCCGATAGTCGGCGGTCGTCAACGCGCTGGCATTCACCACACTGCCGCTGATCACTGCGCTGCCGGTATTGGCCGAGCTGGCCAGCACCTGCACCGGCCCGGCCTGGAACATCGCGGCGCCGAATTGACCGTTGAGATCGAGCCCCTGCGCCTGCTGGCTGTTCATGGCCGAAGCCAGACCGTCGGCAATGCGGCCCAGCGCGTTCTGCGCCGGTTGCAGTACCTGGCTGCGGAACTGCAGCAGCCCGCCGAGCGTGCCGCCCTGCAAGCCCTGCGAGATGACCGCACCGTTGGCGGCGTAGGCCACTTCGGTCTGCGCGGGGTCGTAGGCATTGGGCACGGCCTGGAGATCGAAGGACTGCGCGCCGGCGACCAGCACCTGACCGTTGCCGGTGAACACATTGACCTGATTGCCGTCCTGCGGCAGCACGCTCACCCCCACCTGGCTAGAGAGCTGGGTGATGAGCTGGTCGCGCTGGTCGAGCAAGGAATTGGGCGTGCTGCCGGTGCCCGACAGCGCGTTGATCTGCACATTGAGCTGGGCGATCTGCTGCGTCAGGCTGTTGATGCGCGTGATGCTCTGGCCGATCTGCTGGTTGACGCCGGTGGATGCGGTTTGCAGTTGTTGGGCTGCACTCTGGAAGGTCTGCGCCAGCCCTTGTGCCTGGCTGATGAGGTTTTGGCGCGCCGGCATGTCTGACGGATTGGCCGCGACCTGCGCCACGCCGCTGGCGAAGAACTGGTTGATCGCAGTGCTCAGCCCGGCGTTGGTGCCGGCCAGCAGGTTGACCACCGGCTGAAGCTGGGTGTTGAAGGTGCTGGCGCCGCTGGCCGTGGCCGTGGTGCTCCACACCTGGGATTGCAGGTAGGCGTTATAGCTGCGGGTGACCGCGTCGATCTGCGTGCCGTTGCCCAGATATTGCCCGCCATACAGGCTGGGCGTGAGGGTGGATTGCACCGCCGCCTCGCGGCTGTAGCCGGGCGTGTTGACGTTGGCGATGTTGTTGCCCGTGACCTGCAGCGCAGACTGCGCCGCCTG
>JBMFIE010000172.1:0-3589 GCA_049976465.1 Thiomonas sp. | reverse complement strand
GTTCGCGGGTCTGGGGCATGGGGCCATCGGCCGCGGAGACCACCAGGATGGCGCCGTCCATCTGCGCCGCCCCAGTGATCATGTTCTTGACGTAGTCGGCATGGCCTGGGCAGTCGACGTGGGCGTAGTGGCGGTTGGCGGTCTCGTATTCGACGTGGGCGGTGTTGATGGTGATGCCGCGGGCTTTCTCTTCGGGCGCAGCGTCGATCTCGTCGTACTTTTTGGCCGCACCGCCGTACTTGGCCGCCAGTACGGTGGTGATGGCCGCCGTCAGCGTGGTCTTGCCGTGATCGACGTGACCAATCGTGCCCACGTTGACGTGCGGCTTGGTCCGCTCAAACTTTTCCTTCGCCATGATTCAAACTCCTCAAGCCAACAAAGATCGACAAATCAAGAACATATCAATTGGTGCCCATGGCGGGAATCGGACCCGCGACCTCTCCCTTACCAAGGGAGTGCTCTACCACTGAGCCACATGGGCCTGAACGCTCGCGCGCTCGAGTTCAAACCGTTGCCGCGACGCAGCACGCGCGCTGGAGCGGGAGACGGGAATCGAACCCGCGTCATTAGCTTGGAAGGCTAAGGTTCTGCCATTGAACTACTCCCGCCTCGCCGCACTTCGCTTGCAACACCACGGCGCGATCAATGCCGCCGCCAAGCATTGCCGCCGCACTACGGCGCATTCCGCATCCGCAGCGGCAATGCACAACTCTTATTCCTGCGCCTGGTGGAGAGGGCTGGATTCGAACCAGCGTACTCGTAAGAGGGCAGATTTACAGTCTGCTGCCATTAACCACTCGGCCACCTCTCCGAGGCGAACCGCAGATTCTCTGGGATTTTTTCAGCGGTGTCAAATCAAAGAGATTCTGGCTTCGACAAAAACAGCTCGCGCAGCGCTTGGCCCGGGTCGGGCGCGCGCATGAAAGCCTCGCCCACCAGAAAAGCCTGCACCCCAGCCGATCGCATGCGGCGCACATCCTCTGGCGCCAGGATGCCGCTTTCGGTGACTACCAGGCGGTCCGGCGCAATGCGCGGCAGCAGATCCAGGGTGACATCGAGCCGGGTGTCGAAGGTGCGCAGATTGCGGTTGTTGATACCCAGCAGCGGGGTGCGCAGGGTCAGCGCCGCGTCCAGCTCGTCGGCGTCGTGCACTTCGACCAGCACGTCCAGCCCCCAGGCGTGTGCCTGTGCCTCCAGGTCGCGCAGGCGTGATGCCGGCATGGCCGCGGCAATCAGCAAAATACAGTCGGCCTGCATCGCCGCGGCCTCGACAATCTGATAGTCGTCGATGATGAAATCCTTGCGCAACACCGGCAGCGCGCAGGCAGCCCGTGCCTGCTGCAAAAACGCGGCATCCCCCTGGAAGTACTGCACATCGGTCAACACCGACAGACAGGTCGCGCCCGCTTGGGCGTAACTGCGCGCGATCGCCGCCGGATCGAAATCGGCCCGCAGCACGCCGCGCGACGGGCTGGCCTTCTTGATTTCGGCAATGACCGCTGGCCCGCCCTGCGCGACCCGGCGCTGCAAGGCGCTGGCAAATCCGCGGGGCGGGTCACGCTGCGCGGCAAGCTCGCGCAGGGCTTCGGGCGGACGACGCCGACGATTGACAGCGATTTCTTCGGCCTTGGTGGCCAGGATGCGCTGCAGAATGTCGTTCACGCGGCCACCTGTGGGGTCTGCAACGCACGGGTCACGCGCACGAATTCCTGCAGCTTGTCGCGCGCCGCGCCGCGGGAGATGGCTTCGCGGGCCAGTTGCACGCCGTCGCTCAGACTCGTGGCCACGTTGGCGGCATAAAGCGCCACCCCGGCGTTGAGCGCGACGATGTCGCGCGCTGGGCCGTCGACATCGTTGAGCGCCTCGTGCATGATTTCGATCGACTGCGCCGGACCATCGACCCGCAGCGCATCCAGCGGCGCAGCCTTGAGCCCCAGGTCGCCGGGATGGATGGTGTATTCGGTGATCTGGCCGTTCTTCAGCTCGCCCACCAGCGTCTCGCCCGACAGCGACACCTCGTCGAGCCCGTCCAGGCCGTGTACGACCACCGCATGCTCACTACCAAGGCGCTGCAGCACCCGCACCAGAATGCCCACCAGATCGGGATGAAATACGCCGAGCAACTGATTGGGTGCGCCCGCCGGGTTGGTCAACGGCCCGAGGATGTTGAAAATGGTGCGCACCCCCAGTTCCTTGCGCACCGGCGCGGCATGCTTCATCGCCGGATGGTGGTTGGGCGCGAACATGAAACCGATGCCGCATTGCGCCAAGCATTGCGCCACCTGCCCGGCAGTGAGCTGGATGCTTGCGCCCAGTGCCTCGAGCGCATCGGCCGAGCCGGAAGAAGAACTCACGCTGCGCCCACCATGCTTGGCGACCCGCGCACCGGCCGCAGCAGCGACGAACATGCTGGCGGTGGAAATATTGAAGGTGCGCGCGGCATCGCCGCCGGTGCCGACGATGTCGACCAGCCGCGTCTTGTCGGCCACCTCGACCGGCGTGGCGAATTCGCGCATCACCGCGGCCGCCGCGGCGATCTCGCCGATGGTCTCCTTTTTCACCCGCAGGCCGGTGATGATCGCTGCCATCATGACGGGCGACATCTCCCCGGTCATGATGCGGCGCATCAGCGTGATCATCTCATCGTGGAAGATTTCCCGGTGCTCGATGACGCGCACCAGCGCCTCGTGATTACTGATGGTCATGGAAATGGGTTTCTTTCATTGCCAGAAAATTCTGCAGCAGCCGGTGGCCGTGCTCGGTCTCGATGGACTCGGGGTGGAACTGCACGCCCTCGATCGCAAAATGCCGATGGCGCACCCCCATGATCTCGCCGTCCTCGGTCTGCGCGGAGACTTCCAGACAGGCCGGCAGGCTGTCGCGCTCGATCGCCAGCGAGTGATAGCGCACCACGGTGTAGGGGCTGGGCAGATCGGCGAACACGCCCTTGCCGTCGTGGCTGACCGGGCTGGTCTTGCCGTGCATGATCTGCCGGGCACGCACGATGCGACCGCCAAACGCCGCGCCGATGGCCTGATGCCCCAGACACACGCCCAGGATGGGCAACCGTCCGGCGAAATATTGCAGCACCGGCACCGAGATCCCCGCCTCGGCCGGGGAACACGGGCCCGGCGAAATGACGATGCGCTCTGGATTGAGCGCGGCGATGGCCTCGAGGTCGATCTGGTCGTTGCGCACCGTGTGCACCTCCTGGCCGAGCTCGCCGAAGTATTGCACCAAGTTGTAGGTGAAGCTGTCGTAGTTGTCGATCATTAGCAGCATATCGGTCCTAATCGGCTGACAGTAAACATTTTGTCTGCTTGGCGCGCTTTTTGTGCCCTTTTGTGTGCCCGGTTTTTGTTCGCCAGGTCACCTTGTTTGAACCTCCCGGCGAAACCAGCATACCCGAGCCTCGAATTATCTCTGCGGGGAGCACCCGTGCTCAGAAATGTGCATGACCACAGGCCCATGCCGTGCGGTCGAGCCGGAAGATTGGCGGTGCCCATCATCGCCTAGGGCCTGTTCACGCTATTGGTGCACCCGCGTTGCCCCCAGGCGGGGATGGATGCAAGGCGCAGGCCCGGGGCAA
>JBMFIE010000171.1:0-3602 GCA_049976465.1 Thiomonas sp. | reverse complement strand
GTGATCGTCGATGCGGACTGAGCGTCCCCTGGCGGTGCTGCTCGCCGCGCTGCTGGGTTTGTTCCCGGTCACTGCGTTTGCCGCATCCGCCCCTGATCCGTCCACCCTCAGCCTGTGGTGGGGGCTGCCGTTTGCCGCGATGCTGCTGTCGATTGCGCTGATGCCGCTGTTTGCCGGGCCGTTGTGGCATCACCATCAGGGCAAGATCGCCGTGCTGTGGACGGCGCTGTTTCTCGCGCCGTTTGCTCACCGCTTCGGCCTGCGTGACACACTCGATACGGTGCTGCACACCCTGCTGCTCGAATACCTGCCCTTCGTCATTCTGCTGACCGCGCTCTACACGGTGAGCGGCGGCATTGCGGTGCGTGGCAATCTGCACGGCAGCCCGGCGCAGAACACCCTGCTGCTGGCCATTGGCGCGGCGCTGGCCAGCGTCATGGGCACCACCGGCGCGGCGATGCTGATGGTGCGCCCGGTCATCCGCGCCAACGACGCGCGGCGCCACAACGCGCATGTGCTGGTGTTTTTCATCTTTCTGGTGGCTAACGCCGGTGGCGCGCTCACTCCGCTGGGCGACCCGCCGCTGTTTCTCGGCTTTCTCAAGGGGGTGGATTTTTTCTGGACCCTGCGGCACATGCTCGCCCCGACTGCGTTGCTGTGCGCGCTGCTGCTGGCGCTGTTCTATCTGCTCGACCGCTGGTACTGGAACCAAGAAGGCGAGCGCAAGCCGCGCGACCCCACGCCCGACGCGCCGATTCGCCTCATCGGCGCATGGAATCTGCTGTGGCTGCTGGCCATCGTGCTGGCGGTGCTGCACAGCGGCATCTGGAAGCCGGGGGTGACTGTGACCCTCCTCGGGCAGCAATTGGAGCTGCAGAACCTCACCCGCGACGCGGCGTTGGTTGTGATCGCGCTGCTGTCGCTGGCGACCACGCCGTGGCAGGCGCGGCATGAAAACCAGTTCACCTGGGCGCCGATGATCGAGGTGGCCAAGCTGTTTGCCGGCATTTTTCTCACCATCATTCCGGTGATCGCCATCTTGCGCGCAGGGCCGGATGGGGCGCTGGCGGCGCTGGTCCGCCTGACCACCGATGCGCAGGGGCAGCCGATTGCCGCGGCGTACTTCTGGCTCACCGGCGCGCTGTCTTCGTTTCTGGACAACGCACCGACCTATCTGGTGTTTTTCAACCTCGCTGGCGGTGATGCAGCCCAGCTGATGGCGCAGGCCACCACACTGACCGCGATCTCGGCCGGCGCGGTGTTCATGGGCGCGGTCACCTACATTGGCAATGCGCCCAACTTCATGGTCAAGGCGATCGCCGAGCATCGCGGCGTGCGCATGCCCTCGTTCTTCGGCTACATGGGCTGGTCGTTCGCGGTGCTGTTACCGTGCTTCGTGGTTCTCACCCTGGTGTTCTTCCGATGAGCAATCCGTCATCCGGCGAGCCGCTGCGTGTGCTGGTCGCGCGGGCGGTGTTTGCCGACATCATCGATCAACTCCGCGCCGTGGCCGAGGTGGAAACCACGCCGGACGACGCGATTTCTCCGCCCGAGGTGCTGCGCCAGCGTCTGGCCGACAAGCACGGCGCGTTCATCACCGGCAGCGAGCGCATCGACGCCGCATTGCTCGACGCCTGCCCCGACCTGAAGGTCATCAGCACCATGACCGTCGGCGTCGATCACATCGATCTGGCCGCCTGCGCCGAGCGCGGGGTAATCGTGACCCACGCGCCCGATGTGCTGACCGAGACCACTGCCGACTTCGGCTTTGCGCTGCTGCTGGCCGCAGCACGCCAGGTCGGCGATGCCGAGCGCTATCTGCGCGCCGGACAGTGGCGCAAATGGAGTGTCGATCTGTTCGCCGGGGCCGATGTACACGGCAGCGTGCTCGGCATCGTCGGCATGGGGCGCATCGGCCAGGCCATCGCGCGCCGCGCCGTGCTGGGCTTTGGCATGCGGGTGCTGTACCACAACCGCAGCCGCTTGAAACCGCAGATCGAGGCCGAGCTCTGCGCCGACTACCGCGACCTGCCCAGCCTGCTGCGCGATAGCCACCATGTGCTGCTGGCACTGCCATACAGCCCGCAGGTGCATCACCTCATCGGCGCCGAGCAGATTGCGCTGATGCGCCGCGGCGCCACGCTGGTCAACATCGCCCGCGGCGGCGTGGTCGACGAAGCTGCGCTGGCTGCGGCGCTGCACAGCGGGCATCTGGGCGCCGCCGGGCTGGACGTGTTCGAAGGCGAGCCGCAGATCAACCCGGCGCTACTGGCCGCGCCGCGCTGCGTGCTCACCCCGCACATCGCCAGCAGCAGCATTCCCACCCGCCGCGCGATGGCGCAACTCGCGGTGGACAACCTGATTGCGGTGCTGCAGGGCCGGCCGCCGCTCACTCCCGTCATCCCCTGAACCCATGTCGATCGAACTCGTCCTGCTCCTCGTCATTGCACTCTTGCTGCTCGTGCTGCTGGGTACGGGCTGGGCGCTGCTGGCCCGTCTGCGCGGTCTGGAAGCGCTGCGCCGCGACATCGCCAGCGAACTTTCTCCCGCGCTCGAACGCCTGGAGCGCGAACTGCGCGCCGCGGTGCAGACCAGCGGCCAGAGCCTGCGCACCGAACAGGCCGGGCAGTTGGCGCAGTTCCAGCAGATGCTGCTCAACCAGCAGAGCGAGAGCATCCGCACGCAAAACGCCCAGCTCGACACCGTGGCGCTGCAACTGCAAAGCCTGCAAAAAGCCGTGGGCGATACCCTGGTGCAGCAGGTCGGGCATCTGACCCAGACCAATACCCAGACCTTGCATGCGCTGCAGGCGCAGCTCGTCGAGCGGCTCGATGCGCTGCGCGCCACCACCGACCAGCGCCTGATCGAGGCGCGCCAGAGTGCCGAGCAGGGGCAAACCGCCATGCGCGAGGCCACCGAGGCGCGCCTGACCGAGCTGCGCCAGTCCACCGACAAAAATCTTTCCGAGATGCGCGGCACGGTCGAGCTGCGGCTGCGCGAACTGCAGGCCGACAACGAAAAGAAACTCGAGCAGATGCGCGCCACCGTCGATGAAAAGCTGCACGCCACGCTCGAGCAGCGTCTGGGCGAGAGCTTCCGGCAAGTCGCCGAGCGGTTGGAGTTGGTGCACCGCGGTCTGGGCGAAATGCAAACCCTGGCGCAGGGCGTGGGCGATCTGCAGCGGGTGTTCAGCAATGTGAAAGCGCGCGGGGTATTTGGCGAAATCCAGCTCGCCGCCTTGATCGAGCAGGTGTTCACCCCCGAACAATTCGGCGTGAACGTGGAAACCGTGCCCGGCAGCGGCCAGCGGGTGGAGTACGCCATCCGCCTGCCCGGCAAGGGTGATGGCCCGGTGTGGCTGCCGATCGACGCCAAATTCCCGCGCGAGGACTACGAGCGCCTGCTCGACGCGCAGGAACAGGCCGACAAGGCGGCCGCGGATGCCGCGGCCAAGGCGCTCGAGCTGCGGCTGCGCGAGGAGGCCAAGACCATCCAGACCAAATACATCGCCGCGCCGCACACCGCCGACTTTGGCATTCTGTTCCTGCCCACCGAAGGGCTGTATGCCGAGGCGCTGCGTCGCCCCGGCCTGGTCGAGGCGC
>JBMFIE010000170.1:0-3622 GCA_049976465.1 Thiomonas sp. | reverse complement strand
CCAACGAAACCCGAGTAGAACGACCAGTTGGTGCCGAACTCGAACTCCATGGTCAGGCCGGTGGCCACGCCCAGGACAAAGTTGATGAGAAACAGCTTGCCCCAGAACTGGGTCATGTCGCGGTAGATGGTCTTGCCGGTGGTGACGTAGACCGTCTCCATCGCCGCGATCATGAAGCTGATGCCCAGGGTGAGGGGGACAAAGAGGAAGTGGTATAGCGCGGTGGAGGCAAACTGCCACCGCGATAAATCCACGACGAGGGTGTCGATCATTTTGGCGCTCCTGTTGTATCGATGCGTGGGTCTTCGCCCGCGAGCGACGCAAAATGGCGCGCCTGCCGCGAAGAACACGACACAAGAATAGGCGCCGACGTATCTCATTTTTTTGATTTGGCGCAATGTCGGGGTATTCCCTAGGCGGAGATGTTGCTCTTTGGCGGCGTGCGCATGCGACAAAGCGTCGCAGCAAGTCGCCGTGCCGGGTTTTTTCGGTGCAGGGGCGCTTTTTCGGTTGATCTTGCTGCTCCGCAACGCGAGCAAACAACGGCTCTGGCTGGATCTCCGCATGGCGCCGTGCCGCTTGAGTGGGCACAATGCGACGCAGAGACGGCGCAGTGGCGTCTCCTGAATGGAGCCATCCATGATTTACAAATTTCAATCCAAGGCCGACAGCGATTTGTTCATGAATGTCGGCCCGGCCGAACGCATTCTGTCCATCATCGGCAAGTCGGCGGGACCGCAGGGCATCATCGAACCGTCGGAAATGCCCGCCGCGATTGCTGCGCTGGAGGCGGCGGTGGAGGCGGAGGAGCAGGCGCGCAACGCGGCCATGGAATCGGCCGCAGCCGACGGACAGGTGGTTTCTGCAGCGCAGCCCATTGGCCTGAAGCAACGCGCCTGGCCCTTCATCCAGATGCTCAAGCGTTGCCAGCAAGCGGATACGCCGGTGGTGTGGGGCGTGTGAATGCAGTCACATGACCACCCGCCCGGCGCGCATGCAGGGCATGCTCACGATCCGCATCACGATCACGGGCACGCCCATCACGCGGGGCATCACGGCCACGACCCGACCCACGGCGCCAGCGCGCATCGGCTGGGCTGGGCTCTGGCCGTGCTGCTGATTTTCACCCTCATCGAGGCGGTCGGCGGTTGGTGGGTGAACTCGCTGGCGCTGCTGTCCGACGCGGTGCACATGGCTGCGGACAGCACCGCGTTGCTGTTGGCGCTGGTGGCCATTCGCCTGAGCGCCCGCCCGCCGAATGCGCGGCTGACCTATGGCAACGGCCGCTGGCAGACGCTGGCGGCCTTCGTCAATGGATTGGTACTGCTGCTGTTGACCGTTGGGCTGATCGCTGAGGCCCTGCATCGCCTGTGGCAGCCCGAGACCGTGCAGGGCGGCTGGATGCTGGTCATTGCCGCGGTGGGCGGTCTGGCCAATCTGGGCGCGCTCATCGCGCTGACCGGGGGCGAATCGCTGAACGAACGCGGCGCGCGGTTGCATGTGCTGTCCGATCTGCTGGGTTCGGCTGCGGCCATACTGGCGGCAGGGCTGATTCTGGGGTTCGACTGGACCGTGGCCGATCCGCTGCTGTCGCTGCTGGTGTCGGTGCTCATCCTGCGTTCGGGCTGGCATCTCACCCGCGACAGCGCGCATGTGTTGCTCGAGGGCGCCCCTCCAGGCGTGAACGCCAGCCAGGTGCGCAGCGCGCTGGCCGACGTGCCGGGCGTGGCCAGCGCCCATCATGTGCATGTGTGGTCACTCGACGGCGCCGAGCCCGTTGTGACCCTGCATGTGCGCCTGGCCGCGCAGGCCGAATCGGAGGCCACCTTGCGCGCGGTGCATCGCCGCCTGCATGACGCGCTGGGCGTCGAGCACGCCACGGTGCAGATCGAGGCCGACGCCTGCATTGCCCCTGGGCAGACGCATTGCCTCCCGGGTTGAGCCGCGCGGCGCAGCGCGGTCAGGCTGCCCGGCCGCCGGAGGATGGTTTGCGCGGCGAATCCGCATTGCGCGCCATGGTGCTCTGGGCCATGCGCCGCGCCATGCGCCGCAGTGCAAGCCATTGTTGCGCCCAGAAGCCGTCGCCGTAGTCTTCGCCCTGGCCGTCTGGCGCGGGGAGCTGGGCGCGCACCCCGGTGGGTTGCAGCGCAGTGGTGAAGTCGGCCGAGCGGAACAGCACGTCCCACCACGGCAGCAGCACGCCGAAATTGCAGCCATAGAGCCGCGCGTTGTTCTGGTGGCCGAGTTCGTGGCCGTAGCCGATGGCGTGGTGCAGGCGGTGAAAGCGTGGGCTCACCAGGAGCCGCTCGCCCAGCCAGCCGAACGACATCCGGGTGTTGGCATGCTGCAGGCTTTGCAGCGCCCCCGACACCAGCGACAACGCGACGAATTGCGTCGGCGGCACGCCGATCAGCAGCGCCAGTGCGGCGAAATACGCCGCCTGCAGCACGTCGTCGAGCAGGTGGTTGCGGTCGTCGGCCCACAGGCTGAGCTGGCGCTGGCTGTGGTGTACCGCGTGCAGTTCCCACCACCACTGGATCTGGTGCTGCGCCCGGTGATACCAGTAGCCGGCGAAGTCGAGCACGACAAAGTAGATCAGGAACGCCACCAGCGGCCGGTCGGTGACGCCGGGCCACAGGGTGTCGAGGTTGATGTTGTCGATGCCGCGCAGCCGCAGCCATTCCTGCAGGCTGTCGAACTGCGGCTGCAAGGTGAAGAACAGCACCAGATTGATCAGCCCGAGGCGGTTGATGAAGGTGTAGAGCACGTCCACCCGCACCGCGCGGCGGTTGGGCCAGACCTCCAGCGGGCGCAGCGCCTCCAGCGGCCGCAGCACCGCATAGACCACGGCGATCTGCAGCGCCCCGGCGAGGAACCACAGCACCCCGTCATAGGCGAAGTCGTCGTCGACCATGAGGTGAAAGTGATAGAGCACAGGCTGCACCAGGGTGACGAACACCCAGGTCTGCACCTCGCCGACCAGCAGGCTGGTGACGTGGCTGATCCAGTCGAACGGATTGATCATGACCATGCGTTCAGCGCGCAGTCGCCACGCGCTGCGCCAGGTTGGACAGCGGCGGCAGGTTGTCGTAGAACGGCGCGCGGTTATAGAAGTAGATGCCGTGCGGCGATTTGCCCACGGGGATGACATCGACCAGTTTGCGCGTGGTCATGTCGATCACGCCCACCGAGCGCGCAAAGCGAAAGGTCACCCACAGCCAGCGGCGGTCGGCGGAGAGTTCCATGTCGTCCGGCCCAGGGCGCAGATCGGTGATGTCGCCGACCTTGGTGAGGGTGTCCATGTCGAGAATGCTGATGGTGTTGGACACGCGGTTGCTCACCAGCACATGCCTGCCGTCGGCCAGCGAGCGGAAGTTGTGCGCCGCCTTGCCGGTGACGATGCGCTTGATGACGGTGCGCGTGCGCGGATCGACCGCGACCACCGCGTCGCTGCCGGTCAGTGCCACCAGCAGGGTCTTGTCGCCCGGGGTCAGCCACAGCCCGGCCGGGGTTTCGCCGACCTTCATGGTCCACAGCACGGTCTGCGTGGGCAGGTCGATCGCGGCCACGGAATTGGTTTCCTGTAGGCTGACATACACCGTTTTACTGTCCGCGGTGAACG
>JBMFIE010000169.1:3170-3728 GCA_049976465.1 Thiomonas sp. | reverse complement strand
AGGCCGAAGCCATGGTCGAAGAGGAGGTTTACGAGTACTACCAGCCGGACGATACCCTGAGCCTGGCCGACGTGCTGCCAGCCCCTGAGAGCGAGGCCGACGAAACCGCTTTGACCCAGCCCGAGGACGAGGCGCTGCCCGAAAACCGGCAGCGCAGCGAGCAGGCGTTTGCGCTGGACGTGGTGAAGACACTGCCGATCGTGTGGCGCCGCGCACTGCTGCTCAGTGCGCTGGACGATCTGGCCACGGCGGACATCGCGGCGGTGCTCGACGCCGAGGAAACTGCCGTGCGCGGCTGGATCGACCTGGCCTGCAGTTTCGTCTATGCCCACCTGCGCGATGCCGGTGTGGCGCTGCCCGAGGGCGGCGTGCGCGAGGTGGTGGTTACCGTGCTGCAGGCGCGAGGCTGACGCCTTCGGCAGTCAGCGCGCGCACATAGGCTGCGGTGCCCTCTTCCACCGTGGCGAAGTGATGCGTGCAGCCCGCGGCGCGCAGGTGGCTGAGGTCGGCCTGGGTGTGGCACTGATACTTGCCCACCAGCGCGTCGGGAAATGGGAT
>JBMFIE010000169.1:0-3160 GCA_049976465.1 Thiomonas sp. | reverse complement strand
CTCACCAGCCGCCACCAGCTCGGCCAGCGGCAGCGCGGGCTTGCCCGCCTGCTGCCGCAGGGTGTTGACCACCGTCTGCGCCACGTCGTTGAACGGCTGCGCGCGACCTGAGCCGAGGTTGAAAATGCCGCTCTTTGCGGGGTGGTCGAAAAACCACAGATTGACCGCGACCACATCATCCACCCACACGAAATCGCGCTGCTGCTGCCCCGGCCCATAGCCGCCGTATTCACCGAACAGCTTGACCTGCCCGGTACTGCGGTACTGCTGGACATGGTGAAACGCCACCGAGGCCATACGGCCCTTGTGCTGCTCTCGTGGGCCGTAGACATTGAAATAGCGAAAGCCGGCGATCTGCGCGGTCGCCTGCGGCAGCACGCGGCGCACCACCTGGTCGAACAGCAGCTTGGAATAGCCATAGACGTTGAGCGGCTGCTCGAACGCCGGGTCTTCGCGGAAGGTGCTGCTGGCGCCGTAGGTGGCGGCGCTGGAGGCATAGAGCAGCCGCACACCCTGCGCCTGCGCGGCGTCGAGCAGGGTCTTGCTGGCGCGGTAATTGTTGTCGAGCATGTAGCGGCCGTCGTGCTCCATGGTGTCGGAACAGGCGCCCTGGTGGAATACGGCCTCGACCTTGCCGAAATGCCCGCGGGCGAACTGCTCGAAAAACACGGTCTTGTCGAAGTAGTCGCTGATGCGCAGATCGACCAGATTGCGGAACTTGTCGCCCTGCGTGAGATTGTCCACCGCGATCACGTCGGTGATGCCGCGGGCATTGAGCCCCTTGACCAGATTGCTGCCGATGAACCCGGCAGCGCCCGTGACGATGACCCTCATGCCCACAGCTCCTGCGGCGTGACGGTGGCGGTTCCGAGCTTGCCCACCACGATGCCGGCGGCGCGGTTGGCGGTGCGCACCGCGTCTTCGAGCGCGCAGCCCGCGCCCAGCACCACGGCGAGGGTGGCGATGACCGTGTCGCCCGCGCCCGAGACGTCGTACACCTCGCGCGCCTCGGTCGGGATATGCAGCTCGCCCTGCTCGGTATACAGGCTCATGCCCTCTTCCGAGCGGGTGAGCAGCAGCGCCTTGATGCCCAGCTTTTTGCGCAGCCCCTGCGCCTTGGCGGTGAGCTCGTCCTCGCTGTTCCATTCACCCACCACCTGCGCCAGCTCGGCGCGGTTGGGGGTGATGACCGTGGCCCCGGCATAGCGGCTGTAGTCACGTCCCTTGGGGTCGATCAGGATGGTCTTGCCCTGGGTGCGCGCCAGATTCATCATCTGGTCGAGGTGTTCGAGCCCGCCCTTGCCATAGTCCGACAGCAGCACCACGTCGTGAAACGTCAGCTCATGCTCATAGCGCTCCATCATCGCGGCGAGCACTTCGTGGTCGGGCTTTTGCTCGAAGTCCAGGCGGATGAGCTGCTGCTGGCGCGACACCACGCGCAGCTTGACCGTGGTCTTGAGCGTGGGGTCTTGCCGCATGGCGTTGCGGATGGGGGTGTCGACCAGCAGGGTGGCGAGCTTGCGCCCCGGCTCGTCGGCGCCGACCACCGACATCAGCGTGGCCTGCGCGCCGAGCATCGCCGCGTTGAGCGCCACGTTGGCCGCGCCGCCCACGCGGTCTTCATCGCGCAGCACGCGCACCACGGGCACCGGCGCCTCGGGCGAGATGCGATCGACCGCGCCGAACCAGTAGCGGTCGAGCATCACGTCGCCGACGACGAGCACACGGGATTGAGCGAGTTGTTCTGCGTTCATGATCCAAGGAGGGAGAGTTCTTCCAGGCGGCGCGGCGGGTAGGTTTCCCAGCCCTGGCAGCCTGGACAATGCCAGAAATATTGCCGCGCCTCGAAGCCACAGGCGGCGCAGCGATAACGCTGGCGGCTGCGCAGCGCATTGTCCACCGCACCCTGCATCGCGGCGGCCGCCTCGGGCACGGTGGCACCGGGCATGGGGTGTTCGAGCACGCGCTTGAGCGCGAGCAGGCTGCGATGCGACTGCAGGTACTGCTGCGCACACCGCGCCCGCGATGCGGGGTCGGGGTCGAGCAGCAGCACGGCGTCGAGCAGGTCGATCGCCGGGGTCTGCGCCAGCCGCTGCCGCAGCCATGCCAACCCTTCCTCCACCTGCCCGAGCTGCTGACGCAGCTGCGCGATCTGCACCGCAGCCAGCGCGAGAAATTCAGGCTGGACCAGGTCGATGGACTCCAGGGTCTGCAGGGCAAGCTGGAGATCGCCGCGCTCCTGTGCCCACTGCGCGCGCATCAGCCGCGGTCGCACACCCTGCGGCGCGGCCTGCAATGCGGCGTCGAGCGCCGCCTGCGCGTCGACCTCACGCCCTGCGGCATGGTGCTGCGCGGCCAGCTCGCACCAGTAGTGCGCGATCTGGCGCTGATAGGTTCCGGTGGCGCGCTGTTCCAGCTCACCGGCGCGGGCGATGGCCTTGTGCCAGTCGTGCGTGCGTTCGCTGATCTGCAGCAAGGCGGTCAGCGCCTGCGAGGCATAGGCGCTGCGCAGCAAGTCCTGATAGGCGGATTCGGCGCGGTCGAGCAGGCCGGCCTTGAAAAAGTCCTGTGCCAGCGCAAGCTGCGCGCGCTCGCGCGCCTCGCGCGGCAGGTCGGCGCGGGCGAGCAGGTTTTGATGCACCCGCACTGCGCGTTCGTACTCGCCGCGACGGCGGAACAGATTGCCCAGGGCGAAATGCAGATCGACCGTGTCGGGATCGGCAGTCATGGCCTCGATGAAGGCGTCGATCGCCTTGTCCTGCTGTTCATTGAGCAG
Source organism: Thiomonas sp. (assembly GCA_049976465.1). Lineage (GTDB taxonomy): Bacteria > Pseudomonadota > Gammaproteobacteria > Burkholderiales > Burkholderiaceae_C > Thiomonas. Next base: position 384 of record JBMFIE010000169.1, on the reverse strand, counting down.
GTGGTTGAGGCCGCGGTAATACGCCTGCGGCGCATCGCGGCGCAGCGCGCTCTCTGTGCGCAGCTGCCGCAGATCGATGCGCGAGGCCAGCCACCCCAGCGCGAACATCAGGGGCAGTGCAATCAACCACCAGAGGTCAAACTCCATCGATCGGCCTGTCGATCGGCTGCTGCGGAAATTCGGCGGGTGGAGCCGTCGTCCTGGCCGCCGCCTCATCCGGCGGCTGGGCATCTGCTCGCCGGCTGGCCTGCCTGCGGTGCCGCATCCATGACGGCAACAGCGCCAGCACACCCAGCACCGCGCCCAGGGCAAACACCACCAGCAGCAACACGATCATCGGCGTGTGCCACTGGGTGCCAAACAACAGGTGCAGGGTGACGGGCT
>JBMFIE010000168.1:0-3805 GCA_049976465.1 Thiomonas sp. | reverse complement strand
GCCCCTGGCCTGCGCCTTGCATCCATCCCCGCCTGGGGGCAACGCGGGTGCACCAATAGCGTGAACAGGCCCTAGATTGTTTCACGTCCGCGCAAAGTCATCATTGGCTGAAGCGATTGAAGTTCAACCTCATGTCGCATCAAGTGTCGGAGATGGCTTCAAGCAACTCGCTCTCGATGGCATTCTGGACCCGGGCATCCCCCAGGCCGGGGCCAGAGATGACGAAGGTGTCCTCCACCCGCTCGCCCAGGGTGGTGACCTTGGCCAGTTGCAGATCGATGCGATGGCGGGCGAGCACCTGCGCGATGCCGTAGAGCAGGCCGGCGCGGTCGTGCGCGGTGATGCTGAGAATCCAGCGCTGCCCGCGCTCGTCGGGGCGTAGCCCCACACGCGGGCTGACCGGGAAATTGCGCACCCGGCGTGACAGCCGACCGGGGCGGGGTGTCGGCAGCGGGGCCGTGCTGCGCAGCGCGGTGCGCAACGAGGTCTCGATCAGGCTGATCATCGCCCGGTCGTGTACCCGGGTGTGCGGCGAGACCACCACAAAGCTGTCGAGCGCCCAGCCGTTGCTGGTGGTGTGGATCTTGGCGTCCAGGATGCTGAAATTTTGGCTGTCGAAATACCCGCAGATGCGCACGAATAGATCAGGCTGATCCGGTGCATAAACCAGCACCTCCAACCCCTCGCCTTCCGGAGCCAGGCGGGCGCTGACCACGGGAGCGTCACTGGCGACGCGGGCGTAGAGCTTGCGCGTGTGCCAGGCGATGTCCTGCGGCTCGTGGCGCAGGAAATACCCCATGTCCAGTGTGTCCCAGAGCGGTTTTTGCGCGCCCTCGGGCAGGGCGTAGAGGTTGAGAATGCGCAGCGCTTCCCGCTGCCGCAGCTGGAGTTCGGTCTGCGGCTGCGGTGTTTGCCCGCCTAGCACGCGTAGGGTGGCACGGTAGAGCGTCTCCAGCAGCCGGCCCTTCCATGCGTTCCAGACCTTGGGGCTGGTGCCGCGGATGTCGGCCACGGTGAGCAGATACAGCGCGACCAGCCGGCGCTCATCGCCCACGCGGCGGGCGAACGCTGCAATCACCTCCGGGTCGCTCAGGTCCTCTTTCTGCGCCACGCGCGACATCTGCAAATGCTCGCGCACCAGGAACACCGCCAGCTCGGTGTGCTCGGCGCTGACCCCGTGCGCCTTGCAGAACCGGCGAACCTCGATCGCACCAAGCTCGGAATGATCGCCCCCGCGCCCCTTGGCGATGTCGTGAAACAGCGCGGCCAGGATGAGTACCCAGGGCGAATCGAAATTGGCCGCCAGCTGCGAGCACAGCGGGTATTCATGCGCATGCTCGGGCATGAAAAAACGGCGCACGTTGCGCACCACCATCAGGATGTGCTGATCGACCGTGTAGACATGAAACAGGTCGTGCTGCATCTGGCCGACGATGCGGCGGAATGCCCACAGATAGCGGCCGAGCACGCTGGTGCGGTTCATCAGCCGCAGCGCATGCAAGGTGCCCTGCGGCGCTTGCAAGATGCGCATGAACTGCGCGCGGCTGCGTGGGTCGTGGCGGAAGGCGCTGTCCATGCGGCCGCGCGCCAGGTGGATGGCCCGCAGCGCGCCGGCCGACAACCCCCGGGCGCCGGGAGTGCGCTGGTACGCGGCGAAGATTTCCAGCAGTGCCCAGGGTTCGCGCTGAAACAGTCCGGGGTCGACCGGCTCGATCATGCCGTCGCGCAGCGCGTAGCGGCCGTCTTCCACGCCGTCGATACCCACCAGTGGCTGCGCCTGCGCGACCGACTGCGGCCACAGTCGCCCTTCGATGTCGAGCAGCACGATCTGGTTGATCTGCTCGATCGCCTTGGCCGCCCAGTAGTAGCGCTGCATCAGCAACTCGCCCGCGCGCTTGGTCGGCGTGGCAGTAAATCCCAGCACCCGGGCCACGGCGGACTGCAGGTCGAACACCAAGCGGTCCTCACGGCGCCTGGCCAGAGCATGCAGATGCGCGCGGATGCGCTTGATCACGGTTTCATTGCGCTGGATCTGCCGCACCGTGCTGGCGGCGATGATGCCGCTGGCGGCCAGTTCCTTCCAGCTGCGGCCAAAGCCGGCAGCCTGCGCCACCCACAACAGCACCTGCAGATCGCGTAGCCCGCCGGGGCTTTCCTTGCAATTGGGCTCGAGGGCATAGGGCGTGTCCTCGAACTTGATGTGGCGTTGCTGCTGCTCGCGCATCTTGGCCTGAAAAAACGCACGCGGATCCAGATGCGCCATGAACTGCGCCTGCATGCGCTGCGCAAGCAGCCGGTCGCCGCATAGAAAGCGCGACTCCAGCAGCGCGGTCTGCACCGTGATGTCTTTTTCGGCCTCGACCAGACAGGACTCGGGCGTGCGCACACTGGCGCCGATTTCCAGGCCGATGTCCCAGCACGCGGTGATGAAGCGCTCGGCGGCGGCGTCGGTGGCGCTGTCGTTGCCCTGGGCCTGCGGCAGCAACAGCAGCAGATCGATATCCGAGTGGGGGAACAGTTCGCCGCGGCCATAGCCGCCCACGGCCATCAGCGCGGCGTCGGGCGGAAGGCCGCTGGCCATCCACAGCGCCTGCAAGGTGCGGTCGGTAAGCCGGGTCAGACCGTGCAACAGCGGAGTGACTCGCCTGGGATGGCGGGAAAATGCATCGAGCAGGCCGGCACGCCCCTCATGCCAGCCCTGGCGAATCGACGCCAGTGTCGGGGCAAGCGCCTTGCCGTGGGAGGACGCGGCAACGACCGACGGCATGAGGACGCGGCGAAAAACAGTTTGTGCGACGGCGCGCAGTGGCTGCTACGAGGCGGCAGCCGTGGCGCGCTGCACGAATGCAGGCGGCGCCGGACAGCCAGCGGAGGTGGTCAGCACCTCGAATCCGGTCTCGGTCACCAGCACCGTGTGCTCCCACTGCGCGGACAGCGATCGGTCCTTGGTGACGATGGTCCAGCCGTCGGGCATTTCCCGAATCTCGCGTCGCCCGGCGTTGATCATCGGCTCGATGGTGAAGGTCATGCCGGGGCGCAGTTCCTCGCCGGTGCCGGCCTTGCCGTAGTGCAAGACCTGAGGATCTTCGTGAAAGTTGCGGCCGATGCCATGCCCGCAGAATTCGCGCACCACACTGTAGCCCGCACTCTCGGCAAAGGTCTGGATGACATGACCGATGTCGCCCAGCCGCGCGCCGGGTCGCACCAGGGCGATGCCGTGCCACATGGCTTCAAAGGTGATGTCCACCAGCCGCTGCACATGTTTGGGCACGGTGCCGACGCAGAACATGCGGCTGCAATCGCCATGGAAGCCATCCTTGATCACGGTAACGTCGATGTTGACCACATCCCCGTTCTTGAGCGGTTTGTCGTTCGGGATGCCGTGGCAGATGACATTGTTGACCGAGGTGCAGATCGAGGCCGGGTAGGGCGTGTAGCCCGGCGGCGCATAGTTCAGCGGCGCGGGAATGGCCTGCTGCACCTGGGTGATGTAATCAAACGCCAGCTTGTCCAGCGCCTTGGTGGTGACGCCGGGCTGGACATACGGGGTGAGGTAATCGAGCAATTCGGACGCCAGTCGCCCGGCCACGCGCATTTTGTCGATTTCTTCGGGAGTTTTGATGGTGATGCTCATGGTGCGATTATCACACCGCGCCCCGTGAGCGTGCCCGCGCCGGTGCGGAACCACTGCGCAGCAAAAGGCCGGGAAGGCGGTTTCTATAATCCCAAATTGTCCATTGGGCGCACCTGCGGTGCTGTTTGGGTGCATGCGGCGCAGCGACGGCCATTTTGGGCCTTCTTCGTC
>JBMFIE010000167.1:0-3812 GCA_049976465.1 Thiomonas sp. | reverse complement strand
TTTACAGATATTGGCCTGCTCACCCCGCCGTGCCGCCTCGTATCCGCTTCCTGTTCGTCAGGCCAGCACTTTGCCTTCGGCTTCCTCCAGATTTCCAGTCGCCCAGAACACCCTTGCCGTTCGGCTAACTCTTCCCCTTGCCGGGCGAGTAGAGGACTTTCACCTCCAAGTGAGTGCGCCCTGCCGGGCGCACCAAATACCTCAAGCGCTGGGGATTCACCCCGCAGCGCCCCGTCAAGCGCGCGCTGGAACAAGACCCCGTGCGCGTGGCTGCCTGGCTGCGCCAGGAGTATCCGCAGATCGCAGCGCGCGCCAAGGCCGAAGGCGCACACATTCTTTGGGCCGATGAGACCGCGGTCAAGGAGGACGCCAACTGGGTGCGTGGCTTCGCTCCGGCAGGCCGCACCCCGGTGCTGACACTGCCTGCGCGCTGGAACAAGCTGTCGATGATCTCGGCCATCTCGGCACGCGGCGAGGTGGTCTTTGAGATTGTCGAGGGCTCCATCGACACGGCGCGCTTCATTGCCTTTCTCGACAAGCTCCTGGCGCAGGCCACGGCCAAAATCGTCCTTGTCGTCGACAACCTGCGGGTGCACCATGCCAAAGCCGTGCGCCAGTGGCTTGCGGACAAGGAGGATCGCATCGAACTGGTCTACCTGCCACCCTACGCGCCAGAGTCCAATCCGGACGAATATCTCAATCGCGACTTCAAGACCGCCCTGCGCTCAGGCCCAGTGGCCAAAACGGTCGACGACCTCAAGGCCAAAGCCCTGCGCTTCATGCAGACACTGCAACAGGCGCCCGATCATGTCCGCAGCTATTTCCGCCACCCGCTGGCGCGCTATGCGGCTTGTATTTAAGGGCCGGGTTAATAAGTACAAGTCCCTTGCGCGCTGCGCGTGCGTCCTGCCGGCGGTCTGCTGTGTTGCACACCCCCACCGGCACGGGTGTACACAACGGCGTGGACAGGCCCTAGACTTTACAATGTCTCCACAAGCGATTTCTCCTGGGTTCGCGCGGTAAGTGCGGAAAATCAGCGCGCTCCTGACCAGTTCTGCACAACATTCCGGCGCATGGGACGAGAAATACGACCATCCTTTTCTGCCCCCTGGGCTCAGGACATCGCGCAATGGGCGGAGCATCTGCCGCTGATGGTCGCGTGTTTCGATGCTCGCCACACCCTGCTGTATTGCAACACCGCCTACGCCCAGTGGCTGGGCAAGCCCGCTGCGCAGTTGCCGGGCCAGCCGCTTTCTGCGCTGGTTGACCAGAGCACCCTGCACACCATTGCGCCGCATCTGGATGCCGTGCTGCGCGGCAAGGTGACGCAATATGAGCGTCAGGCGGCGCGCAGCAGCCGTCAGCCCAGCAGCTGGTTGCAGGTGCGGCTGGTGCCGTTTCCGCCAGACGCGCAGGGCACGACTGCCGGCTATTTCTGCTTTATGCAGGACACCACGCGACTGCACAGCAGCGACAGCTCGCTCGATCTGCTGCGCACCAGCCCGGGATTGACCACCTGGGAACTCGATCTGCAGACCGGCCAGATGCACGCAGAGCAGAACTGGCTCGACGAGGCGCATCGGTATGAGCCCAAGACATTCACCCTCGCCGAGTGGATGGGCCATGTCGTACCTGCCGATCTGCCGGCGCTCGAGCAGGCCATTGCCCGCATCAGCGCGCCCGGTGGTTTTGTGCAGACGGTGGAGACGCGCTTCATCCGCACCGACGGTAGTGTGGTCACGACCATGAACCACGGCATGGTGCGCGAGCGCGGCGCCGATGGCGTCGCCACGCGCATTTTCGGGCTGACCTGGGATATCAGCGAGCTGCGCCAGACGCAGCACCGGCTGGTGCGCAGCGAAAGCCGGTTTCGCATGCTCGCCGAGCTGTCCAGCGAGTGGTTCTGGGAGTCCGATGTCAACGACGTGCTGACCTACATCAGCCGCAGCAGCCGTCGCACCGGTGAGTCGCCGCTGGCGAGGTTGAACCTGATCGGGCAGAACCTCAACGCGCTGTATCCCGGGCAGGAGTGCTCGCCGGAGTGGGCGCAGCTGCGCTTCTTGATGGAGGAACGCGCGGAGATTCGCGATCTGGTCGTGCCGTTCCGCCTGGGGCCGGAACAGGCGCTGCTGTGGTGGCGCATCGACGCTGCGCCGATGTTCGACGCCTTCGGCCTGTACCAGGGCTACCGTGGGGTGGTGCGCGACGTGACCAAGGCGCGCCAGGACGAAGAAAAGTTGGAACTGGCCGCCTACCGCGACGCGCTCACCGGGCTGGCCAACCGCACCCTGTTCGAGCGGCATGTCGAGGACGCGATTGCCGTGACCCCGCCGGGGCAGAGCTTTGCGGTGCTGTTCATCGATCTGGACCGTTTCAAGCTGATCAACGATGCGCTGGGCCATGCCGCGGGCGACCGGGTTCTGGTGCAAACCGCGCAACGCCTCGTGCAACTCGCCCGCCCGAACAACACCGCCGCCCGCTTCGGCGGCGATGAATTTCTCATCCTCGCGCGCGATGCGCAGGATGCGGCGCAGGCCATGCGCCTGGCCCAGCTGGTGCAGAACACCCTGAGCGAGCCGATGGCGCATGGCGAGCGCACGCTGCAGACCACGGCGAGCATCGGGGTAGCGGTGTATCCGCAGCATGGTCGCACCACCGCCGAATTGCTCGGCCGCGCCGACGCGGCGATGCACGAGTCCAAGGCGCTGGGGCGCAACCGGGTGGAGTCGTTCTCGGCGGCGCTGCAATCGCGCATCGAGCGCCGCTCGCAACTGGAGGAGGAACTGCGCGCTGCAATCGCCCATCGGCGTTTCGAGGTGCATTTCCAGCCGATCTGGGTACGCAAGCAAAGCGTGCTGCTGCACGACGAATCGGCCACGCTGCCCACCCTGCGCAGCGCCTACCAGATTGCCGGGGTCGAGGCGCTGGCGCGCTGGACGCGCGGCAACGGCGAGCGGGTCGCGCCCGACGAGTTCATCGCCATCCTGGCCGACTGCGGCCTGCTCGACAGCTTCGGCCCGGTGATGCTGTCGATCGCGCTCGAAGGCTTTGCGCGGCTGCGCAAGGAGCGGGGTTTCACCGGCTCGCTGGCATACAACATCTCACCGCGGCAACTGCATGTCAGCGCCTGCGTCTCGTGCGTGCAGGACTTGGCGCGCAGCTTCGACATTCCGCCCGGCCAGCTGGTGCTCGAACTCACCGAAAACGTCGAGATCGAGCACAACCCCGACCTGCTCGCCGTGCTCGACGCGTTTCGCACCATGGGCGTGCAGCTCGCGCTCGACGACTTTGGCGTGGGTTACTCCAATCTCGGTTATCTCACTCGGCTGCCGGTGCAGCAGATCAAGATCGACCGCGCCATCGCCTGCGGTGTGAGCACAGACCGCTTCAAAGCCGCGATCGCACGTGCCACCCTCACCATGGCCAAGACGCTCGGCCTGGAAGTGGTGGCCGAGGGCGTGGAAAGCGTGGCCGATCTGCTGTGGATGGAGCGCGCCGGCTGCCCGATGATTCAGGGCTGGGTGTTCTCGCGCGCGCTCAACCTGCAGCAGATGCTCAATCTGCTGCGCGATCTGCAGGACGCGACGCGCTGACCCCCGCGCGCGACGCTGCCGACCGGGCGCGCCGAGGCTCAATGCCTCTCCCTCCCATCCTCCCCCACATCGTGGGGGAGGCGCCGCGCCCACCTGCGCCAACCCACTCCCTCCCCACCTGTGGGGAGGGTCGGGGTGGGCATCTCCTGCCGCCCCCGTCCGTGCTGCGGACGGGGCAGTTCACTCCCTCCCCACTTGTGGGGAGGGTCGGGGTGGGGA
>JBMFIE010000166.1:0-3835 GCA_049976465.1 Thiomonas sp. | reverse complement strand
CGTTCACCGCGACATCGATGATCGGCGTGATCGCACTGGCCGGGGTGGTGGTGCGCAACTCGCTGCTGCTGATCGACTTCATCATCGACTACCGCGCTCGCGGCTACAGCCTGCAGGAGTCGGTGGCGCAGGCGGGTGCGGTGCGGCTGCGGCCCATCCTGCTGACTGCGCTGGCCATCATCTTCGGCTCCGCCATCATGGTGTCCGATCCGGTGTTCGGCGGACTGGCAGTGTCGCTGATCTTCGGCACGTTGCTGTCCACCCTCCTTACCCTGATCGTGATTCCTCTGCTCTACTACGTCTGGCAGATCCGGGTCAAGCCGAAGGCGCCCGCCGCCCCGACTGAACCCGAGGCTGCAACTTGAATCCGATGTATCACTCAACCAACCTGGAGACGATGTCATGACAGTCGAACGCTATATCCGTGTCATTGCCGGCACGTTCATCCTGATTTCGGTGCTGCTGGGCGCTCCGGCCAGCCCGCTGTATGTATCGCAGTGGTTCTTGCTATTCACCGCGTTCGTCGGCGCCAACCTGCTGCAGTTCGGTTTCACCAATCTGTGCCCGCTGGGCTTTTTCCTGCGCAAAATGGGCGTGCCCGAGTCCAAGGCCAACTGCTGCAGCTGACAGCGCCTACGGCATGGCACGCCAAGCGCCTGCGCGCCTGAAATTTCTCGCCCCCGGCTGGTTTGCGCTGGTCATGGGCTGGGGCGGATTGGGGCTGGCCTGGCATCAGGCCACCCCGCTACTCGGCACGCCGGCTGCGACGATCGCGCAGGCTCTGGGCTGGACGGCGGTCGCTGCGCTTGGTCTGTTGCTGGTGTTGACCGGCCTGCGGCTGCAGCGTCACACGCCCGATGTCCTGGCCGACCTGCACCACCCGGTGCGGCACCCGCTGCTGGCCATGATTCCAATGGCGATGCTGGTGGTTGCGGGTTTTGTGGTGCAGGTGCTTGGTGTGGGCAATGGCTGGATCGCCGGTTTCTGGATGCTGGGCGCGGCCGCGCAACTGGCTGTGACGGTGTGGGTCTTCCATCGTTTCCGGTTGCATGCAAGCACCGACAAGGGGCCGAACTGGGCGGGCGTGACCCCGGCGCTGTTCCTCGCCGCTGCGGGCAATGTGGTCGTGCCGTTTGCCGGAGTCGAACTCGGCCACTCCGGCTGGTCGGCGGCGCAGTGGGCAATCGGCGCGTTCTTTTTCCCGGTGGTGCAACTGCTGTTCATGGTGCGCATCGCGGTCTACGGTATGTTGCCGCGGCGGCTGCTGCCGATGCTGTTCATCACCGTTGCGCCACCGGCGGCAGGCGGGCTAGGGCTGGCGCAGCTGGGCGCGCCGGTCGAACTGCTCGAAGGCGCCTGGGGAATTGCCTTGATTTTCGTCCTGCTGAGCTTTCTGTCGTTCAAGCCGATGATGCAAGAGGCGTTCACCATCGGGCATTGGGCGCTGTCGTTCCCGCTGGCGGCATTCGCCGGGCTGTCGATGCACTTGGCGCTGGTCACGCAAAGCGGTGCATTGCAGACCTTTGCCATTCTCGCGCTGGCGCTGGCCTCGGTGATCGTCGGCTGGCTGACCCTGGCAACCGCACGCGGACTGCGCGACGGCAGCCTGCTGGCCCCCGAGCCGGTGGCGCTGATTCACTCGGCCTAATGCCTTGTCGCAGGCGCAGCACGCCCGCAGCAGACTCCCCTATGATGGAGCGTATTGGATGAAGCGCAGCAGCAAGCCTACCCCGATTCCCGGAGCATTCCCCATGTCCGTCCTGACCAATGAGGCCTCTCGTACCGATATTCTCAACCGGCTCAAGCGCGCCGAAGGGCAGATACGTGGCGTGCAGCGCATGATTGAGGAAGGCGAGCCTTGCCTGAAGGTTGCGCAGCAGCTCTCTGCAGTGCGCAAGGCACTCGACAGCACCTTTGTGCGCATGACCGTGTGTTATCTCGAGCAGGAGCTCGATGGTCGCCTGGAAAACGCCCAGGGCGGCGAACAGCCGCGTCTGGCGGCGATGCTCGAAGAGGTCGAAACCCTGCTGGCGCGCATGTCCTGATCGGCTGGCACGCGCAGCAATCGACTGCCTGCACGTTTTCCCGACCGCAATTTTTCGCGCCTTCAGTTTTCCGCGGCCTCGATGATGCCGCCCCCCAGGCACACCTCTCCCGCATACAGCACCGCCGACTGACCCGGGGTAACCGCCCATTGCGGCGCATCAAAGCGTAGCGTGAACGCATCATGTCCTGCTGCGACGTAGCGGCACAGGGCGTCGGCCTGGCGGTAGCGCGTTTTTGCCCCATAGACCAGGTCTTCATCTGGCGGTCGTCCCGCCACCCAGCTGGCCGAGCCGGCGCGCAGGCTGCGGGTGTGCAGCAGTGGGTGATCATGCCCTTGCGCCACGATCAGGATGTTGCGCTGCAAATCTTTGCCCGCAACGAACCAGGGCGCGCCGCTGCCGGACTTGCTGCCGCCCAGGCCGATGCCCTTGCGCTGTCCCAAGGTGTAGAACGCCAGCCCCACATGCTGCCCGACGGTCTGGCCGTCCGGGGTTTGCATCGGTCCGGGCCGTGTCGGCAGGTAGCGCCCGAGAAACTCGCGAAACGGGCGCTCGCCGATGAAACAGATGCCGGTCGAATCTTTTTTGCGCGCATTGTGCAGGCCGATGTCCGCCGCGATACGGCGCACCGTGGTTTTTTCCAACTCGCCCACCGGAAACAGGGTGCGCGAGAGCTGCGATTGGGTGAGCCGGTGCAGGAAATAACTCTGATCCTTGGCAGAATCGATCCCGCGCAGCAACTCGAAACCTTGGTCGGTTTGCCGCACCCGCGCGTAATGCCCGGTGGCGATGTGGTCTGCACCCAAGCGCATGGCGTGGTCGAGGAACGCTTTGAACTTGATCTCGGCGTTGCACAGCACATCGGGGTTGGGCGTGCGGCCCGCGGCGTATTCGCGCAGGAATTCGGCGAACACCCGCTCCTTGTATTCCGCGGAGAAATTCACCGCCTCGATGTCGATCCCAATGCGGTCGGCCACGCTGGCGGCGTCGAGCCAATCCTGGCGGGACGAGCAGTATTCACTGTCGTCATCGTCCTCCCAGTTTTTCATGAACAGGCCGATCACCTCATAGCCCTGCTGCTTGAGCAGCCAGGCCGACACGGACGAATCGACACCGCCGGAGAGCCCGACCACGACCGTGCCGCGAGTGGAAGTCATCATGCGTGAATTGTAGGAAGCCGCCTCAAGCGCCTTGATCTGCGGACGGACAAAACACGCTGGGGTCGGTGGAAACGAGATCCAGCGCAAAACGACGTCCGCGCAGATAGTCTTCGACGCAGCGCAGCACAAGTGGGCTGCGATGCCGCCGCGCGCTGGCGCGGATCGCCTCCACGTCCATCCACACGGTGCGCACGATGCCTGCGTCCAGTGCGCGCGTGGGGTCGGCCCGCGTGACCGTGCCGTAAAACGCCAGCCGCAGATAACTCACGTCGATGCTGTCCGCGAGGCTGCTGCGCCGCGTGCGTGCCAGATAAATGCCCAGCATGCCCTGCGGGATGAATGTGCGACCGGTTTCTTCCAGCGCTTCGCGCACCGCAGCCTGCTGCGGGCTTTCACCAGCCTCCAGATGGCCTGCGGGCTGGTTCAGCCGCAAGCCATCCGGCGTATGTTCCTCCACCAGCAAAAACCGACCCTGTCGTTCGATGACGGCGGCAACGGTCACGCGCGGGCGTGCGGCAGGATCGGTTTGGCAGATGTTTGGCGGCATGGCAGTTAGGGCCTGTTCACGCTATTGGTGCACCCGCGCCGGGGGTCTGGGCGGATGCAATGCGAGGCGCAGGCCGCGCCGTG
>JBMFIE010000165.1:0-3861 GCA_049976465.1 Thiomonas sp. | reverse complement strand
GGAACAAGCGCTCGACCGCACGCTCGGTCACCGCCCGGACCTGCTCACCGCGTGCGCTGGCGGTGATGATCTTCTTTCCCGGTAGATGCATGTGCAGCTGCACCTCGAACCCATGCTGCAGGCGCGGCAGTTTGCGCAGGGTGGCATGCAGCACGCCTGCATCGGCCCTATGCGCCACCAACAGTGGACGCAGTTGTCGCGAGGTGAACTCCTCGAGGCTGGCTTGCCAGGTGGTCGTGTCGTGTGCGGCCAGACCTTCAAAACGTGGTTTGATCATCATGGATGGATTCCTTTGTTGATTGGTTTTTGTGTCCCGATCGGGCGATCGACATGCAATTGGGTGCAGGAATGGCATTTTCAACGGCGAGTCAGCCCTTGAATTTGATCTGGATGACCATCATCAAGCGTTGGTCAGATTTTTCGTATCCTGCTGTGGCACCAACAGACTTTCTATCAGACCAAGGCCATGAACACTGAGCCCAGGCAATCCGAGTTTGAAAAATTCCGCGCACAGTGGCAGCTCATGTCGCTGTACGAACGTTTTGAGCAGGTCATCGCTGTGGTGCTGTCGGTGGTGATTGCGGTGATCATCGTCGCTTCGCTGCTGCAGCTCATGCGCGTGGTGTGGTCGCTGCTCATCGTCGATGCGTTCAACCCGCTCGACCACAAGGTGTTCCAGACCGTGTTCGGCATGATCATGACCTTGCTGATCGCGATGGAGTTCAAGCACTCGATCGTGCGCGTGGCGATGCGCCACGACAGCATCATCCAGGTCAAGACCGTGATCCTGATCGCGCTGATCGCGCTGTCGCGCAAGTTCGTCATTCTGGATGTCGAGACCGATGTGGCCTCCGGGAAAATTGCCGCGCTCGCCGGGGCGACGCTTGCGCTGGGCGTGACCTACTGGCTGCTGCGCGAGCGCGACGACCGCATGCGTGAGCAGTGAAGCCGCTCAGGCGCTGGTCAGGGTCGCGGCACGCACAGCATCGCGCTGCATCAGCACCAGCAGCGCCATGCCGGCGAGCATCACCGCGGCGGTCAGAACCAGCGCGCCGTGATAGCTGCCGGTCCGCGCGGCGATGTAGCCGGCCAGGGCCGGCGCCACCATCTGCGACACCCCGTAACTCAGCGTCAGCCGCGCCATCGCCTTGGCCGGATTGGCCGGAAAGCGGCGACCGATGAGTGTGAGTGTCAGACTGACGATGCCCACGAACGTGCCGCCGTACAGCACCGCGGCGAGCAGGTTCAGCGTCACGTCGGCGCTCAGCACGGGCAGCGCGATGGAGGCGGTCTGCAGCGCAAATGCCAGTAGCAACGCCCGGATGTCGCCCCAGGCGCGGGCGATGCGATCCCAGACGAAGCTCGACGGCGCCGCGGCCAGCCCCACGATGACCCACACCCAGCCGCCCTTGCCAGCCAGCAGCGGCAGCTTGTCCAGAATGGCGACGATGAAGGTGGCGCTGATCACATAGCCGAAACCGGCGCAGAAATACATCGCGGTCATCAGCAGCATCCAACGCCGCGGCGGCGCGGGCGCGGCCTGCTGCGCCCCGGCAGCCGCCAGCGGCGCGGCGGGCGCGGGTGGCGGTAGCCACAGCCAGGCCGGGACCAAAAACACCAGCCCCAATGCCCCGAGCGCCACCCATTGTTGCGCCCAGTTCAGCCGGTCCATCATCGCGCCCACCGCCAGCCCCGAGACCACGATGCCCAGCCCCAACCCGGTGAAGTGCAGCCCCAGTTCGGGCCGGTGGCCGTTGCGGATCAGCCAGTTCAGCGCCAGCCCCGAAGCCAGCAGCAATCCCGCCGTGCTCGACAGCCCGGAGAGGAACCGCAGCACCGCCCACAGCACGGTGTCGGTCGTCAACCCCATCGCGGCAGTGGTCGCCACGGCCAGCACCAGACCGATCCGGTACAGCACGAATTTCTGCCGCAGATCGCCCACTGCCGCAGCCAGCAGCGCGCCGCTGATGTAGCCGACGTAGTTGAGCGTGGCCAGCCAGCCCGCAGTCACCGGACCCAGCCCAGCCTGGCTGTGCATCACCGGCAGCATCGGCGTGTAGGCAAACCGCGCCAGTCCCACGGTGAGAATGAGGGCGCAGATGCCCGCAGCCATCACGCGCAGGCGTTGCGTGGGACTGGCGGTCGGGCGGTGCGGCTCAGACATGGGCTGCCAATGCTAAGGCCCCATGCCCACGGCTGCCTTACATCAGCACATGTTCCCCCGCGTTGTTCTGACCGAGGATGATGTAGTTGACCTTGCGGATGTCGGCCAGTACCGTGCCGCCGGCGTAGGAAATCGCGCTTTGCAGGTCTTCTTCCATTTCGCGCAGGGTGTCGGCAATGCGCCCCTTGATCGGCTCCAGAATGCGCTTGCCTTCGACATTGCGATACGCGCCCTTGTTGAACTCCGATGCGCTGCCGAAATATTCCTTGTACAGCTGGCCGTCGACCTCGACCGTTCTACCCGGTGATTCCTCGTGCCCGGCCAGCAGCGCGCCGATCATCACCATGCTGGCGCCAAAGCGCACGCTCTTGGCAATGTCGCCATGCTCGCGGATGCCGCCGTCGGCGATGACGGGTTTGGTCGCCACCCGTGCGCACCACTTCAGCGCCGAGAGCTGCCAGCCACCGGTGCCGAATCCGGTTTTCATCCGGGTGATGCACACCTTGCCCGGGCCGATGCCCACCTTGGTGGCGTCCGCGCCCCAGGCCTCGAGGTCGATCACCGCCTCGGGCGTGCCGATGTTGCCGGCGATCACAAAGGCCTGCGGCAGTCTGTGCTTGATGTGCGCGATCATGCGCTGCACGCTGTCGGCGTGGCCGTGGGCGATGTCGATGGTGATGTAGTCCGCGCCCGTGCCTTCTGCCGCGAGCTGATCGACCAGCGCCATGTCAGCGGGCTTCACTCCAAGCGAGATCGACACGAACAGCTCGGCATCGCGCATCTGCCGCGCGAAGGCCACGGTGTCCACATCGAAACGATGCATCACATAGAAATAGCCGTTCTTGGCCAGCCAGCGGCACAGCGGCGCGTCCACCACGGTTTTCATGTTGGCGGGCACCACCGGCAGGCGAAACCGGCGTCCGCCGAACTCGGTGGAAGGATCGCACTGGCTGCGGCTTTCCACCCGGCACTTGCGCGGCAGCAGCAGAATGTTCTCGTAATCGAAAATGTCCATCATGCCCTCCAGGTCCGGCGCAGCGCGTAAAAAAACCGGGCGGCAGGGGTCTGCGGCCCGGTGGCTCATTCTATTTCTCTCCCTCTGTTGCCATCGGGTTGCGCGCGCGCCGATTGCCGGCAGCGTTTCGCCCCCCACCCACCCCCCACGGGATGGGGGAGGGGCTTCTGCGCGTCTTGGCGCGCGCGAGGCGGCGATGGTGTGCTCCCTCCCCGCTGGCGGGGAGTGGTGGGTGCAGGCTGCGGATCGCACGCGACCTAAAATCCTGCTATGTCCGCCCTCCTGCACAACCTCAACCCCGAGCAGCTTGCCGCTGTCACCCTGCCAGCCGAAAACGCGTTGATCCTCGCGGGTGCGGGCAGTGGCAAGACGCGGGTGCTGACCACCCGCATTGCCTGGCTGATTTCCACCGGGCAGGTGTCGCCGGCGGGCATTCTGGCCGTGACCTTCACCAACAAGGCGGCCAAGGAGATGCTGGCCCGGCTGCAGGCCATGCTGCCGATGCCGGTGCGGGGCATGTGGATCGGCACCTTTCACGGCCTGTGCAACCGCTTTCTGCGCGCGCATTGGCGCGAGGCCGGGCTGCCGCAGACCTTCCAGATTCTGGATGTGCAGGATCAGCTCTCCAGCATCAAGCGCCTGCTCAAGGCGCTGAACGTGGATGAGCAGCGCCACCCGCCCA
>JBMFIE010000164.1:0-3908 GCA_049976465.1 Thiomonas sp. | reverse complement strand
CAGGCCAGCCACAGCCCGCCCAGCACCAGCGCGTCCTCGCCGAACGACGCGCCGACATTGGAAAACGGCTCGGGCGAGGTGTTGATCGCCGCGCGGGTGGACAGCTTGGTGCCGTGGCTGACCGCGGCCAGGCTGCCGCCAGCCGCCGCCGCCAGCGCTGCAACGAAGGTGTGATCCAGCCCGAACACACTGGCCGCGAGCACCGCGCCCGCCGGGATGCGCAGCAGAGTGGAGATGAAGTCGAGCAGGCTGTCCACGCCCGGAATCTTGTCGCCGACGAATTCGAGCAGGGCCAGAACCCCGGTGATGCCCACCGCCAGCGGGCTGGCCAGCGCCTGCAGCCCGGCGGGCAGTTGCACCCACCCGGCCAGCCCGGCGACACCGACGGCGAACATCACCAAAAAGGCGCGCAGGCCGCTGGCCCAGCCGAGAGCTGCGGCCAGCGCGAGCAGTTGCAGGGTGTCGAGGGTGGAGGCGTGCATCGGCGGGCTCAGTGTTGGGGTTGCAGGGGGATGGTGCGGCGCGTGGCGGGCTGATCTGGCGCGGCATCGGCGGGCAGACCCTCGGCACGCAGCCCCAGACGGGCGAACAGCGCGCGGTCGGCCTGGACCTCGGCATTGCCGGTGACCAGCAGGGTGTCGCCGTAAAAGATCGAGTTCGCTCCGGCGAGCAGGCACAGCGCCTGGATGCCGTCGCCCAGTTCACGCCGTCCCGCGGACAGCCGCACCCAGGCGCGCGGCATGACGATGCGGGCGGCGGCCACGGTGCGCACGAATTCGAAGGGATCGAGGTCGGGCGCATGCTGCAGCGGTGTGCCGGCCACCCGCACCAGCGCGTTGATCGGCACCGATTCGGGATACGGGTCGAGGTTGGCGAGTTCGGCCAGGAGTGCTGCACGGTCGGCGCGCGTCTCGCCCATGCCGACAATGCCGCCACAGCACACCTTCATCCCGGCGGCGCGCACATGCCGCAGGGTGTCGAGCCGCTCCTGATAGGTGCGGGTGGTGATGATCTGGCCATAGAACGCGGGCGAGGTGTCGAGGTTGTGGTTGTAGTAGTCCAGCCCCGCGCTGGCCAGCCGCTGCGCCTGCTCGGGGCGCAGCATGCCCAGGGTCATGCAGGTCTCCAGGCCGAGCGCCTTGACGCCCTCGACCATTCTGGCCACCGCGTCGATGTCGCGATCCTTGGGTTCGCGCCAGGCCGCGCCCATGCAAAAGCGGCTCGCACCTGCGTCCCTGGCCGCCCGGGCGTTGGCCAGCACGGTGTCGAGATCCATCAGCTTGCCCGCCTTGAGGCCGACGTCGTGGTGCGCCGATTGCGGGCAGTAACCGCAGTCTTCAGGACAGCCGCCGGTCTTGATCGACAGCAGCGAGGACAGCTGCACCTCGGTCGGGTCGAAATGCGCGCGGTGCACCTGCTGCGCCTGCCACATCAGTTCGGGCAGCGGCAGGTCGAGCAGGGTTTCGATGCGCGCGGTCGTCCAGGGGTTGGCTGAGGTCATGTGCATGGCGGGATTCGGTTGGGTTCAGTTCGATTCAGTTTGGGCCGGGTGCGGCCCAGCGCGGCTTGCGTTTTTCCAGAAAGGCGGCGATGCCTTCGCGCCCGTCGCTGCTGGCGCGGGCCTGCGCAATGCGCTCGGCGGTGTCGGCCAGCAGCGCCTCGCCCAGCGGATGATGCGCCACCTCGGCGAGCAGCCGCTTGGCCGCGGCCAGCGCCTGCGGCGAGGCGGCCAGCAGCGCCTGCGTCCAGGCGTGCACCTGCGCATCGAGCGCAGCGGCGTCTGCGGCCACTTCATGCAGCAGGCCGATGCGCTGCGCGGTGGCGGCGTCGAACACCTCGGCGCTCAGGGTGTAGCGCTGCGCGGCGCGCGCGCCGATGGCGCGCAGCACATGCGGCATGATGGTCGCCGGAATCAGCCCGAGCCGGACTTCGCTCAGGCAAAACCGCGCGGTGCGAACAGCCACCGCCAGATCGCAGGCCGCCACCAGCCCGACGCCGCCGGCGAACGCGTCGCCCTGCACCCGGGCGATCACCGGCTTGGGGCATTCGGCCACGCTGCGCAGCATGCGCGCGAGCTGCAGCGCGTCATCGCGGTTCTGCACTTCGCTGTACTGCGCCATCTCCCGCATGTAGCGCAGATCGGCGCCGGCGCAGAACGCCGCGCCCTCGGCGGCGAGCACGACGACGCGCACCTGCGGGTCCATGCCGAGATCGACAAACGCCGCGTGCAGCGCAGAAATGGTCGCGGCGTCGAAAGCGTTGCGCACCTCGGGGCGGGCCAGCGTGACCGTGGCCACCACCCCGGCGCGCTCCACCCGAACAGCGGCAACCGCGTTCATGCCGCCTCCTCGCGCAGCATGTAGATCAGATCGAGCACCGGCGCAGCGCGGCCCATCGCGGTCAGCGCGGCGGTGATCTGGCCGCGATGGTGCGTGGCATGGTTGAACACATGCGCCAGGGTCAGCGCGAACGGTGAGGCGACAGGTTCGCCACGGCTGGTGGCATAGGCAAGCGTCGATGCAAAGCGCTCGGGCGACAGCGACGTGATGAACGGCTGCCAGGCCTGCGCCACATCCAGCAGACGCTGCGCCAGCCGTGCGCGCTCGGGCTCGGCCTCGGCGTCCAGCGCAATGCCACTGGGTGAGACACCGTCGATGAAGCGCCGCTGCCACAGCAGCCCTTCGCCCACCAGCAAGTGGTTGAGCGTGCCGTGGATGCTCTTGAAAAACAGCCCGCAGTCGCGGCGGTAGTCGGCCTCGGGCAGCGGCGCGATGTGCTCGGCGAGCAGCCGCCGTGTGGCCCAGAGGTGGTAGCGGGCCAAGGTCTGGAAGTAAGCGCCCAGCGGATTCAGGACGTCCATGTGTCGATGTCTCCCACCGGTTTGAACCCCTCGGCATCGGCGTCGCCCAGACGACGCGGCAACGCCCCACGGGCGCCGTCGCGCCCGCGGCGCAAGCCCTCCTCGACCGCCTCATTCTTGGTCTTGAAACCACCGGCTTGCATCGCGGCGGCCGTCGAGGCAGCGTCGATGTCGAGATGGGTTCGCATGATCGGCGCTCAATGTGTAGAGAACGAACAAATCCTACACATCACATGCGCAGCACACCGAAGCGGGTTTGCGGGATCGGCGCGTTCAGCGCGGCAGACAGCCCGAGCGCGAGCACGCGGCGGGTGTCGGCCGGGTCGATGATGCCGTCGTCCCACAGCCGCGCGGTGGCGTAGTACGGGTGGCCCTGCGCCTCGTATTGCGCGCGGATCGGCGCCCTGAACGCCTCTTCCTCCTGCGCGCTCCACGTCCCGCCCTTGGCCTCGATGCCGTCGCGCCGCACCGTGGCGAGCACACTGGCTGCCTGCTCTGCGCCCATCACGCTGATGCGCGCGTTCGGCCACATCCACAGCTGCCGCGGGCCGAACGCCCGGCCGCACATGCCGTAGTTGCCGGCGCCGAAGCTGCCGCCGATGATCACGGTGAACTTGGGCACCTGCGCGCAAGCGACTGCTGCGACCAGCTTGGCGCCGTGCCGGGCGATGCCTTCGTTCTCCGCCTTGCGCCCGACCATGAAGCCGGTGATGTTCTGCAGGAACAGCAGCGGGATGCGGCGCTGACAGCACAGCTCGATGAAGTGCGCGCCCTTGACCGCGCTGTCGGAGAACAGGATGCCGTTGTTCGCCAGGATGCCCACCGGGATGCCGTGCAGATGCGCGAAGCCGCACACCAGCGTGCTGCCAAAGCGCGCCTTGAATTCGTCGAACTCCGAGGCATCGACGATGCGGGCGATGACCTCGCGCACGTCGAACGGTTTGCGCGCATCGCGCGGCACGATGCCGTATAGGTCGCTCGCCGGGTAGAGCGGGTCGCGCGGGGCGCGCAGGTCGAGCGCGGCGCGCGCGCTCGGGGGCAAGCGCGC
>JBMFIE010000163.1:0-3940 GCA_049976465.1 Thiomonas sp. | reverse complement strand
GCCCGATTTGCCCATGCCCGACACCACGACGCGCCCAGTGCTTTGCAGCATGCACTGCACCGCCTGCGCAAATGCTGCGGCCAGCGGCGGCGCCTGCAGCCGCTCGCGTAATGCGCAGAGCGCACGGGCCTCGATGTCGAGGGTATCGCGCGCCAGCTGTGTCGCGCGGTCAGGCGAGAAGTCAGGATGCATCCCAAGCAGTATAAAAAGGCAACACGGAACAAGTCGCTTGCGCTGCGCATCCGGTCTGCCCCCGGCTGGCATGGTGTCAGTGCACGATGCCCTGATGGATCGCATACCGCACCAGATCGGCGTCGTTGTCGATCCCGAGCTTTTTCATCAGCCGGGTCTTGTGCGTGCTCACGGTCTTGCAGCTGATGTGCAGCTCCTCGGCCACCTGGTTCACCGACTTGCCTGCCACCAGTCGCAAAAAGACCTGCATTTCCCGGTCTGACAGGCGGGCGTGCGGCTCCAGCGCCGCGTCGCCCTCGTGCATGTATCTGGCCAGTTGCTCGGCCACGCCCGGGGTGAGGTAGCGCCCGCCTTGCGCCACCTTGTGAATCGCCTCGACCAGCACATCCGGGCCGCAGCCCTTGGTCAGATAACCCGCCGCGCCGCCGCGTAGCGCGCGCAGGGCGAATTGCTGCTCTGGATACATGCTCAGGATCAGCACCGGCAGGTCGGGATGTGCGAGCTTGATGCGCTTGAGCAGATCCAGGCCGTTGCCTGCGGACAGCGACAAGTCGAGCAGCACCACGTCCCAGATCTGCTCACGGATGCGCGGCATGGCCTGGGCCGGGTCGCCGCACCACAGTGCCTGCATTCCGCAGGAGCCGAGATACCGCGCCAGACTCTCTCCCAGCAGGGCATGGTCGTCGATGATGAGCACGCGCCGGTCAGCCACCTGGTCTGCCCTCGATCAACGGCGGGCCTGCTCGCGCCCGCACGCCGCGCGGAGCGAGCGGCAGACTTCGGTCGGCCTGCGTCTGCACGGTCGGGGCACGCCGTCATCCCCCACCGAAATGCAGACCTGCCCGTCTGCGGCACCCCGTTCAGAATTTTCTGACTGGCAAACCAGTGCTTTCCGACACCACGGCCCGGTACGCGCCGATCGACTTGTCACCGGGAAAATTCGACAATTTAAAGATTCAAATCGGTCATTTGGCCACCCGCCGGGACATGAACGACCGGCAACGACCCACTGGCCCGCGCGCGTGCGATCCTCTTGGACACGACAAAACCGGCAGGTGTTGCGCGCCATCTGTAACAGGACGTTCATCTGTTTTCGTCGTGTGTCGAGCTGGGCGAGTGCTGGCTTCGACACACATCATTTTCTCGGTGCCCGCCAGTGTGCTCGAAAAGCGCCCGCGGGTGCAGTACCCAAGTCAGGGAGTTGGCATGAAATCATCCTTTCCAAAGACCAAGGCGGCAGCCATCGCGCTGGTGGCGTCGCTATGTGTTGGCGCATGCGGGGGTGGGGGGACAACCGATGCCGCGTCAGTGAGTCCCGCGAACGGCGGCGTAGGAACCACCGCAATGGCCAATTCCGGGACGGGGACTTCGGTGGGAGGGACGACCCTTAGTCCAAACCTGAACCCAGCTCCGGCCCCGACTCCGACTCCGACTCCGACTCCGACTCCGACTCCGACTCCGACTCCGACTCCGACTCCGACTCCGGCTCCGGCTCCGGCTCCGGCTCCGGCTCCAGTGCCCGCACCCGTCCCCACCACCTGCGGCACTGCCTCTGCCAACCCGGCCTCGGGCCTGGTCGACTACGGCAAGGCACTGCGGCCGTATACGGCGCTGGCCAAACCTGCCAAGGGGGTCAGCCTGGCCGATCCGGACTTTCCAGGCAACACGCGCATCGTGCGCATCACCGACGTCGCTGCGGACTTCAAGGCGCGCGTGGCCGTGCCGGTCTATCCGACCATCCAGTCGTGGAACTGCGACGAGTCGCTGCTGTTTCTCTACGTCACCTCGCCGATGACGGGCGGGCAGGCCGGACATGCGCTGTATGACGGCAAAACCTACCGATTCATCAAATTCCTCGACATCAACCCGGCCGATGTCGAGCAGGTGTATTGGGATCCGACCAACCCGGCATTGCTGCGCTATGTCGACAACCGCGACGCGGGCGGCACCTACGTGCGGGAACTGGTGGCCTACAACGTCAATACCGGGCAAAAAACCGTGCTCAAGAGTTTCACCGGCAACACGCAGCTGGCTCCCATCAATGGCAAGATCGGCGGCGGCGGCGATCCGTTTGCCCCCAGCGCCGATGGCGACCTGTTCGGGCTGGGCGTGTATCAGCAGAAAAACGGCCCGGGCGGTGCCGCGCTACAAGGTCAGTTCAGCTACCGGCTGAGCACCAACAGAATCTCCACGTACGGCACGCACGAGGGCAATGTCGCGCAGGCATTGCCCAGCGGCCGCGGCCTGATGCTGGGCGACGTCACCAAGGTGAGCGTGCTCAGCGAGACCGGCGCGGTGCAGCGCACCCTGCCGTTCAACGGCATCGAGCATGGGGACATGCTGCGCAACGCGGCGGGCGACGATGTGTTTGCGGCGGTGCAGTTCGACGGGCCGTCGGGCAGCGGCAATCTGATGATCGCCAATCTCACCACGGGCGCGGTGTCCACCCTCATTGGCGAGAAGACGGGCGATGGCTATCCGCGCACCGGCGCGCTGCTGTCGGGACGCAGCCGTGCCGCCGGCTGGGTGGCGCTGGCAATCACCGGCTGTCCTGCGGGCAGCACCGGCAACTGCAGCGGTAGCCAGCCCACGGTCTCAGGCCCCGCCCAGACCTATCTGGATCAGGAAATCGTGCTGGCCAATATCGATACCGGCAAGGTGTACCGCGTGGCGCATCACCGCACCGCAGGCAACTACAGCAATGCGCGCCAGAACAACTATTGGGCGCAGCCCAATGTGGTCATCAGCCCGAGCGGAACCCGGCTCCTGGTGGCCAGCGACTGGGGCGCCGGCAACCCCGGCAATCCGGTGATCGACCCGAACGCCGCGGTCGACACTTATGTCATCGAGCTGCCGGCCTATCGGGGCCAGTGACGATCGGACACCGGCGGCACCAGCCCTCCTCCCCCACCGCGTGGGGGAGGCTGGGAGGGGGAGGAATTTCAGCGGATCGACAGCACGAGGACGCTGCCTGCCACCGCTCGGCGGCGGTTCGCCTCAACTGCGAACGCAAAACACCGCTTCGGTGCCCAGCAAGCCCGGCGCGAGGCGCACGCGGCGGCCGTTGCGCAGGCCGAAGGCATCGACCACGGTCAGCCCACAGTGCGCAGCCAGACGCTCAAAATCGGCGTAGGTCGCCACGCGCAGGTTCGGGGTGTTGTACCACTCGTAGGGCAGCTCGGGCGTGACCGGCAGACGGCCAGTGAGAATCCGCAGACGGATGCTCCAGTGGGCGAAATTGGCAAAGCTCAGAATGCCCAGCCGTCCCACGCGCGCGGTTTCGCGCAGGGCGTTTTCGGTATGGCGGATATTGGGCAGGGTGTCGATCTGCAGCACCACGTCGAAGCTGCGGTCGCCAAACAGCGACAGCCCCTGTTCGAGGTCGTACTGCAGCACATCCACGCCCCGGGCGGTGGCGGCGATCAGCTTTTGCGGGTCGATTTCCACGCCCAATCCGGTGCAGCCGCGGGTGTCGCGCAGATGCGCGAGCATGCGGCCGTCGCCGCAGCCCAGATCGAGCACCCGGCTGCCGTGCGGCACCAGATCGGCAATGACGGACAGCGGCGTGCTCATGGCGCGATCTCCTGCGCGATGCGGTCGAACCAGGCGCGCACCACGCCGTGGTAATGCGGGTGATCCATCAGGAAGGCGTCGTGGCCTTGCGGTGCGTCGACCTCGGCGTAGGTCACGGCGCGGCGGTTGCTCACCAGCGCCTGCACGATTTCGCGCGAGCGCTGCGGCGAAAAGC
>JBMFIE010000162.1:0-3966 GCA_049976465.1 Thiomonas sp. | reverse complement strand
GTTCTAGGAACTCAAACGCTTTGCCCAGAAAGATCAAGAAAAGTCGGGGCCGAAAATGCACATCCGACCCTCGTTCTAGGCTGGTGTGTGTTTTCGCGCGAGTCTGCTTGCGTGTGGGAATCCTGTGGGAAAAAAATCGGGAAGAATCGGGGGCGATCGGGTGCCTTTTGTGGGAACCCAGTGGGAATTGAGTGGGAATTCATTCCCACTGAGACAGAAAAAAGCCACACCTTGTTGATGTGGCTTTTTCTGTAAGTCATTGATTAATTGAAATTTTTTGGTGCCGACTATCCGAATCGAACGGATGACCTACCGCTTACAAGGCGGTTGCTCTACCAGCTGAGCTAAGTCGGCAAGAGATGGCGGGTGCGGCGCGGCACTTGGCGGTTGCAGCTATTTCACGCGGGTCAGACGCGCACCGCCGGGACGCGGGGCGGAGGGCGGTGGTTCGTCGGGTGTGGAGTCGGTCTGGCCGGTTGAAGCGGATTCTACCGGCCGCAGTCGGGCAGGTGCCGCGGCAGACGTTGCGCCGGGCGCTTGTTCATGCTGGTCTACTGCAGTGGAAGCATCGACGTGGTCTGCATCCGGCTGCGGGTGGTCTGTTTCTGCGGGGAAGGCCATGCCCTGACTGGTTTCGCGGGCGTAGATTGCAGTGACTTGGCCGATGGGAATGAGAATGTCGCGGGCCACACCGCCGAAGCGCGCTTTGAAGCGAATGTCATCGTTGCCGATGTGCAGGCCGCTGGTGGCGTCGAAGCTGATGTTGAACACGATTTCACCGTTTTTCACGAACTCCATCGGCACGCGTGCGCCAGCACCCACCCGTACTGCGATGTAGGGCGTCAGACCGTTGTCCGTGCACCACTCATAGAGTGCGCGGATGAGGTACGGCTTGGTGGAGGTGGTGTGGTGCGCGCTGTCCATCTCGGATGCCAATCCTCACTTGCGCATGATCTTTTCCGAGGGCGTGAGTGCCTCGATATACGCAGGCCGGGCGAAAATGCGCTCGGCGTATTTCGCCAGCGGTAGGGCCGATTTGGGCAGTTCGATGCCGTAGTGGTCCAGCC
Organism: Thiomonas sp.; assembly: GCA_049976465.1. Lineage (GTDB taxonomy): Bacteria > Pseudomonadota > Gammaproteobacteria > Burkholderiales > Burkholderiaceae_C > Thiomonas. The sequence goes on along the minus strand of JBMFIE010000162.1, from coordinate 2,899 downwards.
GCCACAGCAGCGGGGCGATGGCCACATCGAGCATGGAGAACTCCTCACCGAGCATGTATTTGTTTTTCAGAAACACGGGGGCGAGCTGGGTGAGGCGATCGCGGATGGCGAGGCGAGCCTTTTCCAGGGCTTTTTCGTTGGATTTGGTCTGGCGCGATTCCAGGGTGCTGACATGGACGAACAGTTCCTTTTCGAAGTTGAACAGGAACAGGCGCACGCGCGCCCGCGCGATGGGATCGCCAGGCATGAGCTGCGGATGCGGAAAGCGCTCGTCGATGTACTCGTTGATGATGTTCGATTCGTAAAGAATCAGGTCGCGTTCGACCAGGATGGGCACCTGGCCGTAGGGATTCATGACATTGACGTCTTCGGGTTTGTTGAATAGATCGACATCGCGGATTTCGAAATCCATGCCTTTTTCGAACAGCACGAAACGGCAACGCTGCGAAAACGGGCAGGTCGTGCCGGAATAGAGCACCATCATGAATACAGACTCCTGTCAAAAATCGATCAGCGACCCAGGATATCCCGCGCCCTTTTCGCCAGGGGCGCGGGGCAAGTCGAGCAGAATCTCGCAAAAACACAACGGGGTGGCGTAGCCACCCCGAAGCGGTGTGGGCCCGCTGCCGGGCCCGGGAGACGTGCGGGCTTGCTGGCTACTTCACATCCTTCCAGTATTCCGATTTCAGCTTCCATGTGAGGAAAGTGAACAACCCCAGGAAGATGAGCACGATGACGCCAAGGCGCTTGCGAAACAGTTGGTCGGGCTCGGCCATCCACTGCATGTAGGCAACCAAGTCGGCAATCGTTGAATCATACTCGTTTGGCGACTCGGTACCCTGGGTCAGTTGGGTAAAGCCGACGAAGGTCTTGAGCTTGACCTTCGGATCGGCCGGGTCGGGACCGACCTGGAAGTTGGCCGCCCGCTCGCCCTGCAGCATCCACAGCGGGTTGGGCATGCCCACGCCCGGAAACACCAGATTGTTCCAGCCGGTGGGGCGGCTGTCGTCACGGTAGAAGGTGCGCAGGTAGGTGTAAAGATAATCCGCGCCGCTGCCGCGGTGCGAGGCCAGCGCCTTGGTGATGATGGTCAGGTCGGGCGGTTCGATGCCGAACCATTTTTCGGCCTGCTCCGGTGTCATTGCCACGCGCATGGTGTCGCCGATCTTGGCGTTGCCAAACATCAGGTTGTGCTGGATCTGATCGTCGGTCAGGCCGATGCGGCGCAGGCTTTCATAGCGCATGTACTTGGCCGAGTGACAACCCAGACAGTAATTGACGAACAGCCGCGCACCGTTTTGTAGCGCCAGGATGTTGTTGACCCGGTAGGGTGCGTGGTCGAGCGGGATCTCTTGCTGTTCGGCAGCGGCGCTGGCCGCGCCGTGCAGCATCAGGCCGAGCAGCAGCCCCAGGCCGAGGCGGTGCAGGAGGAATTTCATGGGCGCGCGCATCAGTGGGCTTTGTAGGTCAGGCGTTGCGGCACGGGCTTGAAGGTGCCCATCCGGCTCCACCACGGCATCAGGAAAAAGAAGCTGAAGTACAGCAGGGTGCAGGTCAGCGCCACGGCGTAGGCAAGGGGCGAGGGCGGCTGGATGCCGAAATAGCCCAGCACGAGGAAGTTGAGCGCGAACAGGATGTAGATCGCGCGGTGCCAGCTCGGCCGGTAGCGGATGGACTTGACCGGCGAGTGATCCAGCCAGGGCAAGAAGAAAAAGATGAGCACCGCTCCTCCCATGCTGACCACGCCCCAGAATTTGGCGTCAATCGAGGCCAGCGCCCAGAACAAAAGCCCCCCGCCCACGGCAAACACCGCGGCGCGTGCAGGCCTGCTGCGGTTGCGCCACAGGGCATAGAGGGTGGCGGCGACGAGCACGACCATCCAGATGTGCACCGTGGTGCTGGTGGTGGCCCGCAGGATGGAGTAGAAGGGCGTGAAATACCACACCGGCGCGATGTGCGGCGGGGTCTTGAGCGGATTGGCCGGAATGAAATTGTTGTGCTCGAGGAAATAGCCGCCAAACTGCGGTGCGAAGAACACGACCGCGCAGAAGATCATCAAGAACACCGACAGCCCGAACAGGTCGTGCACGGTGTAGTAGGGGTGGAAGGCCACACCGTCGCGCGGGATGCCGCGGCCGTCCTTGTTGTCCTTGATTTCGATGCCGTCCGGGTTGTTCGATCCCACCTGATGCAGGGCGATGATGTGCGAGCCGACGAGACCGATGAGCAGCAGCGGGATCGCAATCACATGGAAAGCGAAAAAGCGGTTGAGCGTGACATCGCTGACCACATAATCACCGCGGATCCACACTGCCAGGTCGGGGCCGATCACCGGAATGGCGGAAAACAGGTTGACGATGACCTGAGCGCCCCAGAACGACATCTGTCCCCAGGGCAACAGATAGCCGAAGAAGGCCTCGGCCATCAGGCTGAGGAAAATCAGGCAGCCAAAAATCCAGATCAACTCGCGCGGGGTGCGGTAGGAGCCGTAGATCAGCCCGCGGAACATGTGCAGGTAGATGACGATGAAAAACGCCGACGCACCGGTGGAGTGGATATAGCGGATCAGCCAGCCCCAGTTGACATCGCGCATGATGTATTCGACCGAGGCGAAAGCCAGCGCGGCGTCGGGCTTGTAATTCATCACCAGAAAAATGCCGCTGATGATCTGGATCGCCAGTACCACGATCGCCAGCGAGCCGAAGTAGTACCAGAAGTTGAGGTTCTTTGGCGCGTAGTACTCGGTCAGGTGCGCGCTCCACAGCGAGGAGAACGGGAAGCGCTTGTCGATCCAGCCGCGCAGCCCGCCGTGTTCAGGCGCGGCATGCGCTCCGTGCAGCGATTGATCTGCCATTGAGGTGTCTCCTGTTGGTCTTGTGGGGAATGCGGCGGAACGTTG